>JBEVLT010000247.1:0-4025 GCA_040509055.1 Chitinophagaceae bacterium
CAACATCAACACCAAACTCTCATATTGCCGGTACTTAAAAAACATGAATGTAAAAAGAGGCATCAGCACCAAAGACGCAAGCAGGATCATGGAAAGGATAGACAAGGTGCTAAAGACAAATTCATAAGGCCGCCGCTTTTTTGCAGCTTTATTCCCCGCCACATTCCCTCCGGATCGGCTGAAATACCCCGCACCAGCGGGTTATAAATGTTTTCAACATTACGTGCATAACAAGCTGTGCCCGTTTGAAGTTTCTGTTATTATTTTACAACCTGACGTTGGTTCCCTGCCTCAGGGCAGGGATTAAAAGGGAATCCGTGAAAACCGGAACTATCCCCGTAGCTGTAAGCTCCTTACCAGGTTGTTTACTCTCACGCCACTGTATCACAACGGGAAGGCGTAAACAACGGAGCGAGTCAGAAGACCTGCCGGCATCAGGCACATTTGGTAAACAATGCTTTCGGAGGAAAAGCTGATACTGACAGGCGCTATCGCATCCCTGACGGCTTTCAGCACGCTATTCTTTTCTTTCGCCGGCAAGATTGAAATTATCTTATCATGCAATACAACGACGAAGTACTCCTGAAGGAGAACAAGGACCGCTTTGTGATCCTTCCGATCAATTATCCCCGGGTATGGGAGCAGTATAAGCGCCATGAGGCCAGCTTCTGGACGGCCGAGGAGATCGACCTGAGCAGCGACCTGAAAGACTGGTCTGCGCTCAACGACGGCGAACGCCATTTTATCTCGCATGTGCTGGCCTTCTTTGCCGCCAGCGATGGCATTGTGAACGAGAACCTGGCCGTGAACTTCATGAGCGAAGTGCAGCTGCCGGAGGCCCGGTGCTTCTACGGCTTCCAGATCATGATGGAAAACATACACAGCGAAACCTATGCGCTGCTGATCGATACCTACATAAAAGATGCCGCCGAAAAACACCGGCTGTTCCATGCCATCGACACGGTACCCGCGGTAAAGAAAAAAGCCGAATGGGCGCTGCGGTGGATCGAAAACGGAAATTTTGCCGAACGCCTCGTGGCCTTCGCAGCCGTGGAAGGTATTTTCTTCAGCGGCAGCTTTTGCTCCATCTTCTGGCTCAAAAAAAGGGGCCTGATGCCGGGGCTCACCTTCAGCAACGAGCTCATCAGCCGCGACGAAGGCCTGCATTGCGAGTTTGCCTGCCTGCTCTACAGCATGCTCAACAACAGGTTGACCGAAGAACATGTAAAAGGGATCATCGCCGATGCCGTGGCCATCGAAAAAGAATTCATTACCGAAGCACTGCCGGTAGACCTGATCGGGATGAATGCCCGGCTGATGCAGCAATACATCGAGTTCGTAGCCGACCGGTGGCTGACCGAGCTGGGGTATTCAAAAATATTCAACGCTGTCAACCCATTCGACTTCATGGAAATGATCTCCCTGCAGGGCAAGACCAATTTCTTTGAAAAAAGAGTGGGCGATTACCAGAAATCCGGCGTAATGGCCAGCAAGGACGAACAGGTATTCTCTACAGACGAAGATTTCTGATTATATACAACACCCTATTTTACTAACCCCTTCAATTGTCGCAGCATGTTTGTAATAAAAAGAAACGGGAAAAAAGAATCCGTCAAGTTCGACAAAGTGACGGCACGGATCGAAAAACTATCGTATAGCCTGAGCCCGCTGGTGAATGTACACGAGGTGGCCAAGAAAACCATCGAAGGCATTTATGACGGTGTACCGACCACGGAACTGGACAACCTGGCGGCGGAAACGGCAGCGTCACTGACCACTATCCACCCGGACTATGCCACGCTTGCCTCGCGCATAGCCGTGAGCAACCTGCACAAGAACACCACCAAGAGTTTTTCGGCCACCATGCGGAAAATGCACCAGTACACCGATAAAAAAACGGGCCGGCCGTTGCCGCTGATCGCAAACGATGTAATGGAAGTGATCGAGCAGCATGCCGACCTGCTGGACAGCACGATCATCTACGACCGGGATTACGGGTTTGATTATTTCGGTTTCAAAACGCTGGAAAAATCGTACCTGCTCCGCATCGACGAAAAGATTGCCGAGCGGCCCCAGCACATGTACATGCGCGTAGCCGTGGGCATACACAAAGACGACGTGGAAGAGGTAATCAAAACCTATCACCTGCTGAGCGAAAAATGGTTTACCCATGCCACGCCTACCCTGTTCAATGCCGGCACGCCCAAACCGCAGATGAGCAGCTGCTTCCTGCTGACGATGAAAGAAGACAGCATCGAGGGCATTTACGATACGCTGAAGCAGACCGCCCGCATATCGCAGAGCGCCGGCGGTATCGGCCTGGCCATCCACAACATCAGGGCCACCGGCAGCTATATCGGCGGCACCAACGGTACCAGCAACGGCATCATCCCGATGCTGCGGGTGTACAACGATACGGCACGCTACGTAGACCAGGGCGGCGGCAAGCGCAAGGGGGCTTTTGCCATTTACCTCGAGCCCTGGCATGCCGATGTGTTCAGCTTCCTGGACCTCCGCAAAAACCATGGCAAGGAAGAACTGCGGGCCAGGGACCTGTTTTATGCGCTCTGGATATCCGACCTGTTCATGAAACGGGTGGAAGCCGACGGCCACTGGAGCCTGTTCTGCCCCAACGAAGCACCGGGCCTGAGCGAATGCTGGGGCGCTGACTTCGAAAAACTGTATGAACAGTACGAAGCCGAAGGAAGGGCGAGGAAGACCATCAAGGCGCAGGACCTGTGGTTCGCTATCCTCGACTCGCAGATCGAGACCGGTACGCCGTACATGCTGTACAAAGACGCCGCCAACCGCAAAAGCAACCAGCAAAACCTGGGAACGATCAAGAGCAGCAACCTGTGCACCGAGATCATGGAATATACCAGCCCGGACGAGGTAGCAGTCTGCAACCTGGCCTCCGTTGCCCTGCCGCGCTTCGTCATCAACGGCCGGTTCGATCACGACAAACTGTTTGAAGTGACCTACCAGGCCACCAAAAACCTGAACCGTATCATTGATAACAACTATTACCCGATAACAGAAGCGAAAAACTCCAACCTCCGGCACCGCCCGATCGGGTTGGGCGTACAGGGTCTCGCCGATGTATTCATCCTGCTGCGCCTTCCTTTTGAAAGCGAGCTGGCCAAAGTGCTCAATCAAAACATTTTTGAGACCATGTACTTTGCCGCCATGACCGCCAGCAAAGACCTGGCAAAAACAGACGGTGCTTATGAAACCTATGCCGGTTCACCGGTGTCAAAAGGCATCTTCCAGTTCGACATGTGGGGCGTAACGCCGACCGACCGCTGGGACTGGGCATCGCTGAAAGAGGAAGTGAAACAATACGGTGTACGTAATTCGCTGCTGCTGGCGCCGATGCCTACAGCCTCTACCTCGCAGATATTCGGCAACAACGAATGTTTCGAACCCTACACCTCCAATATCTATACAAGGCGGGTACTGAGCGGTGAATTTATCGTAGTGAACAAACACCTGCTCAAAGACCTGGTGGAACTGGGCCTGTGGAACAACGACATGAAGAACAGGATCATTGCCGCCAACGGCTCCGTACAGCAGATCAAAGAAATACCGGCCGGCATCAAAGAGCTGTACAAGACCGTATGGGAAATAAAGCAGCGTACGATCATCGACATGGCCGCCGACCGGGGTGCCTTCATCTGCCAGTCGCAGTCGCTGAACCTGTTTGTGGATACACCGACGACCTCTAAGCTTACCTCCATGCATTTCTATGCCTGGAAAAAAGGACTGAAAACCGGCATGTACTACCTGCGTACGCAGGCGGCTACGCAAGCGGTACAGTTTACCGTACAAAAACAGGCCGCGCAGGCCATGGACCCGGTGATCCCCAAAGTGACTGCATCGCCTGCCGCCACTGAAACTGATGTGGAACCCACGCAAACCGACGGGGCCACCTGCACTATGCAGGATGGCTGCATCAGCTGCGGATCATAGAAATCAATAACAGAACAGCTGTTTAATCTACAGTACGCTGTCAAAGACCCGGCAAT
>JBEVLT010000248.1:0-32088 GCA_040509055.1 Chitinophagaceae bacterium
AGCTGGCAGGCTTTTTTCAGGTGCGGGATCAGTATCCCGTTGATGTTGTGCAGGAAGGCCCACAGGAAGAATAAGCTGGTGACGAGGATGAAGGGCAGCAGGTAGCTTTGTTTGTTTTTCATTGGCTTTGCAATCGGATATTGAACGGTTTTGAAATGGGAAGGTGCATTATTCAGGGTCGCCGACTATCCTGCACCTGCCTGATAACGATCAAAATTAATGCGGCAGGGGATATGACGATAATCCGATGGCTTTTCTTTCCCGGCTGCTGGCAAAAGCCGCTTCGATGATGCGGATCGTGTGCAGGCCATCTGTAGCAGCTACCGGCATAGGCTGCTCATGACGCAGCGCCTGGTACACGCCTTCGTAATAATCGCCGTAGTTGCCGCGCAGGGAAGGCAGTGTTTCTTTGATCACCGTTCCGTCCTTTTCCGTATGGAGCAGCCCGCGCCCGTTTTCCGGTTCCGTGCCCCAGTCATCACCGCCGGGCTGGTGGCCGGCCTGCAGCTGCGCTTCCTGCACATCGGCACGGGGCTTCAGGAAGGAGCCTTTGGCGCCATGTACCACGAAGGAAGGCACGGCTTCGCGTACAAAATAGCCAGATTTGAGCCGGACACGAAAGATTGGGTAATACAGCAGTATTTCAAAATAATCATCTACCTGCGATTGCGGCCTAGTGATGGCGAGATCGGCAAATACTGCCTGCGGCACGCCAAAGAGGTGTAATGCCTGGTCGATGAGGTGTGGACCGAGGTCGTACAGGCAGCCGGCGCCGGGGCCGGGTGTCTCCTTGTGGGCTTTGGGGCTCAGGGCGGGGTTATACCGGTCGTAGTGAAACTCGGCTTCCTTGATCTCGCCCAGCCAGCCTTCCTCCACGATCTTTTTTACGGTTTTATAATCGCTGTCCCAGCGCCGGTTCTGGAATACGGAAAGCTGCACCTGTTGCTGCGCTGCCAGGGCCACCAGTTCTTCCGCCTGTGCTACGGTAGCGGTAAACGGCTTTTCCACAATGACGTGCTTGCCGGCCAGCAGGGCCTGTTTGGCATAGCCGTAGTGCGTATAGCTGGGCGTGTTGACGATCACGAGCTCAATGGCTGGGTCAGCCAGCAGGTCTTCGTAAGTACGAAAGGTTTTTACGTCCGGGTATAGGTCCTGTGCCAGGTTTTTGGAGCGTTCCCATACGCCGTAGAACCGGAAACCGGGATGCAGCGTGATAAAGGGGGCGTGGAAGACGCGGCCGCTCATGCCGAAGGAGCAGAGGGCGGTATGGATGGGAGTGGTGGCCATATTTGGAATTGGAGATTAAAAATAGGCAATTCCCGGGCGATGGAATGACACAACCAATCATGAGAAATGGTTTACAAGGTTTTTTCCATAGCATAAGATAAATACTGCAGACCGAGCAGGTTTCACAAATCTATGGCTACATTACCCGATCACTCATGAAAGAAGTTTTACGGAGGAGCGATCTCATCTGAAAAAGTCATTATCACTACCTTGTCTTCCGGCGTATCGGCCAACATGATTATCGCACACCCAGTTTGCATGGTTATTTACTTATTCAATCCATGGTTTAATAAATACGCATCCAAATCGCTCTCCCAGGAAGGATCAGCATTCCAGAATTTTTGAACAATGCTATGGCTATGTGTGAAATTATTCATTACAAACGCGATACGGCTACTGATCAGCCGGCTATTGTTTTGATATGCCTCCGTCCAGGAAAAATCTCCATTTAAAACATTTCTTAGCCGGCTTTCAATCAGACGAAAAAAATGATGAACCTGAACATCAACATCCCAATCCGCAGACCTAAAGTTTTCTTTATCCGTTGGAAACAAGTATTCCAAGACGGAATATGCAGGATAGACAGCATTAGTATTTGTGCGTGGATTAATAAAAACACATCCTACTTCTCCAATATCATATGTAAATCGAATTATACAATATGGGTTTTCCAAATGCAAAGTGCTAAAACTGTCTGCAGATAAAAATTTAGGTTCGAATTGATACTTCTCAATAATTGGCTTAAACACAGTAATTATTTTTTCCTCAAACCCGGGGTACTTATACATAGTATATGCTTAAAGTCACAGCAGCTATTTAAACCCCAGCGGCACCACCCACCCTGTCTCCTTCAGCCACAATTCCAGCAGTTCCAGCCAAAGATCGGTAGAACCAGGGTTTCCATCGAGGCGGATGCCGTGGCCGCCCTGCGGAAAGATATGCAGGCTGGCATTCACTTTATTCTCCAGCAGCGCGGTGTAAAACGACAGGCTGTTCTGCACGTTGACCGTGCTATCGTTCAGCGCATGCACGATAAAGGCCGGCGGCGTAGCCGGAGACACCTGCCGCTCATTCGAGTACAAGTCGATCATCGCCTGCGTGGTATCCGGGCCAAGGAAGTTGCGTTTGCTGCCCGGGTGCGCATAACGGCCCATCGTCACTACCGGCGACAGCAGGATCATGAAATCAGGACGTGAGCTATACGCATCCAGCGAATCACCGGCTGCCGCTACATCCGTAAAATGCGTGCCCAGCATGGTAGCCACATGCCCGCCCGCCGAGGTACCCATCACACCGATCTTATCGGGTTGGATGTTCCATTTGCCTGCGTTGCCCCTGATCAGCCGCATGGCCCGCTGCGCATCCTGCAAGGGAGCCAGCTCCCGCTGCTGCAGGTCCTGCTGGTGCGGCAGCCGGTAGATCAGCACAAAAGCGCTTATACCGATGGTATTGTACCACCGCGCCAGGTTGAAGCCGTTGTACAAATGGGATAACCGCTCATAGCCGCCGCCCGGGCAGATCAGCACAGCCGTACCATTGTTCTCCTGCTTCGGTACCACGAAGGCATACATGCCCGGCGTGCCTACCCGCCAGATGCGTTCATTGTACAGCGTGTCTGTGACAGCCCTGCCGTTGAAATTCGGCTTTTTTCCTGCCGGCCATAACGGAATAAACTCCTGTGCCTGCACATAGCCGGCCAGGATCAGCAGCACCATACTGCACCTTATTTTTTTCATTTGTTGCTGGTTGAAGGCCATTCGAATGTTTTACCGGTCTGCCCGCGGTACCAGCCTGCTTCATCCGGCCGGCTCGCATTCGCCCGGGCAAAGATGGTGTCCGGCACATACAGCCGGGCCTGCTGGTCGGTCAGTTGCCGGCTCCAGGCTACCCGTTTACCCGTGGCAGCTCCGGCGCCGGTATTTTTATACTCTGCATAAAAAGCCGTTTTCTCATTCTCCGGGTTGCTCCAGTTGTGCCAGCCTTCCGGGGCAATGGTTTCCGGCAGCTCGCACCGCAGGAATACCGTATTGGAATAAGCCCGCCAGGGGCGACCGAGATACACTTTCTTCACCGCCGAATCGGTGATGATGCGGCAATCGAGGAAAACAAAGCCGTACTTTTTCCCCTGCGGTGTATTGGCTGCCGTGATATAAGAGTTGGATTTGCAGCGGATGGTGCATCCCTGGAACAAGGCAGTAGCCGGCCCGAAGATAAAATCGGTAGTGCCTTCGATATAGCAATCGATAAACGACTGCCTGGAATTTTCGCCGGTCAGATACATCGTGTCCTGGTGGCCCAGGAACCGGCAGTTCTTGAATACCGCCATGTCTGCATCCACATGCAACGCCACGGCCTGTCCCACCGGTCCGGCAGAGTTGGCAAAAGTGATGTTCTGCGCCACAAAGCGGTTGCCCGAGATCTTTGCCGTGTAGGAAGTGAAGGTGTTGGTCCGTCCCCGGCCGGAATAATCGTTGAACGTGATGATCGTCTTTTCCACATCCTCACCGATAAAGGTCACGTCCGTATTGTCTGCCGGCAGCACGATCTTCTCATTGTACACCCCGTTTTTGATATACAGGGTAATGCGCGCCAGCGGGTAAGCACGCATGGCATCGATGGCATCCTGGATGTATTTGTAATCGCCGCTGCCATCCTTAGCTACGGTAAATACGTATTTGTATTGCGCGGGATTGCTGGTTTGGGCAAGGCCTGCGCCGGCCATCAGGCACAGCATCACGGTAAAAAACAAGAGCTTCTTCATCGGCTTTTGAATTGGATCAAATTATCGGGGTTTAACCTGCCTGTGGCATTTCAAATATATGGACGCCGTAACGCAAATGAAGCGTGAAGGAAACCGGCCTGTCATGTTTCGATCGATCACTTCGTCACCGGCACCACGATCCGGTCTGCCAGTTCCAGCTTCAGACTCCTGATGTCTGCCAGCACCAGCTCCGCGATCTTCCGGGCGCCCAGCTCACTGAAGTGGGTATCGTCCTGCTTGCCGGCAGGATAGTTCGGGTGTTCGCCGGGCGCAAGGTAATTAAACAGGTACCGTGACGCGTCCGGCCCCATCTGCTGGTACAGCGCCTTGCCTTTTTCCGCCAGGTCGATCAGGGGTACCTTTTCTTCTTTGGCTACGTCCCGCACGATCTGTGCATACACCGCATGTGTCTCCACGATATGGCCGGTACTGTCGAATTTACGGCGGGCTACCGGTGTCAGCAATACCGGGCTCGCATGATGACTTCTTGTATCGGCAATGTATTTTTTCAGGTTGTTCCTGAAATCTTCTTCTTTGGTATAGGTCTTTTTTGTCGGCACTTCATCGTTGTGCCCGAACTGGATGAACACATAATCGCCTTCCTGCAGCTGGTTGACCACCGGAGTCCACAACCCTTCTTCCATAAAGGAACGGGTGCTCCGCCCATTCCGCGCCCGGTTGTCAACGGTCACCGACGAATCGAAGAAATACACAAAGGGCATTCCCCAGCCATTTTCCGGGTAGGCTTTTACATCCTTGACCGACATGGTAGAGTCGCCGATCAGCCAGACCGTGATCTTCTTTTTGGCAGGCCTGGCGCCGGCCAGCACCAGCAACAGCGCAGCAGGCAGCAGACAGGATACCAGCTTCTTCATCTTTATTACTTATGGGTTGACACAAGGCTGTTGATATAAACCTCAACATTGGTGTACTGCTGATGAAGCGTATATGCAGCGGCATCGGCAGCATCACCGGCATTCAATTTATTCTTTTTCTCCCACTCGTCCGGCATGCCGTCCCGGTCCGTATCCGCAGGCGCAGGCAAAGCACGAAGAGCAGGCCAGGCACTCAGCGTGAGCTCATAGGCCGTACCATGCGGGAAGCCGCCCTGCACATCGATGAAACGACCGGTACGTGTACGCACTTCCTGTACGATCCGCGCATCCAGAGTATCCCGCCGGTAGCTGGCCCCTGCCTGCCGCAAGACCGATTCGTAAGCATCTTTGGCTGCCTCTGTCGAAACAGGCACAATGGCAAAAGCGGCATCGGCTATAACAGCTGCTTTTTCTGCATCCGTAGCATCCTTGTCCATTTTTACTCCCAGGCGATTATTCTGCGTCACATCCGGTGCACCATCCACATAATTCCCATCTACATAAAACCGGCCGTATGGTATCGCCGGTTTTTCCCATTTGCCCGGGCTCACGATCCTGTACTGCGAGCTTTTGCTGGTAGAAGGCCCGTATTTATAATAATTATTCACCAGGTTATACTGTCCCCCTTCGCCGGCGTATACATTGTTGATACCCCAGTCATAAATAACATTATTCCGGTAATCCACGTTTTCCTCCGGGCTGTTGCGCGTGCCGTCAAACCGAGGGTTGCGGTTATTGCAATGCGCAAACAGGTTATGATGGGCAGACAGGTGACGACCGCCCCAGATACCACCAAATCCATGATGTTCGTAATCCTTGTCCCCTTTCTCGAAATGATAGGAATAATTCAGTGGCTCCGCAATAATGTTCCACTGCAGGGTGGTGCTGTCGCCGGCATATACCGAACACACTTCGTCGGTGCTCCAGCTCATGCTGCAATGATCGATGATGATATGCTTCCTGCGAACACCGCCAAAGGCATCGTCGCTGCCATTACCATCTACCATACCGCCTTGCTGGTATTTGTCGCCCATTCGGAAACGCAGGTAGCGAACGATAATGTTATCGCCATTGAGGCTGACCGGCTGATCGGCCAGGCAGATACCATCGCCCGGAGCGGTTTGGCCCGCTACGGTCACATCGCTTTTAATAAGAAGCTTGGTTTCGAGGTGGATGGTGCCCGACAGGGCAAAGACAACGATCCGTTTGCCTTTGGCCTCCACAGCTTCCCGGAAACTGCCCGGGCCTTTGTCGTCCAGGTTGGTCACCACCATTACTTTGCCACCCCTGCCGCCCGTGGTGTATTTACCAAATCCTTCGGCGCCGGGAAATGCGATGGCAACCGCTTCGCCACCCGGAGGGACGACTGTTTTATTTTGTGCGGCGCAGGAAGACAACCATGCACAGGCTGCCAGCAAAACGATCATTTTTGTTTTCATATCGATACTTCTTCGTTTGCATAAGACGACGATCACCCGCTGTTCCTTTCACGGGCAGCGCCCCCTCTGTTTTAAAAAAACTGGTCTGCCCTCCTTTGACCAGGAATGGCAGACCAGCGGTAAGTTTCAACCTTAGTTCTTTATGAACTTCAGCAACACTTTCCTGTCGGCAAGCCTGTACTCCAGGTAATACAATCCCTGCGACAACTGCGAGATATTGATGCTCGTTTCTATCGTATTCGGCTGCGTGCTGTACGTAGCCAGCGCCTGGCCGGAGGCATTATACAGGGTCAGCACCGCTTTTTCCAAGGTAATGGGATGCGCTACAAAAATGGTACGGACCGCCGGCACGGGGTATACGCTGTATTCTTCGGCCACCCTTTTGTAACCGTTGAGCATGACATTAACCGTATCGGCATCGGTGCTGGCATGCACCAGCGTACCGGAGAACATACCGGTAACCGGCACATTCAGCCGTAACCGTACCGTAGTGGGAGCTACTGCTCCACTGACGCGTGGGAGGGTCAGCGAAGATGCCCAGTAAACCCCATCTCCCGACACCTGGAAAAGAGACGGCGCCGTGATCACGATATTACCGGTCAGATTGGTACCGGACACGGTGTAGCTCTGTACCGGGTTGGCGGTAGCCGTGGTTTGTTCAAAAGTGCCCAGGCTCTGCGTCACGATGATCTGCGGTTTGGGAATGGTGGAGCCGGTCAACGCGATGGTTTTGGTCACGGCGCCATTGCTGACAGCGGTGATATTACCTGAATGAGCGCCCAGTGCCGCAGCATTCAGCCGCACGCTGACGGTAGCCGTGGCAACAGTACCCGAAGCCGGAGTGAGCACAACAGGCGCAGCAGACCAGCTGGCGCCTCCGTTGGTGGAAAATTCATAATCCGCCGGCGGGGTTACGGTGATCGTACCGGTAAGGCTGGCGCCGGATACGGTAAATGTCTGCGTGGCCGATGGCTTGCCCTGCACCTGCGTGAACGAGGCGGGTGTGCCCGTCAGGGTGATCAGCGGTGTGGGTATGGCATTGCCGCTGACAGCAAGGTTAACCGCAGGGGCATTGGTGCTCGTATGGCTGATGTTACCCGAAGCAGGACCGGCCGCCGCAGCATTCATGCGAACAGACACAGTCGTAGCAGCCAGTGTACCTGCCGTGGGGGTCAGCACCAGCGGGGCTGCATTGGTAGCCCAGGTGCCGCCGCCGTTGCCCGATACCTCAAACCCGGCCGGAGGCGTGATGGTTACAGCCGCGCCAAGGTTGGCTCCGGCCACCGTATAGGTCTGCACAGCCGATGGCGTACCCACCGTATGCGAGAAAGCAGTCAGCGTACCCGTTACTGTGATCGAGGGCACAGGCACCGTGGTGCCATTTACATTCACGTTGACTGTAGCAGCGCCTGTGCTGGTATGCGCGATCGCACCGTTGTAAGTGCCCAGCGCCCCGGCATTCAGCCGTACCGATATGGTAGTGGTCGCCACCACACCGGCCGTATGTGTCAATACGATAGGCGATGCAGTGGTGCGCCAGGTTACGCCGCCGTCATTGGATATTTCATATCCGGCAGGCGGTGTGATCGTGATATTTTGCGTCAGTCCGGTACCGGCCACCGTATAGGTTTGTACGGCAGCGGGTGTGCCCAGTATTTGTGAAAAAGCAGTCAGCGTACCGGTGGTCGTGATCACCGAAGCAGCCTGGGTGGTACCCGACACCGCCACGTTCATAGTCGTAGCACCTGTGCTGGCATGAGTGATGTCGCCGCTGTAGTTAGCGGCAGTGGTTGCATTCAGCCGCACCGATATGGTGGTAGTGGCTACGGCGCCGCCGCTTTGTGCCAGTACCAGCGGAGAAGCATTGCTGAACCAGGTAGTACCGCCATTAGCGGATACCTCGTAATTGACCGGCGGTGTGATCGTAATGTTTTGCGTCAGCCCGGTACCGGCCACCGTGTACGTTTGTACTGCTGAAGGTGAGCCGATCGTTTGCGTAAAGCCCGTAAGTGTACCTGTCGTTGCGATAGCAGGCGAGGGACCTGCAGCGGGTGATACCAGCCCGATCACTTTTATGTCCTTCAGCATGGCGTAGCGGCCGGCCGTGCTGCTGCTGCAGCTGAAATACAAGCGGAAGGTCAATGCTTGTCCCGGTTGCAGGGTGACGCCGGCAGTACCGGCCACTTCCAGTTTGTATTGGTTGGTTGGTCCGCCCGTCTGGTTGGCCAGTGTGATGGAATTGGCAAATCCGCCGGGTGATGTGCTTACATCCGCCGAGTCGCTGGTGAAATTGCTTTTCGAATACACCACGGCCAGTTTGGTACCGCTGGCGGTATTGTAAAAAGCGCTGGTGACAAGTATGGAGTCGACCCTGACGGAATAGCCGCTGGCGGCCGTTACGGTGAATTGCTCGTAAAACGTACGGTTCAGGTTGCCACCCGGGCCTCCGGACCCTGTGCCCCACGAACCATCGCCATTGGACGTAGCGCCAAAGGCCTGGCCGAATTGGGGTGAGTAAGCCGGTATCGTAGCTACCGTGGTGCCATTGGACACATACAGCTTGTTGAAAGAAGGTGTGCTGGCTGTCACTCCCGCAGACCGCACATTGGCGCTGTCTGACCCGCTGAGGTTAAACGGCCAGTGCTGGACAAGCCCCTGCACAGCCTGGCTGGTTGATTTCCCGGTCACTTTCACATCTTTGAGCATGGCATAGCGGCCCGCGCTGCTGCTGCCGCAGCTGAAATAGAAGCGGAAGGTCAGGGTTTGCCCCGGGTGCAGGGTAATGCCTCCCAAGCCTGCGACGGATAAAGCATATTGCTGGGTGGGTCCAGCTGTCTGGTTCAGTAAGGCAATGGAATTGGCAAAACCACCCGGAATAGTGAATACATCAGAAGAGTCCGTAGTGAAATTGCTTTTGGAATAAACGACTGCCAGTTTGGTATTGCTGGAAGTGTTGTAAAAGGCGCTGGTGACATACAGCGAATCGACCATCACATCATAACCGCTGGTGGCTGTGACGGTGAATTGCTCGTAAAACGTACGATTCAGGTTGCCACCCGGTCCGCCCGATGCGGTGCCCCATGAGCCGTCGCCATTGGCTGTAGTGCCAAAGGCCTGGCCGAACTGTGGCGAATAGGCCGGTATGGCCGCCACCGTGGTACCATTGGAAAGATAAAGCTTGTTGAATGCAGGCGTACTGGCCTGCACACCGGTAGCCCGCACATTGGCGCTGTCGCTGCCGCTGATGGTAAACGGCCAGTGCTGCAACGTAATATTGGCAGATGCCGATAGTACGGCAGCCGTACCTGTCAGCCTGATATATTTTGTAATGCCGCCCGTAGTCGTCAGCATGATGCTGTCCGTATAGGTACCAGCTGCGGGCGCATTCATCCGCACGGCAATGGTGGTGGCGGCCAGCGTATTGGCAGCAGGGGCCAGGCTGATCGTGGACGGGTTGGCTATCCAGGTAGTACCTCCATCGGAAGATATCTCGAATTTAGCCGGTGGCGTCAGCACCACGTTCGCTACCAGGTTTTCGCCCGATACAGTTACGTTTTGCGGAGACGAAGGCGTGCCCACGTTCTGGATAAAGGGCTGCATGATGCCGGCCGTGGTGATGACGGGTATACCTGATATCTCTACCGTGTCGGTAACATGTGCCGCAAAGCCGGGCTTGGAGCCCACGAGGTAATAAAAATACGAGGTGCCGGCAGCAGGCAGCACATCGGTCAGCTGGAAGTTGATGGCCGTATCGTTGCTGGCAGTAAGCTCGCTGATCTTTGTATAACCGGAGTTGCGCGTAGCGGAACGGTACAGTTCATATTTCAGTTGGTTCATGGCCCAGCTGATATTCCAGTCGAAGGTGCTGTTCGATGTTCCTTTTGTCCCGCGGAAATTGGAAATAGCAATATTCCTTGGCTGCACGGCGCAGACCGAAGCGCCTGCGGTGCAGGGATCCCAGGAACCGAAAAGACTGGCATTGGTATAAGAACCCGCTTCCGTGGCATTCAGCTGGAAGGACCAGGGCACCCTCGAGCTTATGTCCACCGGTGTACCGTTGAAGTATTTGCTCTTGTACTCGCCGTAATAGATCAGGCTGGTGCTGGTGCCGGCATCCCAGGCAGACCATCCGGCAGGTGCAATGCTCGTGCCCATCATCGTATTCAGGAATACCACTTTGTTGTTGGCGAGCGGTGAAGAACCGGTGCTGTTTTGCCAGGGCCGGCCCAGCACATATGCTGTGGCGCCGGTATTGTTGGGTATCTTACAATCACGGAATACATACCCGTATGCCTGTCCCGGCGGCGTATTGGCGGCCGTTATGTAAGAGCTGCCGGCGGCCGTTCTCGATTTCGGATAGATGACGGTGGAGTCGAACACCGCGATAGAGCTGCCAAAGATGAAATCGATATTGCCATCGATGTAACAATCTTTGAAATAATGGCGTGGCGTACCGCTGCCTTTGATATACAGCGTATCCTGATTGCCAAGGAAGCGGCAGTTTTTGAATACGGCGCGGTCGGCATTCACCAGTACGGCTACGGCCTGCGTGCCATCGCCCCAGGTATTGGCAAACGTGATATTGAAAGCCGCAAAATCATTGGCATTGACGGTAAAGCTGGCCGAGTTCTGTGTACCCACCGTGCCGCCACCCGGCAGGGGATCGCTGGCGCCATCGGTGTAATACAGGATCACGTTGGCCACGCTTTCGCCATACAGTTGTATAAACGGCTTATTGGAAGGGATGGTGATCTTTTCTTTGTACTTCCCGTTCTTGATAAAGATGATGAACGGCGTGGTACGCCCGGCAGGCGCCGCATCGATCGCTGCCTGTACGGTGCGGTAATCACCGGAGCCGTCCTGCGCCACCACCAGCGCGGTGCCGGCAGGCGCCGTGGAAGCATAGGCATTCCCTGCTACCGGTATATTTACGGTCGCAGCGCCGGTACTCGCATTGGCAATCGTACCGGAGTAAGGACCAGCCACCGCAGCATTCAGCCGCACGCTGATCGTTTTGGGAGCTACCGTGCCACCTGTATGCGGCACGCTCAGCGGTGTAGCATTGCCGTTCCAGGTCAGGCCGCCATCGCCGGATACCTGGAAGTTGGCAGGCGGAGTGATGGTAATGGCTGCAGCCAGGTTGGTGCCTGATACCGTATAGGTTTGCACTGCGGATGCAGCGGGTATATTTTGGGTAAAGCTGTTAAGCGTACCGGTGGCTGTAACAGTGGCCGCCTCCGTGATCCCGTTCAGGTAATTTTCCAGGTTAGTATAGTTGTTGGCCGCAATACCGTTCCTGTCGCCGGCATCGTTGGGGTTCAGGCCATGGCTGGTTTCCCAGGCATCCGGCATACCATCATGATCGGTATCGGCAGGTGCTGCTGTTGCATTCAACGTGGGCCATGCGTTCACGGTAGAAGCATAGGGCGTACCGTGCGGGTAACCGCCCTGCACATCGATGAGGCGGCCGGTACGGTTCAGCACATCATTTACGATACGCTGGTCCAGTGTATCGCGTACCAGGCTGGCGCCGCCGTATTGCAGCACCAGGTTATAGGCTTCCTGCGCGGTATGCGTGGTGATGGGGCCCAGATCGAATGCAGTCAGCACTTTCGACTGGGTAGTATCTGCCTGCACACCACCGCTCATGGCGGCGCCCAGCCAGTTGTTTTGTGTGATGACGGTCGAGCCATCCACATAATTACCCGTTAAAAAATATTTTCCATACGGCAATACCGGCGCCGATGTCTGTTTGCCGGGATTGATGATCATGTAGCGTACCGCCACACCGGATGAATTGCCGGTGGCGGTAGAAGGGCCATACTTGTAATAATTGCTTACGATATTGTAATTGCCGCCTTCGCCGCCGTTGACGTTGTAGGAACCCCAGTTATAAAGTACGTTGTTCCGGAAGTCCACGTTTTCCTGGCCGGCGGTAAAAGGTGAAAGGTTACGGCTGCCGTCGAAGCGGGGCGCTCTTCCTTTCACATGCGCGATCAGGTTGTGATGAAAGCTGGCATGCCGCCCGCCCCAGATACCACCATAGCCGTGCTCTTCAAAGTCCACATCCCCGGTTTCGAAGTGGTAGGAGTAGTTCAGCGGCTCTGTAATAAAACTCCACTGAACGGTGATGCTGTCGCCGCGGTAGATGGTCAATGCTTCGTCCGAGCTCCAGCCCGAGGTGCAATGATCGACGATGATATGCTTGTTGCCCAGGTTGCTGAACGTATCGTCCGAGCCGCTGCCGTCCACCATACCACCGTTCTGGTTTTTATCGCCCATGCGGAAACGCAGGTACCGTATAATGACGTTGTCGCCGTTGATCACCACCGGGTGATCGGCAATACAGATACCATCGCCGGGAGCGGTCTGTCCGGCAATAGTGGTATTGGCCTTGATATTCAGCCTCGATGTGAGGTGAATGGTGCCCGATACCCGGAACACGATCGTACGCGAAGAAGCGTTTTGCGATACGGCATAACGAAGGCTGCCGGGATTGTTGTCATCGTTCAGGTTGGTCACTTCATATACCGTGGTAGGCACCGAAGTAGTACCGCGGCCACCCGTGGCAAAACGCCCGGCGCCTTCCGCGCCCGGAAAAGCGACCAATTGAGCTTGCGATAACTGGCTTAGCAACAGGCTGCAAAGCAGCAGGCACAGCGCCGGCATTTGAAAGGAACGGATACTGCGGGGGAGTGTAAAAAGTTTCATAAGCGTTTGTTCTATCGTTAGTAAAGGCTGCCCGGGGCAGCCTGGTTATTGCTGTTCGTAAGCAGCCGGCATCAATGTACCAGGCTGTTGATATACACTTCGATATTGGTATACTGCCGCTGCAGCGTATACAGGGCGGCATCGTTCACACCGGGGTTCAGCCCGCTCTTCTTTTCCCATTCGTCCGGCATACCGTCTTTGTCCGCATCGGCCGGGGCCGGCAACGAACGAAGGGCCGGCCAGGCCTGCACGGTCAGCTCGTATTCGGTACCATGCGGATAGCCGCCCTGTACGTCGATGAAGCGGCCCGTCCTGCTCTTTACATCGGCAATCACGCGCTGATCCATTGTATCCCGGACCGGCAGGCTGGCGCCAACTTTTTCCAGCACTGCTGCATAGGCTTCACCGGCCGGCTGCATGGGTATCGCTACCACGGCAAAGGGCTGGCTGACCACCGCTTCGTTTTTATCGGCTTCGGTACCGCCATTGCCCATGTGAATGCCCAGCCGGTTATTGGCCGTTACCTCCGGGGCATCATCTACATAGTTGCCGGCCACATAATATTTTCCAAACCCGATCGGGGGATTTTCCTGCCGCGAAGGATTGACGATGCGGGCACGCACCGTTTGGCTGGTAGAAGGCCCGTATCGGTAATAATTGTTTACCAGATTATATTGCCCGCCTTCGCCGCCGTATACGTTGTTGCCGCCCCAGTTGTAGATCACGTTGTTGCGAAAGTCCACGAAGTCTGCTCCTTCTGCCCAGGCACGGCTGAAACGGGGATTGCGGCTGACGCAATGTGCAAACAGGTTGTGATGCGCCGATGTATGCAGCCCACCCCAGATACCGCCATAGCCGTGACGTTCGTAATCTTTATCGCCGGCTTCGAAGTGATAGGAATAGTTGAGTGGTTCCGTCACCAGGTTCCATTGCAGCGTGGTGCTGTCGCCCATGTATACGGAAAAACATTCGTCCGTGCTCCAGCTGATGCTGCAGTGGTCGATGATGATATTTTTTTTTCGGGTGCCGCCAAAAGCATCGTCTCCGCCATTGCCGTCCACCATGCCGCCTTTCTGGTATTTGTCGCCCATGCGGAAACGCAGGTATCGTACGATGATGTTATCTCCGCCAAGGCTGACAGGATGATCGGCCAGGCAAATGCCGTCCCCGGGCGCGGTTTGCCCGGCTATCGTCACATCGCCTTTGATAAAAAGTCTTGTTTGGAGGTGAATGGTCCCTGACACGGCAAAGACGACGATCCGTTTGCCTTTGGCCTCCACGGCTTCCCGGAAGCTACCCGGGCCATTGTCACCGAGGTTGGTAACGATGTATATGCGGCCAGCGCGGCCGCCGGTGGTGTATTTGCCAAATCCTTCTGCTCCGGGAAAGGCAACAGGAACGAACTTATCGCCTGCTGCGGCCTGGGACATACAGGATAGTCCTGCAAGTATGCCCTGCACCAAAAAAATCAGACAACGATACCTGTTTTTCATAAATAATACCGGCTTTCCGGGGCCTGAACGCCGCCGGTTAGCAACTGTAAGGTTAACCGCCAGGAAGTAGGTTATAAAAAAGGTGCTGTCTTCCAACAACACCTGGTCTCTTTATCTCCACCGGGGATCGCCCGCCGTGGTCCGCCCTGCAAAGTTGTTGTCCGCAAACCTGAAATTGCCGTTAAACGGATCCTGCCACAAGGCGACCGAGGTACCGGCATAGCTGATCACAGAAGCCAGGGGATTAGCCGTTACCGTATGATCGGAAGTAACATAGTTGTTAAGCGAGCCGATCGACGTGCCGGTTCCTGCCCGCACATCCCTCACCAGTATATTGCCCGAGTTCGGCTTTCCTTTGCCGAATATGCAATTGGTGATATTGATGCCGCCGGTCACATTCAGCGCGCCATAATCCACGATAAAGCTGCTGGTGCTGTTGCCAAACGGCGTTTCGTTGAAGGTGCAATTCTCGATGACAACGGATGTGGAGTTCTGCTTGCTCGTTACCACTTTTTCCGTTTTGTAAATCGTGCTGTTCTTAATGGAGATATTGGCTACGGCACAGTTCACGTTATCGACATTGATAACGCCATAGTTGGAAATGCTATCGATGATACAGTTATTGACCACAAAATTCGTCACGTTGATCACAGCCGTCTGCAAACGCACCACGCCACGCATTTTTTCGATGCGGCAGCTCTCAAATCCTATCCGGGTAATGGTGCAGGCATTGCTGATATTGAATACGTATTTGGCGGTGTAGTCGGTAGCGATCAGCGATACATCCTGGAAGTCGAGGAAGCCGATGTTGCTGGCAGCTGTAATGTTAAAGTTGCTGGGGAGCGATATGATCGCCTGGTTGGGGTTGGTCAGATCAGCGCCGCTGATGATCTTCACCGATTTGCTCAGGTTGAGCGTAGCAGCTATATCATACGTTTCGCCACGCTTCAGGATCACCGTGCTTGCATCGGCGATCTGGGGCAGCGTATCGGCCAGTACTGAAGCTCTGCCGGTGATCGGCCGCAGGTCGATAATATTGCCGCTCAGGGGCACTGCCGTTCTGAAAGTAAGATATCCCTTGCTTTTGACTGCATCGAAGATCTCCGCCGAATAGAGCGTATTGGGGGTAAGCCCGGAAATGATCCTTCTTTCCGCCGTGAGATCGGTGGGCGTCAGGGTTACCGTGAAAGGCGTACCCGACGGCAGCGGCGTGATGACGATACGGACAAGACCAGGCGTGGTCCTCCACTTCAGCAACACGGCATTGTCGATGATATCCGATACGGAAAGCGGAAGAAATACCTGCTCGCCTGATATACCGAACCGGCTGCTGGTAACCCAACCGGACTGCGCCGTCGATCCCAGCGAATCGGCCTTCACCCGGGCAAAGTAGATCTGCCGCGGGGTCATGACCTCATCGGTAAAGGTGACGGTCGTTGTATCTACCTTCTTTTCCGAAAGAATGGAACCCTGCGGAAAGGTAGAGTCCTTAGAAAGCTGCACCGTATAGGTTACGTTCTTCCCGGTTGTAAAAAGAGAAGGCGCCCATTCCAGTTTGGCCTGTGTTTCGGTAGTCGTTACCGTGATGTTCCCGGGTTTGAAATTGCGGGGCAGCACCGGTTTTTCGGCATCTTCCTTTTTACAGGAAACGACCGTGGCAGCAAGCAGCACCATTGCAAAAAACCATCGGGCAGGCATGTTGTTGAATAACGTATTCATATAGCAGGTTTATAGCTTAGCGAAATCAGTATCCGGGATTTTGTTTAAGATTGGGGTTGGCGTCTGTTGCCCCGATGGGGAAGGGCAGCAATTCGCTTTTACCGGTTTGGAATAAAAAAGCGTAATTGGCAGTAGTCGTGCTTGTAGTCGAAAGGATCGATGTCTCAATAGAGCTGTGTATCCAATTGACCCGTGTGTAACCGGTGGGAGCAGTTCCACCGAAAGGATCGGGTTTGTAAAACGAGTTGCCATATTCCGTCGTTGTGGTGAACGTGGCGGGATTGGTAGCCGATGTGTTTTTCATATACATAAACTCCGGCAGATTGTTGTATGGTGCCTGGCGGGCAGCCATAGCCGCCAGGGCGGTCTTTGTTTCTGCAATCTTCTGCCCCAGCAGGTTCCAGCGGAGCAGGTCATACTTGCGGATGGCCTCGCCCATGAATTCCAGGAGCCGTTCCTTCACGATCGCATTGAAGAAACCGGTGTAGCCGGCAGGCGTAGTCCCGATCAGGGCCGCATCGCCGCCATAAGCCCGCAGGCGAACCTGCTCGAATGCCGCTTTGGCAGCAGCGGTAGGACCATTGTTGATCTCGTTCTCCGCTTCGGCAAACATCAGCAGCACATCGGAGAACCGGATCACCGGCCAGTTGATGCCATAGGTTTGCGTGGTAGAAGGCGCTGTTAAAAAAGAAGGGTTCTGCGTCCAGTCTTTCCTGAACTTCCCGTCAAAAATATTGGTAGCGGGCTGAGGGACCAGTGTAAAATTAGTATTGATATTATAAGGAGCACAGCTTACATCCCTTCTCGTATCTGTGGAGTCAAACTGGTAAAAAGCAGTCGGCATGATCGTTATGGCAGAGTTACCGATATTGTTATAACGGGGGCCGGTATAATAACCGAATTTGCTGTCCGTTTGCCCGCCGCCGGCCATGGCTACTTCAAAGAGTATCTCGCCGTTGGGCTCCCAGCCGTGCGCGCATACATAATCTCTCCATACCGATTTATAGCTGGGATTCAGCTTATGCTGATCGGAACGCTGCATTATAGCGGCACATTCATCCCGGGCGATCTGGTAGTACTGCAGGTGATTGCTGCCCCTTTGTACCTGGCCGTTCTGCCGGAGTGAGTATCCGCCGCGGAACAAGGCAATCCTTGCACGCAGCGCTCTTGCGGCACCCTGCGTAAATCGCTCGTTGATGACACCCGCCTCCGTTCTCCACGGCAGGAGAGGTATGGCAAGCTCCAGGTCCTTCAGGATACGGTCATAGATCGTATCCCGATCGGTCTTGGGAATGTACACATCCGGCTCAAAAGCAGCAGGCAGCCAATGCACCGGTATATCGCCCCAGTTCCTTACCAGCTCAAAGAGGTATTGTGCACGCAGGGCCAGCGCTTCTCCGTACAATCTTTTTGCCGCTTTTTGTTCATCCGCACTGCCGCTGGTATACTGTGTCATTTGCGGAATATAATAGATGCAGATATTGGCGCGTTCCACCCCCTGGTAGCCCTGTGCGAATACAGGTCCCAGCTGGGTATTGGAGGTTTGGATATTATACCGCCCGATATCCCGGCCACCGTTGTCGTCCCGGCCTTTGGTATTCATCGATTCGTCGGTATCGAAGGGAAAGACGCCGCTCAGACGGTTACCGTATCCCTGGTCGCCGGACATGTAGACATACGCTGCATATAACGTATTCGTCGCATTGTCGATGGTCCCGAAGGCAAAGTCGGGCGTAACCCCGCTCAGGGGTTCGGACTCAAGGTATTTTTTACAGGATAATGAGCTTATCGTCACAGCTACCGCAAGCAGCGCTGTAATTGTATTTGTAAAGCTGATCGTTCTCATGATCAAAAGAGATTAATAATTAAAAAGTTATATTAAGTCCTGCAATAAAACTACGGCTCCGGGGATACGCGGAATAGTCAACGCCACGGGTAACTTCAGCCGTGGAGCTGGCACGCCTGGTGCTTACTTCAGGATCGTACCCGGTATAGTTTGTAAACACTTTCAGGTTATTGCCGGTCACATACAAACGTGCCCGTTGAATTTTGATCCGGTTAGTGATCGCCGAAGGTATCGTATAGCTCAGCGTCACATTGTTCAGCCGGATAAAGGATCCATCCTCCACCGCCCAGGAATGCGCAAAAAACGAAGCCTGGCTGGTCAGGGGCGCCCAGAGCTTTGCATTGGCATTGAGCTTTTCCAGCGCTGCCGGGTCCGTTACCCGGTTGCCCTGCGCATCCACATAACGCCAGCGGTCGTTCATCATGGTCAGCATATTCGTATTGGTGGTATAGCCGCTGGTAAATTCCAGCTTGTTGGCGTTCAGGATATCGTTGCCAAACTGGAAGTTGATAAAGACGGTCAACCCGAAATTTTTGTAAGTGAATTCCTGGTTCAGGCCCCCGATAAATTTCGGTGTGCCATTCCCGATGATCGTTCTGTCCTGGTCGTTCACCACGCCGTCGCCGTTCACATCTTTGAACCGGATGGTACCCGGGCGTGGCGTCACGGAAGTGATGCTGGAATTGCTCGGAATACCTGCTTTCAGCGTATAGGTGCCGGTAGCGGCATCGTACGTGAAGTCCGAAACCCCGTACCAGCCATCGGTGACAAGGCCATAAATATCGCCAATGGAATGGCCTTTGACCAGCAGGTAATCGGAGGGAGCATTGCCTCCTGCCCAGCCGGAATTGATCCGGATGGTATCGGCAAACCGGTTCAGCCTGTTCACTACATTCTTGTTGTACGAGATATTGAAATTGGCCGTCCACCCGAAGTCTCTTTTCTGCATCACCGTAGCGCCTAATTGCAGTTCGATACCTTTATTGCTCAGCGAACCGATATTCTGTATCTGCGTGGTATAACCGGTCGACTGGGGTACGGCCGCCGACATCAGCAGGTTATCCGCTGTATTGTTATAATAGTCTACGCTCAGCTGGAAGCGGTTATTCAGGAAAGAGGCATCCACGCCGATATTGCGGGAAATATTTTCTTCCCATACCAGCAGGTTATTGGCCAAGGCCGTGGAATTAAATGCCGGTACGGTTGTATTACCGAGCCCATACTGCTGGGAGGTGCTGAATACAGAAAGATACAGGAAATCGCCGATCCGGTTATTGCCCGCTTTACCATAGCCCACCCTCAGCTTCAGGTCATTGATCACATTTCGTGCACCTTCAAAAAAGTTTTCATTGGATATCTTCCAGGCTGCGCTTGCTGCGGGGAAATAGGCCCAGCGGTTGTCTTCCGAGAATTTGCTGGGCGAAGCATCGCCGCGGAAAGACAGGGTGAGCAGGTACTTATCATCAAAGGAGTAATTAAATCTTCCGAAGAAAGAAAGAGTTTTGATCAGCACGTCACTATTGACCGGCTTTGCCTGGGTGAAGCCTGCAGGAATATTGAACAGGCCCATGTTGGAAAATGCCTTATCAGGCGTAATGCCTTTGGGCATAAAATAGCTGGTCAGGTTGGCTGCTTCCTGTTTGATCTGGTAAATTTCCTGCCCGGCAAGTAAAGTGATCTTGTTTTTCTCGCTGAAGGCTGTGCCTGACTTATCAAAGGAGAAGGTGAGCACATTGGAATTGTTGATCGTGGTCCTGTTCCTGCTGATCAGGGTCGCTACCGGGTAGCCGGCTCCCTGCGGGCTGTTGGCCTTTGCGGTGATCGTATCGTCAAACTCCTTCCTGCGCTCGGACAAAAGCTCATAGCCGAACGTGGTCCGGAAGCTTACATATTTATTCAGCGTAAAATTGACGTAGCCGGTAAAGTTGGCTGTATTGGCGTTCGTACGGCGGTACTCCGCTTCATTTAACAGAACCGGATTTTTCAGGTTCAGGCCGTTCCCTGCGGTAAGGGCATCATAAGCAGGATCGTAATCGAACAGGTCGTCTCCATTCATCAGGATGGGGCGGTATTTGATGCTATGCCGCAGGCGGTTGTTGCCTGCCGAACCGGGGTCAGAGCTACCGGCGCCTTTGACGATGGTATTATTGTAGCGGGTATTGAATCCTACTTTCACCCGGGGGCTGAAGGTGTGGTCAAATTTAAAGTTGACCAGCTTCCGGTCATAATCGGATCCCAGCATGCTGCCTTCTTCTGCATTGGAAGTAAGGCTCAGGTTGTATTGCGTGGTGGCATTGCCGCCGTTCAGGCTTACATTGTGTGTTTGCCACAGTGCCTTGCGGCCAAACATTTCTTCCTGCCAGTCTACAAACGGAATATAGTTATACAGGTCAAGGTCTTCATACCGGCCATAGGTGTTGGCAAAGCTGGTGCTGTCGGCCAGGCTGCCGCGGCTTCTTTCGTACTGGTACATCACAAAATCGTAAGGCCGCATTACGTCCAGCTTGTTGGCCAGTTCTTTCACACCGAAAAATCCGTTATAGTTGATCGTCGGTCTTGAGTTCTTGCCGCTTTTGGTGGTAATGATGATCACCCCGTTGGCACCCCTGGCTCCGTAAATAGCCGTGGTAGCCGCATCTTTCAGCACATCCACCGATTGTATGTCCTGGAGGGAGATCACCGACAGGGCATTTTCCACCTGCACGCCATCCACTACATAGATCGGCTGCGCATCCTGGGTGATGGTGTTACCGCCGCGTACACGGATCAGTATTTCGGCGTCGGGCGATCCTTCGGTGGCCGTTACCTGCACACCAGCCAGCCTTCCGGCCAGCGCCTGCGCTGCAGACGTAATCGGTATATCTTTCAGGTCTCTCGCCGTTACAGAAGAGATGGAGCCGGTAAGGTCCTTTTTCCGCATGGTCTGGTAGCCGACGACCACCACATCATCGAGCGTGGACACGGCTTTGATCAGGGTAATTGTCACCGGCAACTTGCCATCGGTAGTGATGGATTGCGCTTCATAACCGGTGGATGACAGGCGCACGGTCACGTTTCCGGTGGCTGCCGTGGAGATCGCAAAGTTTCCATCCGCATCGGTTTGAACGCCGGTTGTGGAGCCCTGTACGGTTACATTGACATTGGGGACAGGATTACCAGTCTCATCAATGACCTTGCCTCTGATCTGGCGGTTTTGGGCAAAAGAGTAGGAAATAAAACAAAGCAGTCCTAAAAAAAACAGGAGCAGTTTTTTCATACAACAAGCAATTTTAGCAGCGACCCGGGGGTCAGTTTAGTGAACAATGGGCAGGCGCCATGCCGGCAGTTTGCCCATTTTAAGGCATGAATCTACAGCCCTCTTCAGGATAATCCCCCTGCAATCGGCTTCTTTTTTTACGCAATCGTTCCCGGCAACGATGGCATTGTGGATTGTTTTCCAATATTTTAGCTATTACCGTCCTGTGCCTACCTGTACTGTCTGCCCTGTCCCGGGATTTTTTGGCCGGGCGTCGTTTTCCGAAAGCCGGCCCCGGCTTTTATACAGGGCTGCCTGCCCGCCCAAAATCGTTATCTTTAGGACCCTTGTTTTTTGCTAGGCAGGGGCACCCAACCATGAAATTCGAAGCCGTTACGATTAAAGATATTGCCAAAGCACTTGGCCTGTCCACATCCACTGTGTCCAGGGCCCTGCGCGACAGCTATGAGATCAGCCCGGAGACCAAGAAGCTGGTGCTGGAATACGCCGAAAAGATCAATTACCATCCCAACCCCATCGCCCTCAGCCTGAAAGAACGCAGAACCCGTTCTATTGGTGTGATAGTCAGCGAAATAGCCAATAGCTTCTTTTCCCAGGCCATCGATGGCATCGAGTCCGTTGCCTACAGCAAGGGCTATAATGTGATCATCACCCAAAGCCGGGAGTCGGCCGAACGCGAAGCCATCAACCTGAACTACCTGACCTCCCGCTCCATCGACGGATTGCTGGTGTCGGTATCGGCCGAAACGCATGATTTCAGCCTTTTCAAAGAGCTGTACCAGCGCGGCATGCCGATCGTGTTCTTTGACCGGATCGTCAACGAGATCGATACCCATAAAGTGATCGTGGACAATTACAAGGGCGCCTATGACGCTACCATGGCGCTGATCAGGGAGGGCTACGAACATATTGCTGCCATCACCAGCACGGCCATTCTGTCCATCACCCGGGAGCGGCTGGCCGGGTACCGGGCCGCCCTGGCCGATCACGGCATTCCGGTCGGGGAAGAGATGATCCGGTACTGCCCGCACGGCGGGCAATCGCTGCAGGAAGTGCAGGAAGCCGTAACCGGGCTGCTCAGCCTGCCGGTACGCCCGGACGCTATCCTGGCCCTGAGCGATAAGCTCACCACCGGCAGCCTGCGGGTGCTGAAAGAAAAAAATCTGCGGGTACCGGACGATATCGGGCTGTTTGGTTTTTCCAACTCGGATACTACGGAACTGATCGCCCCCGCCCTGTCCATCATCAAGCAACCTGCTCTCGAGATGGGGGAGATCGCCACTACGCTATTGCTGCAGCTGATCGAAAGCAAGCATCCGGTCACCGATTTTGAAACGCGGGTGCTGGCGCCGCAGCTGATCATCCGGGAGTCGTCTGTGCGGAAAAAGAGAAACGCAATCGTTTCCTGACCCCATGCAATACCTCAGGGGCTGGCGCCCATGCGTACCTCACACTTTTTGGGTCGCCTGTTATAGACCATGCTAACCTTTCCTATTCTCCCCTGCTCATATAACGCCGCATCAACATACCCAGCCTTTCCTTCATGTCGGAGCTGATCCCGTTCTCCCCAGCTATCCATTCCAGCATACCGGGTTCGATCACCGCGCCGGCCTGCAACAGTATTTCGATGATCGCAATATAATCGGTTCCCGTTTCCGGCCAGCGGTTTACTTCATGACCATTAGCAACAGCCCACAATGCTGCACCCAGCGCAGTACCACCATAGGCGTTCCGGGTCTCCAGCGGCGCACCACGGCTAAGCAGCAAGCGGATCACATTTGCATGAGCACCCAGCAAGGCCCAGTGCAGCCCATACAGTTCATCCACCCGCGTGGCAGGATCAAATCCCTGGTCCAGCAGGAAACGCACCACGGCTTCATGACCGTAGGCACAAGCCCAGGTAAATCCCGGCTCCAACTGCCGCTGCATCCCGGCATCCTTCAGGCTGCCATCCTTGTTGAAAAACGCCTGTACTACATCGAGCCGGCCCGTACCGGCTGCGGCTTCCAGGTCCAGCCCCGCTCCTTTCCGCATCAGGAAATCAGCTGCTTCAGGCCGGCCATTGTGCAGGCATCCGTTCACAGCCAGCTGGCCATTGCCTGCCGCCCGTGGCGATTCGATGGCAGCACCCGCTTCCAGCAGGGTTTCCAGCAAGGCAGCCATCACACCGGCTTTTGAAGGCCAGACGCTCGTCGCTGCCAGGCCCAGCGTGGTAGCGCCTCCGCCGTATAGATCGGCTTCTGCATTTACATCGGCGCCTGCCTTGACCAGGCGTTTTACAATGGCGGTAATATTAGCAGGCGTATGCTGGCGGTACTGCTCCACCCCATTGGCAGCGGTATAATGCAGCAGCATGGCATGATGGCTGCGCAGGGAACGCATATGCACCAGCTCCGGGTACCGGCTCAGCAGTGCATCGAGCTCCTCCAGGTTGCCTGACACGATCGCATTCGCGGCCATTTCAAACTGCATCAGGGAAGATCTTTTGTCCAGCATTTCCACCACCCAGCCCATCAGCTCCTCCCAGGTTTTGAAACAATAAAACCGAAGCAGGGCTTCCTGTATATCCTGCTGTGCCAGGCTCAGCTGCCGCAGCTGTTCATCGGTCAGCTGGCAGAAACGGGGATGATTGTCACGAAGGGCATGCAATGCCCCGGCATCACCGTCCGTACAAGCCACCAGCCATGCAGCAGCCTGCTGATCATATTGCGCCGGTAGTGCATGAAGGGGTAATGGGCTAAGCTGCATGATCAGGCGTTTTGTTTGATCCAGTCACTGTACGTCGTTTGCTCGGGCACATCGGTAGCGCTTTCAAATTCGATGCTGTACCCGTCCGGGTCAAGCAGGGAGATCACCCACATGTTATTGCCTACAAAAGGCTCGGCGACGGTGATGCCCTTTGTCACCAGCTCCCGGTATACCGGCAATGCATCCTCACAAATAAAGAAAATGGAAACACCCAATCCCCGTTTACCCTCCGGCAAACCAGGATGCTGCTCATCACCGCTAGGCTGCTGCAGCATGAGCATGCCGGCATCCCTTTTCAGCGCACACCATTCTATTCTGCCACGCGGTGTCCAGGAATGCGTGATGCCAAAGCCAAGACCGTCCACATAAAAGCGGAGGGAGCTTTCCATATCCGATACCGCCAGGAAAGGAACGGTAGCGGTGATCGCAGGTTGTTGTTCCATCATAAAGGTTATTTCAGACAGCTCCATGCTGTTGCAGCAGCGTTACGATCTCCGCGTGACCACGACGCATTGCCCATGCTAATGGTGTGGCCCAGTCCGGGTCATCCGGCAGGTTGGTTGATGCCCCCTGCTCCAGCAGCAGCTTCACCATTGCTGTTTTGCCATATTTGGCAGCCCAGCCAAGCGGTGTGGATGATAGCTCTTCGTCGCGGGCATGCAGATCAGCACCGTGCCTGATAAACAGCAGCGCATTCTCCGTATCCCCCCGCTGCGCAAAGCGATGCAGCGGTGTAATGCCCAGCCAGCCGCGATGCCCGGCATTCATTCCCTGGCTGAACAGGAACTCCGCCAGCTCCCGCGATTTGACCGATGCATCAGGTCCCTGGCTACGCACGCCTACCGCAATCCGGCGCGCCAGCTCAGGCTGGTAATGCAGCATCAACCTTACAAAGGATTCTTTCCCTTCTGTAGCCGCGCATTCCAGCGCATACACATCCCGGGCCAGGGAAGGATCAGCGGCAAATACGGCTGCCGCAGTTGGCGTATCGCCATAATAAGCCAGCATGTGTACGGCACGCGCTGCTCCATGCATGCAAAGCAGCTCGATCATCGGCTGATCATTCCGGCTCATGGCAATGCTCAGGGCATCGGCTGAACTTTCCACCTCCGGGTTAGGTACTGCGCCGTGCTCCAGCAGCAGCTTTACAATAGCGATATGTCCATTGCTGACCGCTGCATACAAGGCATGTCCATGGGGTGCAATGCCCTCTTCGCGCAGGTTGGGATCAGCGCCATATTCGAGCAATAGCTCTACAATAGCAAAATGACCCCTGGCCGCAGCATTCTTCAGCGGTGCGCCGGAGCCAATGTAATAAGAAGTATAAGGTGATACCTGGTTGGCCAGCGAAGGGTCCTGCCGCAGCAATTCCTGCACCCGGTCCAGGTCACCCGTCCACGCTGCCGTACAGATATCGATCAACGCTCCTTTTGCCCGCAGGTGATCCAGTATCTCTATAGGCCTGACCGGAAAATCATGCATCCAGCCTCGGAAATGATAATCCCCGTTTACCAATTGTACCGGCTGCGCACCATCCGCACGACGGGCATCGATGTCGGCGCCACGCCGCAATAGTTCATCGATCATATCCGGTTGCCGCGTCATCACCGCCCAGTGAATGGGTTGGTTGGAATGCTCATCCCGTGCATGGACCAGCTCCGGTTTTTCATCGAGCCATTGTTTTACCTGGCTGAGGTCACGGCTGCGGATAGCTTCCGCGATCCTTTCTCCACCCGGCTGTCCTTCGCTTTTGCCTAGGGCGGATTGCAGCAATGCCTCCATTTCAACATGGCCCCGGTCTCTTGCTATTTGCAGTAGTGTATCGGGTGTTCCGGAATCCACCGGGTTGGCGCCATGCCCGATCAGCAAAGCAGCTGCTGCCAGCTGGTTCTCCCGCACGGCAAAATACAGCGGTGTGCGATAGTCATAGGCGCTGCGCACCAGGCCCGGATCTTTCTCCAGCAATTGCCGGATGGCTGCCGTATCTCCTGCAATAGCGGCACAGAACAGCTCCCATACATCCGTACCCAGGCCGGCCGACCATTTGAGCGGCTCCGCCTTTGCCAGCGCTTCGGGCTGGCCCATCCGGGCTATTTTCGATTTTGCATCCTCCGTCATGTCCATTGGTTTGCTGAAATGATACTGCGATCATGACAAGTTCCGACAAAAGAAAAACTCCCCGAAAAATTTATGATGCCCCGCTCTGAAACCTACGCAGCCCGGTCTTTTACCTTGAAAACCCGACCGGGTATGTAATTTCTGCATAGCGACTATGCAGGATTGGATACCTTTAAAAACAAACCCGCGCCTTGCTGCATTCCCTTTTTCGCAGACGTTACCTTTTTCACCTGCTCTTCTGGTGCATGTATGCCGTATTCATGATCCTGGAAATGCAGGGCTATGCCAAAAACAAGGGCCTGCTGTTTTGCGCAACGCCGCTGCTCATCTACTTTGTACTGATGGCCATCCTGGTCTATGGCAACACCCTGGTATTGATACCCTCGCTGCTGCAAAAGAAAAGAACAGCCCTGTACCTGGCCGCCATCTTCGTGCTCATGTTGTTTTATACCTATGCCCGCAGCCTCAACCAGCAGTACTGGGATGCGATCGTATGGCCCGAAGATCGCATGAGCGTTCATGACTATACCAAATGGAATTCGCTGTACGCGATCTGGTTCACCATCATTTCCTCCATGCTGTTCTTCACGCAAAAATGGTACGACCAGCGGCAGCAGGTAAAGAACATCCAGATCAGCCAACTGCAGACCGAACTGAAATACCTGCGCAGCCAGGTAAACCCGCATTTCTTATTCAACGGGCTCAATACCGTCTACGGGCATATCGACAGCAGCAATCAAACGGCCCGGAATATCCTGCTGCAGTTTGCCGACCTGCTGCGTTACAACCTGTACGAAGCCGATGTGGATTTGGGTGACGCTGGAAAAGGAAACCACCTACCTGGAAAACTATGTGGCGCTGCAGCGTGCCCGCAGCAACAGCAATATGACCATCGGGCTCGACATTACCATACAGGACTTTTCTTTGAAAGTTGCGCCGCTGCTCTTTATTCCTTTCGTGGAAAATGCCTTCAAGTTCAGCACGCGGGATGATGCCAATACGATCCGCATCCGCTTGCAGCAGACCGGTTCCCGTCTTATTTTTGAATGTACCAACTCCTACGAGCATTCCGCGCAGGAGCCGGGCGGCGGCATCGGGTTGGCCAATGTAAAAAGAAGGCTGGAGTTGCTGTACAAAGACCGGTATGAGCTGGATATCCGCAGGGAGGCCGATCTATATTCCGTTCAGTTAACACTATTGCTATGAAGAAACTGCGCTGCATGATCGTAGATGACGAACCGGTGGCCCGGAAGATACTCCGGGAATTCGTGGAGCAGGTGCCTTTCCTGGAATCGGCCGGCGAGTTTGAAAACGCAGTCCGCGCAGCAGCCTTCCTGCAGGAGCACACCGCCGATCTTCTTTTTCTTGACATCGAAATGCCCAGGCTCTCCGGGCTGGAATACCTGAAGCGGTCTGCCCTGAAACCGCTGGTGATCCTGACGACCGCCTTCCCGGAATATGCACTGGAAGGCTACGAACTGGATATCATCGACTACCTGCTGAAGCCGATCGCCTTCAGCCGTTTCCTGAAAGCCGTGCACAAGGCGAAGGAGTATACGGACCGCATGCAATCGCCGGCAGCACCGGCTGAGCCCGGCTGGCTGTTTGTGCGAAGCGAAAAGCGCATCGAAAAGATCGGGCTGGATCAGATCCTGTACATCGAAAGCACAGGCAACTATGTAAATATCTTTACAGAGAGCAAAAAGATAATGGCTTACCTGACGCTGAAGGGACTGGAGGGCCAGCTGCCGCCTCATGCTTTTGTCAAGATCCATCAATCCTACCTCGTCAGTTTCTCCCGCATCGATGCCATCGAGGGTAACCAGGTACGGATCGGGAGCAAGACATTGCCCATCAGCCGCAGCTACCGCGATGCCGTGATGCAGCTGGTGGAGCAGCGGATGCTGAAACGGTAACAGGAAAAAATAATTGCAGCGCGACCGGGGCAATTATTTGCACACGCAATACCTTTGCAGGTATGCCAACTTAGCTCAGCTGGCAGAGCATTTCATTCGTAATGAAAGGGTCGTCGGTTCGACTCCGATAGTTGGCTCCATCCTGTTCCGGGCGCCTGGCTGCCCGGATCTTTTTATCCCTTCCCTAGTTCGCCCTTTTTCTCCCTGTTTAGTAGCCAGCTTGTTGTATCAAAATGCCCGGGGTATGCATTCCGGCTACCCGGCAGGCGGTACCGGTCGTCAGGCATCCATTGCGGTAGCTCTTCGTTATGACGGGTTTATATATTCATAGTTATTGACCGTCAGAGTTGGTATCATGCTTGCAGTAGCAACGTACAACCTGCTGCAATGACGCGGACAGGCGAAGACAGGATATTTATGAATCATAAAAACATTCTTTTATGTCACAACACGGAAATAAAAGCAAACAGGACAGCACCGGCAATCAACCCGACGAATCTTTTGTAGCCACAGCCGAGTTTTTTCCTGCAGGCGAACAGGTAACTGAAATTGCAGGCAATATCGCCGAAGAAAAAAGAACCATCACAGGAAACGAAAAAACGCTCAACCTGCAGGTGGACGGTGTGCCCTACCTGGTCAAAGCCTCTCCGTTTGCCTTCAACGGCGAAACAAGGTATTATGTAAGCATCAACGATGGGCCGGACCATGTATTTACCTGGGATTCGGAGGTCGGCCAGCTCAGGGCTATCGATGATGATGCTGCGGAGCTGCCCGATACGCTGGAAGAAGCCATCAGCCGGAAGCTGCAATCCCTGCAGAAATAAATGGAACCTAAAAACGAAAGCCAGCCCGGTAAGGACTGGCTTTCCCGTATGACCGTCTCAGGAAGGATCGTATAAGGTGATCACGATCGATCCCTGGTCGCCGGAATCATTATTAATATTTACGTTGACATTGGAAGGCTGGCCGGAGCAGCTCCAGCTTCCGCTGCTGTCCACGAAATTCAGGTTGTCAACACTGCTGTTCAGGTTGCTGATCGCCAGCGTAAAGGTGGAGCTTTCAAAAAAGCAGGAACCGCTGTTCTTTGCTTCAATGTATTGTCCGCCTTCTGCCGGCACCTTGGTACCGGGCGTGATCGTAAGGTTGTTGAACAGGCTGAGGTTTGAGCCTTCCGAGCCATTGTCATACATGCAATTCTGGTTGGTAACGTTGGTGGTAACTGTTTTTGAAGAGCTGTTGACGACTCTCATGTAAGCGCCGTATCCCATAGTAATGTGGTTTAAGGTTAAAATAAATCGGATCATGAAGATGGCCATCTGCTGATCACGGGAATAAAAATACCGGGTTTGCCCAACCCCGTATAACGCAGAAATACCTGGTTTTGAAAACAGGTATTTCCACCTGCTTATCACCTGGACAGCACTTCATTTTTTTATTCATGCTGAGCTCCTTACTTTCACCGCATGCACCCGCATCTTCAATTACTGCTGCAATGCATCGACCTGGAGGAAAAAGAGCAGGCCACACGGTATAAATTAGATCAGGCAGGTACCCTTCGGACATTAAAAGCTGAAGGACTGGCCCTGCATCCCATCATTGTTACCCGCAAGAACTTTGGCTATGCCGATTACCCGGAGATCAGCTTTCGCCTGGGTTTCCCGGCAGAAACCACTTCGTTCCGCGACGGCGCTGCCATCGAATGCTTTTGCGCCGGGCAGGACCCGGTCAAAGGTATCCTGCTCAGCCTGGAGGGTCGCACGGGTGAGTTCCGTCTGTTCGCGCCTGATTTCCCGGACTGGATCGAGGAGGATGGCGTAGGCATCAAGCTGGCGCCGGATACCCGCACCACGCAGATCATGAAGGCGGTGCTCAGGAACCTGGAACCAAACAAGTCCTTGTTCCGGCTCTTTGAGCAGCTGCATGGCGATCCGCTCCCGCCAGCCGCTCCACCGGCATCATCCGTCACAGCGCTTTCTTTCCGCAATCCCAACCTGAATGAAAGCCAGCAGCAGGCGGTAGCTGCCATTGTACAAAATGAGCAGATCGTGATCGTGCATGGCCCGCCAGGCACCGGCAAGACCACCACACTGGTGGAGGCCATCGTGCAGCTGGTGAAAAACGGGGAAAAAATATTGGTATCGGCTCCCAGCAATACCGCGGTAGACAATATTGCTAAAGGATTGCTTCGCCAGGGCATCAACATTGTACGTACCGGCAATACCGGCAAAGTGGATGAGCAAGTGCTGCCACATACACCGGAAGGCCGCTTAGCCGGCAAACAACAAAAAGAAATTAAACAGCTGAAGATCCGCGCCGAAGAATTCCGCCGCATGGCGCTGAAGTACAAGCGCAGCTTTGGAAAGGCCGAGCGGGAGCAGCGCAACCTGCTGTTTAAAGAAGTAAAGAATATCCGGGCTGAGATCAAACAGCTGCAGAAGTATAATGAAGAGCGGTTGTTTATAGAAGCGGAAGCAGTGCTGGGCACGCCCATCGGCCTGTACGATGCCGGGCTGGACCGGGATGCTTACACCACGCTGGTGATCGACGAGGCGGGTCAATGCATCGAGCCACTGGCCTGGTGCATCTTCCCGATGGCGCAAAAGATCGTGCTGGCGGGTGACCACTGGCAGCTGCCACCCACGGTGCTAAGCCATGAAGCGGCAAGGCTGGGCTTCAATCGTTCCATCCTCGAAGCGGCCATGAACACGGTGCCTAATGTATTCCTGCTGGATACGCAATACCGCATGCGGCAGGCCATTGCAGGGTTCAGCAGCCATTATTTTTACAACGGGCTGCTGCGCACAGCGGCTCACCTGCAAAATACCGGCGTGCACATTACGTTTATCGACACGGCCGGCTCCGGCTATCACGAAACACGTGGCAGCGATGGCACCAGCCTGCAAAACAAAGGCGAGCTGGACCTGGTGCGGCAGTTGCTGGAAGCGGAGTCGCTGGATCCTGCGGCCTCGGCCCTGATCTCACCTTATTCCGGGCAGGTATTGGCGGCGAAAGAAACGCTTTTCACCCCCGGATCAGGTCCGGGGTGGCTACGTATCAGCACCGTCGATAGTTTCCAGGGACAGGAAAAAGAAACCATCATCGTATCGCTGGTGCGCAGCAACGAGGATGGCGATATCGGCTTTTTAAAAGATTACCGCCGGATGAATGTGGCCATCACCCGCGCCAAAGAGCAGCTGTTCGTGATCGGCGACAGCGCCACCATCGGCGCCGACCCGTTTTACAATGCTTTTCTCACGTACGTGGAGCAGCAGGGCACGTACCGGACAGTGTGGGAGTTTGAGGTGATTGACTGAGTAGCTTGTATGTTGTCCCAGGCGAGTCCCGGCTTAATAATACAAGGTTTAATACAAGCTTGTGTCGGACTCGGCGTTAAAGTTGGTATCGCTTCAGGTGGGATATTTCATAACGTCCAATCCGGAACCTCAGCCGAAGTTTCAAAGTCAAGCCTCATTCCCAGTAATATCAATGCTGGCTGATGTTTGGGGAACCTCCGCCTCGGTTCTATTAGGATTTCCCATTTTGGCAATTAATTTTTCGATATGCTTTCTCCTCTTTTTCTCAACCTTTCGCAGTTCGGATTCCAAATATTGAAAATGATACTGAAACGGGTAAAACTCTCTTACGTTGTCAACTAATTTCCTTCGATCCAGTATTTGATCAGACAAAGAATACCAGGCAACGAATACACTCCGACCCATCATATCATAAATAGAATGCGCATCAATATATTTATGCTCTAGTAGAAATCCCAAATGATTTAATAAAAAACTGTATGTCTTGACCTCATCAAAATTAGTGGCCTTTCTATTTGAGTTTATCTTTGTTCTGCATTCCTCCCACTTTTGTTCTCGAAACTCATTATAAAGTCCTATGGCAACTTCTGATTTAATTGCTTTTT
>JBEVLT010000249.1:0-6096 GCA_040509055.1 Chitinophagaceae bacterium
GACAAAAGTTCGAACGAAGTAACGATCAACAACCTCGATGCTTCAGGCAGCATGCTTACCCCGCAAAAACTATTTACCAATTTTTACGACAAGGATTTCCTGTACAAGCTGAACGGTGAAAAAAAGGTTGGCAGCAAAACCGTGCAGGAGATCGAAATGACACCTACCGACAAAAGCAAACCTTTTCACAAAGTATACCTGCAGGTGGATAAAACCGCTAAAACCATTTACAGCACCAAAGTGATGGAAAACGGGGGCAACCGCTATACTTATACCGTGAGCAGCATGAAAACGAATGTAACGCTGACGGACAACGCTTTTGTGTTCAACAAGAGCAAGTATCCCGGTGTGGAAGAGGTGGATCTGCGGTAATGCAGTCTGATATCATTTGATAAAAGGTCGCTGATGGCGGCCTTTTTCATTTACGCTGTAACAGCCTTCCTCAGTTTGACCAGCTGTTGCAGCAGGTTCTCCAGCAGGTCCAGCTTCAGCATGTTGGCTCCGTCGCTTTTGGCTACGGCCGGGTTAGGGTGCGTTTCGATAAACAATCCGTCTGCACCTGTTGCGATGGCGGCTTTGGCAATGGTACCGATCAGTTGGGGATTACCGCCCGTGATGCCGGTGGTCTGGTTGGGTTGCTGCAGCGAATGCGTTACATCCATCACCACGGGTACCTGGTGCGCCTGCATCCAGGGAATATTGCGATAATCGACTACGAGGTCCTGGTAGCCAAATGTAGTACCCCGCTCGGTGAGCAGGATCTTCCCGTTGCCGGTCTGTTTTATCTTTTCGACAGCGAATTTCATCGATGGTCCGCTCAGGAACTGTCCTTTTTTTACATTCACGATCCGGCCGGTTTCGCCTGCGGCCTGCAACAGGTCGGTTTGCCGGCACAGGAAGGCCGGTATCTGCAGGATGTCGATATATTTTGCAGCTACGGCAGCTTCTTCGTGGGCATGTATATCGGAGGTGGTGGGTAGTTTGTAGGTTTCCCCGGCTTTTTTTACCAGGGCCAGTGCCGCCTCGTCGCCGATGCCGGTAAAGGAACCCGCGCTGGTGCGGTTGGCCTTGCGGTAAGAGGCCTTGAAGACATAAGGAATGCCAAGATTTTTACAGATGCCGGATACTTTGTCCGCTACTTCCATCACCAGCTCTTCGCTCTCCACCACGCAGGGGCCTGCGATCAGAAAGAAACTGGTCCCGTCGTACGACTGGTTTGCGAAAAGGTCTTTCAGCATTTTTTCCATGCAGCAAACCTACTGCAAATTGCGGAATGCTTTCTGCGGGTATCATATTTTCCTTTACTTTGACCCTTAAATCTGCATTATGAAATTAACCGTCTTCCTGTTGTTGCTTACAGGAATAGTGGCCTGCAAAGATTCAGCCCGGATACCGGATGATTTTGATTACGGCAAGGTAGAGAACCAGGTGTATCGCAACCAGTATTTTGGCTTCGAGATACCGCTGCCTTCGGATTGGGCATTGCAATCAAGAGAAGAGATGGAAAAGTTGCGGCAGAAAGGCAGGGCGATGATCGAGCGAAGCAACAAGGACATGGCCGGTACGCTCAAAGCCAGTGAGATCAACAGTGCCATGCTGCTCAGCATCTTCCGGTACAAACCTGACTCGGTTACCGGTGAGTTCAATCATTCGCTAACGGTACTGGCAGAGAACATCAGTAAGATACCCGGTATAAAGACGGCTACCGATTACCTGGAAAATACCCAAAAGCTCATCACGCAGTCACGGATGCCTTACCAGACTTCCGGCATCCATCACCAAAAGGTCGGCGGCCGGGATTTTGATATCATGACGATAACCATGAACCTGCAGGGACTATCGATCGAGCAGCTGTATTATGTCACCGTGATCCGGGATTTTGTGGTGGGCATGATCATTTCCTATGGCAACGGCCGGCAGGAACAGGAATTGAAAGATATTGTAAGCGGCATCCGGTTTAAATAAAAATTGCAGTCATTATGATCAGGGAAAAAATACTGGTGATCGGTGCCAGCGGTCAAATAGGGGTAGAACTGACGCTGGCCTTGCGGAAGATATATGGCAATGCCAATGTGATCGCTTCGGACCTGCGGGAGCAGAACCCGTTGCTGCAGGGTACCGGCCCCTATGTCAGCATCGACGTGATGAACAAGGAAATGCTGCACGTGCAGGTGATTCGCCAGAACATTACACAGGTATACCTGCTGGCGGCCATTCTTTCCGCCACCGGCGAAAAGAACCCGGGCCTGGCCTGGAACCTGAACATGCAGGGATTACTGAATGTGCTCGACATTGCCAGGGAAGAAAAGATGCACAAGGTGTACTGGCCTTCCTCTATCGCTGTATTCGGTCCCACCTCGCCCCGGCAAAACTGCCCGCAGCAAACCATTATCGAACCTACCACGGTATATGGCATCAGCAAGTATGCAGGTGAGTTCTGGTGCAATTATTTTTACCAGCGTTATGGTGTGGATGTGCGCAGCCTGCGCTACCCGGGACTGATCTCGTACAAATCGGCGCCGGGTGGCGGTACTACAGACTATGCCGTTGAGATCTTTCATGAAGCGCTGGAAGAAAAGAAATACGAAAGCTTCCTGCAAAAAGATACGTACCTGCCGATGATGTACATGCCCGATGCCATCCGTGCCACCATCGAACTGATGGAAGCGCCGGCCGATAAAATATCAGTGCGTACGTCTTACAATATTTCCTCCATGAGCTTTTCACCGCAGGAGATCGGAGCGGAGATCCAAAAGCATATCCCTGATTTTTCCATTACGTATAAACCGGATTACCGGCAGGCGATCGCCGACAGCTGGCCGCAAAGTATCGACGACTCCGTAGCACGTAATGACTGGGGTTGGAAAGAAGAGTATGATCTTGCAGCGATGACAAAGGATATGCTGGACAACCTGAAGCAGATTTACCTGTAGCTTATCGTACGATGGAGAACGAAGAAAAAGAACGGGCCGGGATTTTTTCAATGGTCACTTCGGTCACTACCGCCCTGGGCGGCCCTTTATGGCACCAGTTGGTCAGGTCTTTTAATTGAGCTTCCGTTCCGGTAGCGATGATCTGCACATTGCCATCGGCAAGATTTTTTACCTCGCCGGTAATGCCGAGCCGGATAGCCGTTTCTTTGGTGGATTGCCGGTAAAATACGCCCTGCACTTTCCCCTTTACCAGTATGGACACGGTTTGCTGCATTCAGTAATCGATCAGGTTCACGATTTTTTCCAGGTACAGCTGGTCGGTTTCATCAAACCGGTTGAGCGCTTCGCTGTCCACGTCCAGTACCGCTACCACTTCCCCGCGGCGGATTATCGGCACCACGATCTCCGAACGGGACAGGCTGCTGCAGGCAATATGCCCCGGGAACTGCTCCACATCCGGAACGATCAGCGTGCGGGCCTCTGCCCAGCTGGTACCGCATACGCCCCTGCCTTTGCGGATACGCGTGCAGGCTACCGGTCCCTGGAAAGGACCTAAGACCAGTTCATCGTTTTTGACAAGGTAAAAACCCACCCAGAGCCAGCCGAATTGCTCTTTCAGGGCCGCGGTCACGTTGGCAAGATTTGCCACGAGGTCGGGCTCACCTTCCAGCAAGCCTATGATTTGGGGAATGAGCGATTGGTACTGCTCTTCTTTGGTACCTGTGCTGACGGATAGATCTTCTGCCATGCCGCAAAGATACGACCGGCTGTTTTTCACCGGCCTGCTAAAACTTTTTGGCGGGGTCTTTTACCGTATCGCTTTGGTTATATCGGGTGGAGTCACCTTTGGGGATCGATAAGCTCTGCCACTTCGAATCCCTGATCATACGGCCGATGTACACGATCTGTCCTACGTGATAGGGATAATGCGCCAGCTGCCGGTTGATCGCATCGATGACGGTCAGCCCCTCCTGCCGGATATAAACGGTTTTCAGCAGGTCGCCTTCCTGCATTGATTCCAATGCACCGATAAAACAGGTCCAGCCTTTCTCCCACAGCTCCAGCAACTGCTGCTTGCTGTAGTCATGTATCGCAAACTCTTCATCGCGCTGCCGCCACAGTTTTTCACCGTCTTCCGTAAGGAAGTGGGTCCACCGGCTGAGCATATTGCCGGACAGATGTTGGATAATGACAGCGATGCTATTGGACGCTTCATTGTATTGATAATAAAAACCGGCCTCCTCCAGCTGCGCAAATGTTTTATCGGCCAGGTCCTTGTAATACTTCACCCGCCTGACCGCCGTCGTAAGGAATTCTTTCGCAAAATCACTCATGTCAAATCTTTTTCTGTTTTAATACTGATCGCATCCAACCCCTGACCCTGCAAAACCACTTCCGAACATCGAAAAAACATCGAAGCTCAAACAAAGGTCACCACCCTTGTGCATCATCATCCCCCCGCTTATCCGCCACCGCTTCAAACCGCCCATCGGGCAGCACCCGGATCACTTCGGTCCTGCCGATTTGCTTTCGTTCGATCAGCGTATATCCCATTCGTTGCAGGTCGCCGGCTGTATTCTTCGGAAAGCCTGTTTCGATATACACCGTATCAGGCAGCCATTGATGATGAAACTTGGGTTTGTTCACCGCGTCTTCCGTGCCCAGGTTGAAATCGATGATGTTGAGCAATGTCTGGAACAGCGAGGTCGGGATAGTAGTGCCGCCGGGAGTACCGGCCACCAGGAACGGCCGATTGTCTTTCAGCACGATCGTTGGCGTCATAGAGCTCAGCATGCGCTTGCCGGGCATGATGGCGTTGGCCTCTCCGCCGATGGCGCCGTACATGTTCGGCACCCCCGGTTTGATGCTGAAATCATCCATTTCATCATTGAGCAAAAAACCGGCCCCGCCGATCACCGTATGGCTTCCGTAAGAATTGTTGAGGGTAGTGGTGACGGCCACGGCATTGCCTTCGTTATCGATCACGCTCAGGTGCGTTGTTTCTTCACTCTCGTAGGCAGTGGTATTGCCCGGTTTTACCAGCGTGCTGCTGCCTGCTTTGCCCGGTTCATAGTCCTTCATCCGGTCTGCCAGGTATTGATCGCTGGTCAGCGTTTTTACCGGTACAGGATAAAAATCGGCGTCGCCCATGTATTCGGCGCGGTCGGCAAAGGCCCTGCGTTCTGCTTCGATCATCAACTGCACCGCTGCGGCAGATTGAAAGCCCATGGGGCCGATGGCCTTGTTCTCCGTCATCTTCATCATCTGGTGCAGCAGCACACCGCCGCTGCTCGGCATGGGCATGCCGATGACCTGGTAACCCTTGTAGGTAAACAGGTGGGGATCGCGGAACCGGGCCTTGTAGTTTTTCAGGTCATCATAGCTGATGATTCCCTTTCCGCGTTTCATTTCCTCCACGATCAGCCGGGCGGTTTCTCCTTCATAAAATCCGGCTGCTCCTTTGTCGCGGATCCGTTTTAATGTATTGGCCAGGTCGGTTTGTACCAGCGTATCGCCTTTTTTCCAGGGCGCATCTTTTACAAACACCGGCCGGATAGTATTGTTTCGCACCAGGTCGGCCTGGAGTCCATTCAGCGAAGCGGCTTCTGCGTCACTGATCGCAAACCCTTTTTCGGCCAGTTCGATGGCCGGGGCGATCAATGTCTGAAAGGGCAGCTTGGCATAGGGCAGGGCTGCGAACAGGCCGGCTACGGTACCGGGTACGCCGCCGGACAAATGACCATCCTGGCTGAGCGAGGTTTGCGCCACGCCGTTGGTATCGATGTACATGTTCCGGTGAGCGGCCGCCGGGGCCATTTCACGGTAATCGAGCGCGATGGTTTTGCCGTCGCTGAGCCGGGCCACCATAAAGCCGCCGCCGCCCAGGTTGCCTGCACCGGGGTATACCACGGCCAGCGCCAGTTGAGTGGCAATGGCAGCGTCTACGGCGTTCCCTCCCTGCCGGAGCATGTTCACACCGGCCTGGCTGGCCAGGGTATGGGCCGACACTACGGCGCCATGCCCGGCAATCACTTTTTTCTGAATCGTGTACGAATAGGCATTGATTGGTCCCGTCGTATTCTTTTGAGGAGTATTGCAGCAGGTAAGGCCGTAAGCCAGCAGGAGAAGCAGGAAGTTCTTTTTCATAAATTATGTGAAGGAG
>JBEVLT010000250.1:0-7334 GCA_040509055.1 Chitinophagaceae bacterium
AGCCGGAAGATCAGGCTTCCGGCTTTAATAAAGTATGGCTAAAGGAGCAGGCATTATCTCCTTTTCACCAGGGCCGTCATCGGGTTGCGCAGGTTCTCGTAGCTCATCATATCGATCTTCACCTTGCCCACTACGATGGGGCTTTCGATACGTACCGGGATATGATTCTTATCATCGGTGACCCACACGGTCATCTTTTCGCCACCGTCAAACACGGTGCCTTTGATCAGCAGCGGTTTGAATTTGATCGCGTTGAACTTACCGTACTTGGTTTTGATCGTCTCCTTGCCCAGGTAGCGGATATACATTTCGTTCACCTCATTGTCCAGGAACATGGAGAAGGCGATCTTATCATTGGGCTTCAGTTTGGAAAAATCGATATTCCGGGCGTAGTACATGGCGCTGAGCACATCCTGCACACAGGCCGGCACTTTGAACACGCCGTCGTTGGTCACTGCCGTGTTGGCCGTTTTGTTGAACGTAACGTTCTGGTAGATCTTATGACCGCCTTCATTCACGTTACGGACAAATTTCAGTGTCTGCAGCGTGGCGGTATCGATATAGGTTTCATACCGGTCTCTTACCTTGTAAGCCCAGTCGTAGGAAGAATTGGTGCTGCCATCGCCCACGATGTGGTAAACCGGCTTATTGTTCAGCGTTTCCAGCGTGCTGGTGAAGGTAGCCGTACCGGCATTCACATAAATGCCTGCCACCGCATAGTACACGCTGAAAGAAATCTTTTCGCCTGCTTTAAATGCTGTGTTCTTGATGGCGCAGAACTGCTGGTCCGGTGTTGCCACCGGTAAGGCTGCAGGCGCCGGCTTGTCAATTTTGACTGTAAATGCCATCAGGGCCAGGAGCGGTACCACGATCAGCGTTGTTATTCCTTTCATCAGTATGAGTTTAATGAACTTCGTCCGGCCGGCTGTCCTGTACCGTCGCGGATGATCCGTTTTTATTGACAAATAACTTTTTGACTCCCAAAATTAACAGGCTTCCTGTCAGGGCCGGTATGATCAAATTGATAAACCAGATGCATACCAGCGCCCCCGTAATGCCGAGGTGGTTATTGCTGAACAACCCCAGCAGCTTCAGGCTCACTTCTCCCCGCAGGCTCAGGTCGGTAAACAACGCGATCGTGGGAATAACGGCCATGACAAGGAACGACACACTCACCGCCCAACAGGCCTGTCCCCACGCTACCTCTACTCCAAACAGCCTGAACAAGAGGTAATACTGCATGATAAACACAAAAAAACGCAGTGCTGATAAAGACAGCAGTTGCAACAGTAAAGTTGCATTAAACCCCTCCAAAGTCCGGAAAAGCCATGCATACCGCCTGCTGCCGGGCCACCGCTCGATCCACCGCGCAAACCAGGACAACCTGAAATAAAAAACTGTTAAAACCACTACTGCAAGCATCGTTCCATACAGGATCATATCCAGCCAGAACGAAGAGATCAGGCCGCTTCCTTCCACCCTGGCCGCCAGCATCGTCAGGCCGGCCAGGCCCATGGTCAGGGTAATGATCAGCTGGCTCATGCTGCCCGTGATGGTCAGGGAGATCGCCTTCATACGGTTGCCATCGTCCATGTACAGGATACGGCCCAGGTACTCGCCTACCCTGTTGGGCGTGCTCACCGAAAAGGATACGCCGGACAATATAGCTTTGAAGGCCTTGGTAAAACTGATTTTTTGAACCTTCCGGATGCAGAGCTGCCATTTCACGGTCTCGATGCCCCAGTTTACCACCATCAGCACAAACACCAGCACCAGGTTCCAGGCCAGGGGGCTACTGAGCGAACGGCGGATCTTCTGCCAGGAATCGTCCAGGTTGGGCTGCGCTTTTACCTGGTTATAGATGGAATACGACACCCAGATGAACAATAACGGGCCAAGGAAATAATTGATGAATATCCTGATATTTTTCTTACGTATCCTTTTTAGTTGCATAGCATTGGCGCAGCGCCTGTCATGAAATTTTCATCTATCGGTAAATACGTAATTTGCGGAGGAAACTTCCATGAGGATCGTCCGGTTTGATTAATCCTGTAAAAATACTGCGCTGATTGCAAAAACCTGCTAAAATAATTCTCGGCATCGACCCCGGCACCCTGCAGATGGGGTATGGCATTATCGAAGTAACCGGGCAGCAGATCGCCGTCAAAGACATGCAGACGCTGCGGATGTCCGGCAAGAAGGACAATCACGAGCGGCTTCACCTCATTTATCAGGAAGTAGCAGAGCTGATCAGGGTCTACAGCCCGCATGAATTTGCCATCGAAGCGCCTTTTTTTGGCAAAAACGTGCAGAGTATGCTGAAGCTGGGGCGCGCACAGGGAGTAGCCATTGCCGCCGCCATGCAGGCCAGCATTCCCGTGACCGAATACTCTCCCCGGAAAATAAAGCAATCCATCACCGGCAACGGCAACGCCGATAAGGAACAGGTATGGAAAATGCTGCGCTCGCTGCTTGGCATTACCGAAGAGCCGGAATACTTCGACGCTACCGACGCCCTGGCCATTGCGGTCTGCCATCACTTCCAGATCAGTGGCCTGCCCCGCCAGCAGGAAAAGGGCTTCAGCGGCTGGGATGATTTTATCCGCAAAAATCCCGGCAGGATGATAAAGAAATAAATGCCGCAGCCGGTTACCGCTACGCCAGGTTTTTTATGATTTGCTGCTGTATCCGCCGCAGCTGTTCTTCCTGCAGCTTCAGCTTGGGCTGGGTAAAGTTCAGGTCATTGGCCGAATTGATCGGAATAAGATGCAGATGCGCATGCGGCACTTCCAGCCCCACCACACTGATACCGCAGCGGTTGCAGGCAAAGCTTTTTTCGATGGCTTTCGCAATCGGCCGCGCAAATACCAGCATTTCCTGCAGGTATTCTTCCGGCAGGTCAAACAGGTTGTCGGTCTCCGTTTTCGGCACCACCAGCACATGCCCCTCCCGCAGGGGAAAAATATCGAGGAAAGCAAAGAACCGCTCATTCTCCGCGATCTTATAAGAGGGAATATCGCCGGCAATGATCTTTGAAAATATCGTCATGTCACCAGTTATTTTTGACCGGAGCGAAAACAGGTAATACCAGATCCGCTTCCACACGAAACAAGATTTGCTACAAAGCTATCAAACCCGGTGCAATAAAAAATCCCGGCGCAGGCCGGGATAAAAAACATTCGGTCGCCCTTATTTATGCAGTGATGTGATCGATCTTGAACTTCAGCGTGCCGGCAGGCGCCACCACTTCCGCCGTCTCTCCCACCTGCTTGCCCAGTATGCCCTTGCCGATCGGTGAAGTAACCGATATTTTACCGGCTTTCAGGTCGGCCTCCTTTTCGCTGACCACCTGGTAGGTCACCTGCTTTTTAGTATTCAGGTTGGTGAGCGTCACCTTGGTCAGGATGGACACTTTGCTGGTATCGATATTGGATTCGTCCAGCACCCGCACATTGGCCATCGAGCCTTCCATAGAGGCGATCCTTGCTTCCAGCAATCCCTGCGCTTCCTTGGCGGCATCATATTCCGCATTCTCCTTCAGATCGCCCTTTTCTCTTGCCTCCGCAATAGCGCGGCTGGCCGCAGGACGGTCTACCGATTTCATCCGCTGCAGTTCGGCCCTCATTTGCTCCAGTGTTTCCTTCGTCACGTATTGAATGCTACTCATAAATCCTCCTTGGGTATAAAAGAAAAAAATAGCAACGCCTCAGTATTTCGAACTGAAGCGTTGCACTACTGTTACAAATATAAAAAAGTATTTGAAAAAAGAAGCTACCCAAATCCTAATTTTTCAAGCACCACTTTGGCCATTTTATACCAGGCTTCGTGGCTGTAACCGGCTATATGCGGGGTAATAAGCACATTGGGTTGTGCCAGCAGCCAGTCCAGGGTTTCTTTTTCCGCACCCGCCCAGGTGGCGGGCTTTTCGTTTTCCAGCACATCCAGTGCAGCGCCGCGCAGCTGATTGTTTCTCAGGGCTGCGGCCAGGTGCAGGGTGTTCACCACTTTGCCCCTCGATGTATTCAGGAAAAAAGGCCGCTGCCGCAGCGAAGCAAAAAAAGTGTCGTTGGCCAGGTGCAGCGTTTCTTCGGTCAGCGGCAGGTGCAGGCTCACCACGTCTGCATAGCGGGCTACCTGCTCTGCAGAGGCTTCTTTGATGTACCCTTCTCCAAAACCATATTTGTACTTGTCAAATGCCAGCACTGTGACACCGAACGGCTGCAGCAGCCGCGCAAACGAACTGCCGGTATGGCCATAGCCGATAATACCCACCGTTTTGCCGGTCAGTTCCGTACCCCTGTTCTCATCCCTTCGCCACAGGCCCTGCCTTACTTCCGCCGTTGCCGGGGCTATGTTATTCATCAGGCTTAGCAACATGCCGAGCGCCTGCTCCGCCACCGCATTGCGGTTGCCCTCCGGGCTGCTGACACAGCGGATGCCTTTGCTTTCCGCATAGGCTGTATCGATCAGCTCCATCCCGCTTCCCAGACGGCCGATCCATTTCAGGTTCACAGCCCTGTCCAGCAGCGGCCGGTCGATGCGGATACGTGTAGTCACGATCAGCCCTTCCACACCCGGTATGAGTTGAGCCAGCTCATCGTAGGTGATGGCGGGACTGTCTGTTACCGTATAGCCATGGCGTTCCAGTTGTTCTTTCAGGTACGGGTGTGCCTTGCCGGTTATGATCGCATTTTTCATTTCATCCTGAATGTAAGTTCTGCAAATTGCTCCACCGTCAGCTGTTCAGCTCTTTTATCAAACAGTGCATCGGCCAGTACGGCCGGATCAAATAATCCTTTTACCGCATTCCGCAATGTTTTCCGCCGCTGGTTGAACGCTGTTTTGACCAGGAGAAAAAGATCTTTCTCGCTCCGCATGGACAGGCTCTCCCGGCGCGGCAGCAGGCGGATCACGCCGCTTTTCACCTTAGGCGGAGGCTGAAAACAGTTTTCATGGACATCGAATAAATACTCCACGCCGAAAAACGCCTGCACCAGCACGCTGAGCACACCATACACTTTGTTGCCCGACTGTGCCGCCACACGCTGCGCTACTTCTTTCTGGAACATGCCTACTACATGCGTCACATCGTCCTTCCATTCCAGTATTTTGAAAAGGATCTGCGTGGAGATATTATACGGAAAATTGCCCACTACTGCAAAGGGACCGGCAAAGGGTTGATCGATATCGAGAAAGCTGCGGTGAATGAGCTTATCCTGCAGCTGCGGGTAGGTCTGCAGCAGGTAATCCACCTTCTCCGCATCCAGCTCCACCGCTTTGAACGCAATGTCTCCGATCACCGACAGGTATTTGGTCAGGGCGCCGCCACCCGGTCCTACTTCGAGCAACTGCGACAACGGATGCTCCTGCAGCGCCGCCACGATGCGCCGGCAAATATTCTCGTCCTTCAGGAAATGCTGGCCCAGCGATTTTTTGAGCGTATACATATGGGCAAAGGTACTCGATCGGCATCCTTTGAGCGCCACCGGGTTCATTGATCTACGGCGAAAACACGTACCTTCACCCTTTACTTAGTCGTATGAACCCTGTTGTAAAACCTGTTATCGGCATCACCTGTGGAGACCTGAACGGTATCGGCCTTGAACTGGTCATCAAAACCTTTGCGGACAACCGCATCCTCGATCAGTGCACCCCCCTGATCTTTGCTTCCAACAAGGTGATCAACTTTTACCGGAAATCTATTGCCGAGATCAACTTCAACTACCAGAGCACCCGCGATTTTACCCGCATCAGCCATAAGCAGATCAACGTATTCAGCTGCTGGGAAGAAGATGTGGCAGTAACTCCCGGCGAGCTGACGGACACGGCCGGCAAATATGCGGTGCTGTCCCTGCAAACGGCTGTAGCAGCCCTGAAGCAAAAGCAGATCGACGGGCTGGTGACCGCACCTATCCATAAAAAGAACATCCAGTCTGCCGAGTTCAATTTTCCCGGTCATACGCCCTTCCTGAAAGACATATTTGGCGTCAACGACGTGGTAATGATGCTTTGCGCCGGCAATTTCCGCGTGGCGCTGGTAACCGAGCATATACCGGTCAGCGAAGTGGCCCGGCATATCACCAAGGCAGCCATCGTAAGCAAGCTGATGATCATCAACAAAAGCCTGCAGCGCGACTTTGGCATCGACAAACCACGGATCGCCGTGCTGGGCCTGAACCCGCATGCAGGCGACGAAGGCCTGATCGGCCAGGAGGAAGAAACCATCATCCAGCCCGCCATCCGCGAGGCCAAGAACAACAATATACTGGTGACCGGCCCTTACAGCGCCGATGCCTTCTTTGCCCGCCGGTATCATCAGCGGTTTGACGCCGTGCTGGCCATGTACCACGATCAGGGACTGATCCCTTTCAAGGCACTGGCTTCGGGCGAAGGGGTAAACTATACAGCCGGCTTACCGGCTATCCGTACATCGCCCGATCACGGCGTAGCCTTCGACATTGCAGGAAAAGACCGGGCGGATACCTCCTCTTTTCTTGCCGCCATTTTCGAATGCCTGGATATCATCCAGCGCAGGACGGCCTACGACGAGAACCGGGCCAACCCGCTCAAGAAGATCAATCCCGAAGTATTTGCCAGGATGGAAGACGAAGAGATCAGGGAAGGATAGCCCCCATTATTTAAACACGCTGTCGGGTACGCCCTTGTTCACCTTGTAAGTGGTGTAAGTGATCTCGATTTTTCCCTTTTTATTCTGCGCCTTATCGGCAGGCTGCTCCTTTTCGGAGCCGTCATCATAATCAAAGGTTACTCCTTTGGGCATTTTGTAATCTTTGGTATTGAAGGTAAAGATCACTTTATCCGCCAGCCCGTATGCGGCATAGCTGCCATATGACAGCTCCAGTTCGTAGGTACCGTTTTCCCTGGTGGTGGTTTTGGCTTTTTTCACCAGTTCCTGCTTTTCGTCTATGTAAAAAGTAGCAAGCACGATGGCTGCTTCTTCGTCCTTCGGCAGCAGCTTAATGATGCGAAGACCCGTTTTATCTTCCTTGCCTACGTCGATAATATCATAGTCATCCGGGCTGGTAAGAATGGCCGCCACGCTGATATTCACCGACCCTTTCGGCACCAGGGATATGCCTTTTTCGTTGCTAATCCGGAGCTTGTCTGGCTTCTTGTAGTATACTTTTATATTGGCCACGGGCGCCTTGATAAAGGTTACGTTCATCTTCATTTTGCCAGTGGCTTCATAGTCATTGACCTTGTCCAGTTTGGCTTTTATTTTCTGTATGAGCTCACTGGCTGTCTGGGCCCGCACCGCTCCGCTGCAGACCAGCAGCGGCAGCAACAGGTATAGGATTCGTTTCATCAGCTTA
>JBEVLT010000251.1:0-5209 GCA_040509055.1 Chitinophagaceae bacterium
TTTATAGCAAACGGGGTGACCGCGGTCACCCCGTTTGCTATAAATTTGTTTGGGAGGCAGGGTACATGAAAGAAAACAATCAACCTACTTTATCTACGCTGATTGGGTTCATCCTGCCCCTGGTCCTTTACGAGATCACGTTTGCCCTTTTCGTCGTATACTATTCCCGCCAGGATGCATCCTCGTTCCGCATTACGTACCTGGCCATGTGCATTGCCTTCATCACCTCCTTTATCCGCATCGTATCCTGCTACCGCAAATGGGGCAACGCCTATGCCACGGACCGGAAAGTATATTTCGCTTCGCTGCTAAGTTACTTTACCAGCTTTATCGTTTACCTGTTCAGTCTTTTTATCCAGACCCACCAGTGGAACGAGCTGGCAACCCCGTCGCTGCTTGTTCTGATCCTGCTGGGCATTCCGCCGCTGCTGGAGTTCATCATTTTCCTGGTGGCCGGTACCCCTGTAAAAAAGTCCTGATCAGGAAGCTTTTCCCTTATTGAACGAAAGGCTTTCTATCCAGGCCTTTATATCCGCCGGATCCTTTTTTAGCTTGCCAGCCAGTGCCTGTAGCAGTTCCTCTTCCCTGCCGGGTTCATAAACGAGATCGCTGTCCGTCAGTTCCGTGTTGGCCTCTTTCAGCTTTTCCTTTACTTCCTCCCAGGGCGCCTGCAGTTTGAGCATAGTTTCTTTCATGTGCTTTTTACCCCGGAAAGAACAAGATTCAGGCCGTTCGCGCACCGGCTCTTACTTCACCACGTATTTTCCCAGGTCCGCAGGCGAAACGGGCGCCGGAACAACGTTCCTGATCGGTTTGGTCGATTTGAGATAGACAAACATGGCCTTGATATCCTCGTCCTTCATGTTCACCAGGTTTGGCCAGGGCATCGGGGGCAACATGGGTCTGCCTTCCGCCAGGCCTTTGTATTTGCCCTGCGTTATCGCCCGTTTGAACTGGTCTTCCGTCCAGTTGCCGATACCGGTAGCATCGGAAGTAAGATTGGCGGAGAACGAGACACCCCAGGGACCTGCCGCAGCCGTGTTCATCATATTGAACAGGACCCAGCTCTTGGTGGTGACCGTATCGAAGGGGCCGACCGGCATCTGTGCCGGATGACCGGACAACAGCAGATCGGGATCCGGCACAGGCCCAAACTCCGTCATCTTTTTCGGAGAATGGCAGTCGTGACAACCGCCGATGGTAACAAGGTACTCCCCTCTTTTTACCAGCTCTTCCTGGTTACCGGCGGTGGTATTCACCTTCACATCGCCACTGACCTGGCCACAGGAAAAAACCGCTGCCGCAAGGGCGGCAATACTCAAAATAGAAATTACTTTTTTCATACACAGTTTTATTGATGGATTTGATGATGACGCTGGAAGCTTTTCATATAGCAATGCGGCACAGGTATGAACGCTAAGATAAAAGGACGCTGTAAAAACCTGCAACCCGTTTATTCACATCGGCACGAACAGGTCTGTAAGAAAGCCCGGCAGCGCCAGCCGTTGGTACCGGGCTTTGTTTCATAAGGTCACTTTACGCGTGCCGTAATTCTGCCTCCTGCCCTGCAGGCAGCAGGCTTGCCACATAATCCGCACACAATTCATAAGGATGATAGGTGGCAAATTCATGCGCCAGCCTTTCTGCATTCTGTTTGTAGCGGGTATTGCTCACCACTTCCCATGCTGCGTCATATACCTGCTTCGCCTTCGGTGTTTCCGTATTCAGGTTGATGCCCAGGCCGAAATAGCCTACCCTGGCATTGATCTCGTTCTTGCCCTCGTGCACACCGGCTACCACCAGCGGCAGGCGGTGTTCGATGCCCAGCATCACGCCACCATATCCCCCATTGGTAATATAGGCGTCGGCATAAGGCATCACATCGGCAAAGGGAATAAAGTCTTCGATGATCAGGTTTTGCTGCGGGAACCTGGCGCGCAGTTCGGCCGTACCCGATCCACCCGTCGTGCATACCACCAGGCTATCGGTATCCTTAAAGGCTTCCAGCGTGGGGACCAGCAGCTTTTCAATATCCTTTTCCACCGTACCCTGGGTGACGACGTATACCCGTTCGTACTCGTTCAGCCGCTTGTCGAACCAGGGCGTATGTGCCGCGTTGGACGTATACGGAAGCAGGGGACCCACAAAGCGGATATGATGGCTCATGTCGCTGCGCCGGTATTCGAACCCCGGCGTACCGCTTTGCAGCAGCAGGTCCGACTTTTGGATGATCATATCAAACAGGCTTTCGCGCCGGTGCGGGATGCCGTACTCATCGAATACGCGGTAAAGTACCTGGTTGGGCTGGCGGAACAGCACGTACCGCGCAAAGGCACGCAGCAACCCTTGTTTCACCTTGCCGGTCAATCCGGCCATGGGCATCAGGCCCAGCCCGCCCGGCGGCAGGTCCTTCGAGGTTTCGCTCAGCGGGAACACACCGACCGAGATCACAGGAATGTTCATCAGCTCTTTGACGAACGGAACGCCGGTAAAAGCGCAATCGGCGATCAGCAGGTCGAACGGGAACTCACGGTGTATCTCCATCATATCGGCATAATACTCGGGCCCGCGCAGGATGAACGCATGAATGATATCGAACTTCAGTTTGCTGATCTGCGATTTCTTTTTGGTTCGCTCAGGAAAAACCTTGTCGAAATTATTGCCTTCCACCTCTACTGCCTTCTGAAAAGGATAGTGCGGGATGCGCAGTTTTTTCAGTTTATCGGTATAGGTGCGCGAGCTATACCATCTCACATCGGCGCCTGCACTCTTCAGGTGCATGGCCAGCCCGGTCAGCGGGTTGAAATGCCCGTCTGCCGGGAAGTTGGCAAAAAGGATCTTACGCCCTGCGAGCCGGGCCATAATCCTGTTGTTGGTTAATGTTTGCTGTTCCATGGTTTACTTTACTTTTAAAAAACGGCCGGCTTAAGCCGTATGGCAAACGAAGATTGGAATTACCGCATGCCGCGGCAAGGCTGAATGAAATGATCTGGAGAAACAGGAGGATGAATTGAAGATACAAGAGTCCTGACCCCGATAGCTATTAGGATCCGGAAGGAGAAAAGAGGTATCGTATATTTTAGAACAATCAATATACTTTATGGGCTAGCTGTTATAAAGACAAGGCAAGCCTTCACACAGGAAACACAGAGAAACGGAAGGCTAAAGAAACCGGAGGCAGGACCTTCAGAAGGCCGGGGCCTTACAATGATCATTGATATATCGTATTACCCAGGTCTTCAGACCCGGAACGACGAAGAAATCAATTGCCTTTAGCCACAGAAACCGGGATAAAAGCAGGGTTCCGGCAGCACTATCCTTCCCTGCCTGCGGATGAATTGAGAAAAGCCGGCCATGAATCTGCAAATGCGCTGCATGACAACAGGCGGAATGCTGGCCGGCTTTATTACATTTGAGCATTAATTAATAATTGTCGTTGCGCTACCTCTTCTGCTGCATATATTTTCTCGTAATAGGGACCAGCTGGTTGCCGGCGCAACCTGCGCAGCAATATTTTTTCTCCCACCTCGGCATCCGCAACGGGCTGGCAGCCGACGAGGTAATGGGCGTACAGCAGGATCAGAACGGCTTTATCTGGATCGCCACGCTCAACGGGCTGCAGCGCTACGACGGGCAGCGCTTCGCTACTTTTCGGCATACCGCCAATAATTCCCGCTCTGTTCCCAACGACAAAATACTGCGCATACAGCTGGACAAAACAAACAGGCTATGGCTGCTGTGCGCCGAAAACAGGGTAGGCTATCTGGACGTATCGGATCTGACCTTTCATGAAATACCCGTCGACATGGAGCAGGAGCTGCTGCAACGGTCGGCTGCCGGATTGTACATGGACAACAACGGCAACATGATGCTGGCTGTCATGAAGATCGGCGTATTCACCTACAGTGCAGCATCCGGAAAGTTTGCGATGAAGCATACGCCCTTTAGCCTGCCAGCCGGCTGGACGCCCAACTGGCTGCACCAGGACAAGGCGAACCGGTACTGGTTATCCTGCGATTCGGGACTGGTCAAATACGACCCTGCCACCAACCGCTATGCTTATCGCGGCCACAACCCGGGACAAGACCCCGTGATCGATGCCTATGCCGGGCTGCGGTACGTATCACTGGGCTACCCGGATAGGAACGGGCGGTTCTGGATCGTATCGTGGCCGCCCTATGGACCGGGCCCCTATTTGTACAGCTACCACGCGGGCCGAAACCAGAAAACGGAATGGGAAGCCACCCTCGGGCTGACACATGGCTACCATGAAACGCATCATATCATGGAGCAGGACGACGGCACCATCTGGATCACCGGGCTGAACCTCTTTGCCGGCCTGGCGGCCAACGCCAATCATTTTGAATTCGTACCGCCCAATATGCCGGGTGAGTTCAGCATCCGGTACGACCGGGTAACCCAGCTGTTCCAGGACCGCGAACGAAATATCTGGGTCAGCTCAGACAAAGGCCTGTTCCGCTTCAACCCATCGGCACAGCTGTTCCAGATCGTGGCCAACAAGCGGCCGCATACCGACCGCACGTATACCAACGATGTAACGGATATCCTGCCTACCCGCGATGGCCGCATCCTTGTAACCACCTGGGGCGAAGGCAGCTTCCTGTACGACAAAGATTTTTACCCGGTCGAATCCGCTACGGTCAATGCCACGCACCGGCTCGGCGAAGGGCTGACCTGGTGTGCCTACCAGCGCCGCAACGGGGATATCTGGCGGGGTGGACAGGACGGGCATGTGTTCATTACCACGGCGGCAGGAACAAGCACAAAAGTAAATGCTGCTGTGTTTGAACGGGGTACCGTACGCCAGATCACCGGGGATAAGCACGGGACGGTGTGGCTGGGGTCGCACAAGGGCCACCTGGTGAGATGGAACGATGGACAAAAAAAATTCGAACTGGTACACAAGCTAAGCACCATCTACCGACTGTATACCGACCGGCGCGGCGATCTCTGGGTATGTACCGGCGGACAGGGTGTATACCGCATCAATCCCACGACCGGCGCCATCATCGCCAACTACACTTCCCGCGGACCGGAGGGCAGGCGGCTGAAAAGCTTTGGTGCGGCCGACATCTCGCAGTACAGCGACAGCCTGTACATCATTGCCGGCGAAGGACTCAGCATTTTAAATATCTACACGGGGCGGATCACCTATTTTACGTCAGACAATGGCCTGCCTTCCAATTCT
>JBEVLT010000252.1:0-12471 GCA_040509055.1 Chitinophagaceae bacterium
AAGTTAAGAAAGGAGCTTGTGATAAGATTTAGGGAAGGTACCGGATCCCCGGCTCGAGCCGGGGCAGGCAGGCCGGGTGCGACCTCCGTCGGGAGGTATAGCAACATATTAATGCATTGCGATTCTATCAGGAAAGATCGGGGCAGCCGCTACGAATAAACAAACTTTTGAATTAAGGGATCACCGGTGCGCATAGCAAGCAGGATGGTAGCGCAACATGCTATATTCGAAACAAACTATCGCATTCTTATTTATTCCTCAACGGCCTCATGATTGAATCCGGGGGCGGAAAGGGTGGCGGAGGTGGCGGCCCTGTTCTTTTTTCGTTTTTTATTCTTTCTGCTAACTCTTTTCTTTCGCTGATCAACACAGATTCCGAAACCTTGATAATTTTAGCAATCAGCGAACCGGGCTGACCTGCATGCAGGTACAAATCCATATAAAAGAAATCACCTTTCCCGTTATAATACCGGCATCGATAGGTATAATATCCTTTTTCCGGGAAGACAGTTACCACAGAGAGGCTGGTCGTAGCCAGGTATTTCTTCAGTTCTATTGCATATGCCTCGAGAGAATCTTTATAGTTACCTTTTGACCGGCTAAAAGAAGAATCTATCTTTAGCAGGGCATTGCCGGCATCCCCCTTCTCCAATAAGTCTAAAAATGCATACACGGAACTCAGATGCCCTTTTCTTGTAGCCGGATCAGGATAATCATCCGGAAAATCCGTTTGAGCAGCTGAACAGAGGCAACATAAACAAAAACTATACAACAACGTAAACCTTCGCATAGGGGCAAGCATCACTTCAGCTTCTCCACCAGCGCTACATATTCCTGCATGGCCGCTTCTTTTGTCTTTCCTTTCAGCCCGCTCCAGGCTTCATACTTGGCCTTGTTCACAAAATCGAAGGGATTGGATGGCGGCTCCGTATTCACATCGCCTTCGGTGGATTGTTTGTACAGGGAATACAATTGCAGCAGCACTTCATTACTTGGCTTTTCCGGCAAAGCTTTGCTCTCCGCCACCGCTTTTTCAAATTGCTCTTTCAGTTCCATGGTTGTTGATTTATCAGGACGTTAAAGATAGGAATTGTTTAACCGTACAGGATAACAATCGCTTCCACCGCTGCATTTGCCGCCCTGCCGCGATTGCCCTACCTTTGCTGCACGATTGCAATTGTATGCGTTTCCCCTGCTTCATACCCGACAGGTTTGCCGGCATGCTCCCGGCCAATTTCTATATTCCCGATTAGCGGAATCCCGGCTGTAAACTGCCCGGAAACACAACTGGTCTTAAGATTGTTTCACAATTCGTTTTAACCGTATGGCAAAGTCAGACAATAAAATACATGTTACGTCAGAAATAGGCACCCTGCGGCGACTATTGGTCCATAGCCCCGATAGCGGCCTGGGCAAAGTAGTACCGTCCAAAGCGCAGGACTGGCTGTTCGAAGATATCGTACACCTGGAAACCATCCGCCGCAAGGAATACGACTACTATACCAAGTTGCTGCTCTACTTCCTGGACCCGGATAAAATAAAAGGAAGGCTGAAAGAGGTGGACGATCCGGCCAATACCTTTAATTTTTACAAACCCGATCACGAAGATTTTTTCCGGTCGGACAAAGTGATCGAACTGCAATGGCTGCTGGGCGATATCCTGGAAGAACGGGAGATCCGGCTAAAGCTGGTAGCTTCCGTCTGCGCTATCGAGAACTGCCTGTATGACATGCACGATAAGCTGGCGGCAATGGATGGAAGCCAGCTGGCCAAGGTCTTCATCAGCGGTACGTATAACGAACGGGAAATGCTTTTCCCCCCGATTCCGAACCTGATCTTTACCCGCGATATCGGCATCGTGATCAACGATCATGTGCTGCTGAACAAACCGGCCAAAAAAGCAAGGACCCGCGAAGCCCTGCTGGTAAAATATATCTTTTACAACCACCCGCTTTTTGCCGGCTACCGAAACAACATTATCGAGCTGGCCGATACCTCTCACCATTTCCTGCTGCCCAAAGACGGCGATGACAAGAAAGTGACCCTTGAAGGCGGCGATATCATGGTGATCACCAAAGACCACCTGCTGATCGGCATCAGTGAACGGACCACATCAGAAGCTGCGCACCAATGCATCAACCTGCTGTTTGAGAAAAATATCGTGAAAAAGATCACGGTGATACGCATTCCCAAAAAGCGGGACTATATGCATATCGACACCATCTTTACCCAGGTGAAAAGGAATGTATGGGTATTGCTGGGCGCTTTTTCCCGCAAGGCCATCAAAAAGGAAGATGCGGACCCGGTGCAGCGGGCGCTGGAAGGAAACAAAAAAGAAGACCGGATCCGCATTACCCAATTCAGGCGTAAAGACCCTTCCCATCCGGACTATTTCGACAACCTGGAAGACCTGCTGGCCGATATTGCAGAAAACGATTTCGGCTGCAAAGACGATGTACAGTTCATCTACTCCGGCAACAACGAGTTTCCCTTCGACGCCCGCGAGCAATGGACCGACTCCTGCAACCTGCTGGCGCTGAAAGAGGGTGTGGTACTGGGTTATGACCGCAACGATAAAACGGTAGAAGCCTTCAGGGAAGCCGGGTTCTCCATCATCCATGCCCACGAACTGATCCCGAAGCTGGAGTCAGGCGAACTGAAAGTAAAAGACATCAAAGACACGTTAATCACCATGCCTTCGGCAGAACTGTCCAGGGCCAGGGGCGGCTTTCATTGTATGAGCATGCCGTTGCTGAGGGAAGATGTGTGAAGTATGAGCCGGCATCAGAAGTATGATAGCCGGCTTCCGGCTCATACTTCCGGCGGCTGACATCATCCATCAGTTCCCGCACTTCATACCTCCGACCTCATACCTCATACCTCCGATATATGCAAACCACATCCCACATCCTGATGATCCGGCCGGTAGCGTTTGAGTACAATGCCGAAACGGCGGTGAACAATGCCTTCCAGGTGCCAAGCACAGACAGGGATATTGAGCAAAAAGCGTTGAAAGAATTTGACGATTTTGTAGCAGTATTACGCGCCAACGGGATCGACGTGACGGTTACAGAAGATACTCCGGAGCCACACACGCCTGATTCTATTTTTCCCAACAACTGGGTTTCTTTTCATGAGGACGGCACGCTGCTGCTCTACCCGATGTTTGCCGAAAACCGGCGCGCAGAACGGAAAGCACATGTGCTGGACAGGATCAGGCAGCAATTTTCCATAAACAAGGAAATCGATCTGAGCAGCTTTGAAAAAAACCACCAGTTCCTCGAAGGAACGGGCAGCATGGTCCTGGACCGCGATAATAAAATCGCCTATGCCTGCCTATCTCCGCGGACCCATGAAACAGTGCTGCTTGCCTTTGGTGAAACAATGGGCTACACCCCGGTCGTATTCGATGCCACCGACTCAACCGGCCAGCCGATCTATCATACCAACGTGATGATGTGCGTAGCCGACCGGTACATCGTCATCTGCCTGGACTCGGTAAAATATCCTGCGCAACGGGAAGGCCTGGTGAAAACGATGACGCAATCGGGCAAAACCATCATCCCGATCACCCTGGCGCAAATGAATCATTTTGCCGGCAATATGCTGCAGGTAGAGAACAAGGATGGTGAAAAGCTGCTGGTCATGTCAAGCCAGGCCTTTGCTTCGCTGACGCCGGAACAGGTGAAAACACTGGAGGTTTTCAACCGTATTATCCACGCCCCGCTTACGACGATCGAAACCAACGGCGGCGGCAGCGCCCGGTGCATGATGGCAGAAGTGCATTTGCCATTGCTTGCGTAAGGTTTCATGCAAAGGCCATCCCAGGACCGGAAAGAAACCTTGTGAAAGCTTTGTGTCACTTCGGGACTTTGCGCCTTCGTGGTTGATTTTACACAGAGGGCACCGATAAGCCGCAAGGGCTTGCCGAACGCGTGTCTCCCGTTTTCGGGTATCTTTGTATGCAGGCAATACCTTTGTCATGAAACATCTCTTTACGATCGCGGCAACGATGCTGTTCCTTTCTGTTCACGGACAATCGTCTTACAAAGACTCCATCGGTCATTTTATCCGCACCTATGTGCAAAACCATGAAGTGATCAAGGGAGAGGATAAAAAACTCTTCCGTTTCTACCCGGTCGATGAGCACTATCGCGTAGCAGCCCGGTTTGAAAAAGTGGACGATGACAAATGGTTCACCATGGAAACATCCGGCATCCTGAAGCAGACCTTTCGCGTATACGGCACCCTGCACTTTAGCATTCACGATACGGCGATGACGCTGAACATTTACCAATCGCAAAACCTGATGAACGCAGAAGGCTATAAAGATTACCTGTTCCTGCCTTTTACAGACCTTACGTCAGGCAGCGAGACCTATACCAATGGCCGGTATATCGACTTCCAGGCGCCGGAGATCAGGAACAACACGCTGGTGATCGATTTCAACAAAGCTTACAACCCTTATTGCGCCTACGCAAGGGGTTCTTTCAACTGTCCTATTCCGCCAAAGGAAAACAGTTTGCCCATCGCAGTTCATGCCGGGGAAAAGAATTTTGAAGGCAAGCTGATCATCAAAGAATAGTAAAGGTTTTCTTCAGTCCCTCCGCAAATGGGACCGGGGAGAAGTCCAGCTCGCGTTTAGCCTTGTCAATGACAAAGCCCGTCCGGGGAGGACGCCTGGCCGGTTGCGAGAAACCGGCAGCCGTTACTTTTTTCAACAACGAGGCATCAAGACCTAAACATGCCGCCACCTGGCAAGCCATCTGGTAAGGCGTCAGCACATCCTCACCGGATAAATGATAAATGCCGGCAGCTTTTCGCCCGATAATGGCTGCGATCCCTGCAGCCAGGTCTTCCACATACGTGGGCGTCCGCACCTGGTCGTCCACTACGTTGTACGGCTCTCCTTTTTCCAGCTTGTCCTTTACCACCGTCAGGATATTGCTCCGGCCGGAAGCCGGTTTACCGTATACCAATACCGTTCGCACAATGGCCCATGGGTACTCATATTCCTGCACCGCCTGCTCGGCCTCCCATTTGGTTTTGCCATAAAAGCTGATGGGCGCCGGCTGGTCCTCTTCCGTGTACATCCCTTTTTCCCCATCAAAAACAAAATCGGTGGAAATGAATACGAAAAAGCTTTGCTGTTCTGCCGCATTGGTCAGCAACGTCACCGTACCCTCCACGTTGACCAGGTAAGCCTGCCACTGGTTCAGCTCGCATTCATCCGGCTTGCCTATGGCGCCTGCATGTACCACCACTTCCGGATGATGCTTTTCAAATACATCATGCACGGCAAACGGATCGGTAAAATCCATGCTGAGGTACCGGAAACCGGGCACCCGCTCAAACGGCAGCCTGCATTCGCCCTTGCCGGCAGCCAATACCGTATGGCCTTTCTGCAGCAGCTGCTCCACCAGGTAATACCCCACAAACCCGTTAGCGCCCGTAACAAGAATGATCATATGTCAAATTAAATTTTAAACGCCGGTAAATTACACCTTTCAGCTATGCCGTACATCGTCAGAAAACAAATATCCCCTCCTGCCGGAAGGGATATTGATAATACAGATCAGTTTTCTTGTAGCTAACTCAGCTATCATTCCTTTTTCTTGTCCTTTTCGGCATTCTGCTGCCGCTCGTAATCTTTTTTGGTAGTACCCGTCGCATTACCGCTTTTCTCCGGAGAACCCTGTCCATTGTTATTAACCGGGTTGCCCGGTATTTTCTGGCCGGGTGCGGCTTTGTCGCCCTTGTTAGCTCCCTGCAGCGGAGTGTCCTCCACCTGGCCCTGCCTGGGCTTTTCCTTAAAATTCATTCCCAGGTTCTGCAGGACAAAGCTCCATACATCGGCCGCTTCGTCGATCAGCTTGCTGGTAGGTTTGCCTGCACCGTGTCCCGCATTTGTTTCGATACGGATCAGCACCGGGTTGTCGCCGGACTGGTATTCCTGCAGGCGGGCCGCAAACTTGAATGAATGCGCCGGCACCACACGGTCGTCGTGATCGGCCGTGGTGATCAGCGTAGCCGGGTAACTGACACCAGGCTTCAGGTTGTGATAGGGCGAATATTTGTACAGGAACGGAAAATGATTCGCCGAATCGGAGCTGCCGTATTCCACCGTCCAGCCCCATCCCACCGTGAACTTATGAAACCGCAGCATGTCCAGCACGCCCACCGCCGGCAGGGCCACTTTGAAGAGCTCAGGTCGCTGGGTCATGGCCGCACCGACCAGCAGTCCGCCATTGCTGCCGCCGCGAATGGCTATCTTTTGGGGGTTGGTATAGCGGCTTTTGATCAGGAACTCCGCCGCACCGATAAAGTCATCGAATACATTCTGCTTTTTTTCCAGCATACCGGCCTTGTGCCACTTCTCGCCATACTCGCTGCCGCCACGCAGGTTTACCACGGCATAGATGCCTCCCTGCTCGATGAAAAAGGCATTGCTCATGCTGAAGCCGGGTGTGATCGGGATATTGAAACCGCCATACCCGTACAGCAGCACCGGGTTGTTGCCATCCATCTTCAGCCCTTTCCGGTAGGTCAGGAACATTGGCACATAAGTGCCATCCTTGCTGGCAAAAAATACCTGCTGCGTCTCGAAATTGTCGGTATTCATCCTTGTCTCGGTCTTGCGAAACAGGGTAGACTGACCGGTTGCCACATCGTACCGGTAAATAGCGGGGGGCATGCTGAAAGAGGTGTACGTATAAAAGAATTCCCTGTCGGGCCGCTCGCCGCCAAACCCGCTGGCGGTACCGATACCCGGGAGCGTGATCTCCCGCACCAGTTTGCCGTCATAGGTATATTGGTACACTTTGGTAGAAGCATCCTTCAGGTACTGTGCAAATAAATAACCGCCGCCGGTGGAGACCGACTGCAAGGCTTCAGGCTTCTCCGGGATAACAGTTTTCCATTTGCTCTTATCCGGGCTTTTCGGATCGATCAGCACTACTTTGTAATTCGGTGCGCCTTCGTTGGTACGTACCAGCAGTTTGGCGCCGTCGTTGTCCACCACGTCCGGCTCGGTAGCAAACCCGGGGATCAGCAATTTTAATTTTTGCTGGGCCGGGTCTTTCATATCGCGGTACCAGATCTCGGCGCCGCTGGTGCCTTCGCTGACCGACAGCACCAGGAAACGCCCGTCTTCGGTAAGACCGCCGCCATGGTAACGCAGCGGATGCTGCTTATCCTCGTATACCAGCTTATCGGCCGACTGGGGCGTGCCGATCTTGTGGTAAAACACTTTGTGAAACTGGTTTTGCTTGCTGAGCTTCGATTTTTCATCGGGCTGGTCGTAGCCGCTGTAATAAAATCCGTCATCACCGTCCCAGCTGTAGCCGCTGAACTTTACCCACCTTACTTTATCGGTCAGCAGTTCCTTTGTATCGGCTTTCATTACAGACACTTCCTGCCAGTCGCTGCCGGCCTCTGCAATGGAATACGCAAAGTACTTCCCGCTCTTGCTGAAACTATAAGATCCCAGCGCGGCGATGCCTTCCCTGTTGAGCGTATTGGGATTGAGAAACTCTTCCGGTGCTCCATCCAGGCCACGTTGCCGGTACATGATGGCCTGGTTTTGCAAGCCATCGTTCTTGAAAAAATAATAATACTCCCCTTTTTTGAAGGGAGACGAATAGCGCGGATAATTCCACAGCTCTTCGAGCCGCTTCCTCACCCTGTCGCGATAGGGAATGGAAGCCAGGTAACTTTCCGTCACCTTGTTCTCTTCCTTTACCCAGTTTTTCGTTTCATTGCTGTTGTCATTTTCCAGCCACCGGTAAGGGTCTTCTACCTTGGTGTTGTGGTAAACATCGACGGTATCCACTTTTGCCGTTTGGGGATATCTCACTTGTGCTTGCGTCAGCAGGGTACAGGACATAAAAAGTAACAGGGCAATTTTCCTCATAAATCAAATAGTTTTAACCGCTTAAAGATAACTGAAACCGGGCTGAAAAAACAAACTGGCGGTATGGGCGGACCAGGGCTGCAAAAAGGCGAAACAGGCGCGTGTCATCCGTTTGCCTGCCTGCAACTAACACTCATTCGTTTGAGATCGGAATCAACGTTTTATACATCTGCCGCAATCCCGAACAAAACCTTATTTTTGATGCACTTTCAACGATTGCAGCCATCGGGTAAACATTACACTAAACAGTTATTCAAAGAATTAATGGCAAAAAAAGTCTCTAAGATCGGGGTTCTCACGTCAGGAGGAGATGCGCCGGGTATGAATGCAGCGATCAGGGCCGTGGTCCGCACGGCTATTTATCACAACATAGAGGTATACGGCATCATGCGCGGCTACCAGGGACTGCTGGACGATGATATCATTAAAATGGAGTCCAAGTCGGTGGCCAACATTATCCAGCGTGGCGGCACCATCCTGAAAACGGCCCGCTGCAAAGAATTTTATGAGCCCGAAGGCCGTAAAAAAGCCTATGCTACCCTGAAAAAAAGAGGGATCAACGGGCTGGTGATCATCGGCGGCGACGGCTCCTTCCGCGGCGCCTGCAAGCTCAGCCAGGAGTTCGACATTCCCTGTATCGGCCTGGCCGGTACCATTGACAAGGATATTCACGGCAGCGATTTTACCATCGGTTTTGATACGGCCGTCAACACGGCGGTGCGCGCCATCGACCAGATCAGGGATACCATGGACGCACATGACCGCATTTTCATCATCGAGGTGATGGGACGCGATGCCGGTTATATCGCGCTGCACAGCGGCATTGCCACCGGTGCAGAAAACATCCTGATCCCGGAACGTAAAACGCCGATCAAAGACATTATCAAAACCCTGCAGGAGAAAGAACGGCGGAAAAAGCTGGTGAACCTGATCGTGGTAGCAGAAGGGGATGGTAACGGCGGCGCTTATGAAGTGCAGAAAACACTGGCAGCCGGGCTGCCAAACGCCGAGATCCGCGTGGCGGTGCTGGGCCATATACAAAGAGGCGGCGCCCCTACCTGCATCGACCGGCTGATCGCCAGCCGCATGGGCTACCACGCCGTGGAGAGCCTGATCGAAGGCCGGCACAACGTGTTTGTGGGCATCCACAACAACAAAATGAACTATATACCCCTGGAAAAGGCGGTGAAAGATAAAGGAAACATCAGCGAAGAGTGGATGAAGATCGTGAAGATACTGGCCAGCTGATCAATACTATCGCTTAACCTTATTTAAGAAGACAACCATGCCACAAAACGCAGAAAAATACTTTCACAAGCAAATGGATAAGGATGCCGGTCTCGTGCATACCTATCACAAAACGAAGATCGTAGCCACCGTAGGCCCGGCCTGCGACACCTACGAAAAGCTGCTGGAGCTGGTAAGAGCCGGCGTGAACATCTTCCGGCTGAACTTTTCGCACGGCACGCACGAAAACAAGGCTGCGATCATCGAACATATCCGCAAGATCAACAAGACCGAGCCGTACAATATCGCGATACTCGGCGATCTGCAGGGGCCCAAACTGCGCGTGGGCGAAATAGAAAACGGCGCCCTGAAAATAGAAGCCGGCGATACGCTCACCTTCACCTCCAAGGAGAAAGTAGTCGGCACCAAAGAACGCATTTACATCTCCTACCCCAACCTGCACAACGATGTGAACGTGGGAGAAAAAATACTCATCGACGACGGCAAACTGGAAGTAGTGGTGTCCGAGATCACGGAGGCCGGCGATGTGAAAGTGATCGTGACCTATGGCGGCATCCTGCTGCCAAAAAAAGGCGTGAACCTGCCCGATACGGCCATCTCCCTGCCGGCCATGACGGAAAAAGATTTTGCGGATTTCGAATTTATCGTGGAGCAGGAACTGGACTGGGTAGCCCTTTCGTTTGTGCGCAAGGCAGAAGATATCGTGAACCTGAAAAAACTGGTGACCGACAGGAAAAGCCTGGTGAAGGTAATGGCTAAAATAGAAATGCCCTCGGCCCTGGCCGATCTGCGCAATATCATCGTGGAATCGGACGGCGTGATGGTAGCCCGCGGCGACCTGGGCGTGGAGCTGCCGGTAGAAAAAGTACCGATGGCGCAGCGCAACATCATCCGCAAATGCCTACACCGCGGCAAACCGGTCATTGTGGCCACGCAGATGATGGAAAGCATGATCGACCGTGTGAAACCGAACCGCAGCGAGATCACCGACGTGGCCAATGCGGTGCTGGAGGGCGCCGATGCCGTAATGCTGAGCGCAGAGACCGCTACGGGACAGCACCCCTCGCTGGTGGTAGAGACCATGCGCAAGATCATCCTGGAAGTGGAAGCGACCGAATACCGCTATAACCGCGAAGAGGACCTGCGTCCGCAGCCGCACTCCCCTTCTTTCCTCAGCGATGCCATCTGCTACAACGGCTGCAAGATCGCCAGCGATATATCGGCCAACGCCCTGATCGGGATGACGCAGAGCGGCTATACCGCGTTTGTGCTCAGCAGCTACCGCCCCAAATCGCCGCTGTATATTTTTACCAAGGAAAAATCGCTGGTCAACCAGCTCAGCCTGAGCTGGGGCGTACGCGCCTTTTACTACGACGAGGAAGAAAGCCTGGACGATATCATCTTCGACCAGATCTCCATCCTCAAAGAACGAGGGTTTATCAAGACGGGCGACATCGTGGTGAATACGGGCAGCACGCCCATTGCACTGCACCTGCCCACCAACGTACTGAAGATTACAAAGGTCGATTAAGATCAACGCATCATAAATGGAAACGGGTACAGCTTTCGTTGTACCCGTTTTTCTTTTAGCTCCTGGGCGGGCTGCTTATCTCCACAGCACAAGAATAATGGCAGCAGCCAGGTGGCCGACGACGTGATAGCCGCAATCGATAAAATACAAGGCGGTCGGCCTGCTTTCATAAATAAAAGAGATGGAAACCGCCGTAGTGGCAAACCCGATACCGGTGATCAGTCCCAGCTTGATGCCGGATGTCAACCCGGTCAGCCACAGCCGGTCAGCCAGCAAGGCCTGTGCGATGACGGTAATGATGATCAGCAGCAATGAAGCGATCATCATCCCGGCTATGCTTTTGCCTTTACCGGGATTGTTCATATCGATCCCGACAAGCCTGATCCATGCCGGCGCAAACAAAGCTTTGGAATACCAGATAGCACCTAAGATAAAATAAGCGGCGGCGGCGACAAGCACGGCCAGCCAGTTGATCCGCGAAAGCAATTCGTTGAGGTCCATAAGTGTTGATTTTGTTGGGCGAAAAGTAGAGACAATTTCCCGCAAATGCAAGCGCAGTACGGCTCCGGGGTTATACAGCCTTGTAGCGGCCAATGGTAATGGCTACCACATGGCCGCCCATCAGCTCACCCACGAGCGGCCTGGGAGGTTCAGCAGGCGATCCCGAAGGCGAAAAAATAAATCCCTGCGGGATATCGCTGACCGGGTCAGCCAGCAGCAACAGCGTGCCGTGGCCGATGCCGCTCATTTGCTTCCTGGAATCGAAAAAATGAATGTTTTCACCGGAGCAATCAAACAGCGGAACCGCATACACCCTGTACCGGCCGAGCAGGCTGTTGATATTCGCTGTAGTTTGAAAAGGGAAGTACCGCGATAAGCTGTCCGCATTCAACAGGTAAGGCTGCTGCTGGACCACCATAAAATGGCCATTGGATTCACCGCCGGGTTTGTAGCCGAAAGACAGGATGTCGCCGGGCAGTGCATTGGCCACACCTCCTTTGCTGGCCCCGGTATACGTACCGATACCGGCCCGCATGGTATGATTGACCGAATCGATCACCCGGGCATTGACATTTCCGGCCACGTACTGCCAGCCTTTTTCGTTGCCAGTAAGCGTGGGAAAGGCTGCCGCGATCTCATAGGCCGAAGCCACCCAGCCTGGTGCAGCAAACGGGGTTACATTCTTTGTACGGATAACGTCGCCCAGCAACAAATAGGCATTGCTGCCAGCCGCGGCGCTGCCGGTGGCCGACAACAGCCGCGTGCCATAGCCCACGCAATCGACCGTGGAATTGAACGTACGGGAAGCCGCATCATACAAAGCATAGGGCATACGGGTGGGCCACACCGATGCGAACTGCCCGATGCTGAACTCTGGATATTGATCGCTGGTGATGTAATAACCGGGGCCCGGGTTCTCGTACCGCTCATACACGTTGTACGACTGGCCGTTATAGATCAGCGTGGTATCGCTGACGGTGACGCCATCCATCTGCAGGTAACCCTGCTGCAGCAAAAATGGTTTGCCCACACCGGTAGCAGCATCGAGCACCGTGCTGTAAAAAGTATCGTTATAAGCAGGAAGCAACTGCGGCCCTGAACCGGGCTGAGAATGACACGAAAAACAGAAGCAGGCCAGCAGCGCGTACAGGTAAAAGGATTTCATAAACAGTTTTAATGGTTTAAAAGGTTCGGATAACCGACCCGCAAATGAATAAAAAATTGTTTACCCATGCAATAGCCGGATAGCAGCATGGTCCTGATTTTGCAGCGCTTTGTA
>JBEVLT010000253.1:0-11399 GCA_040509055.1 Chitinophagaceae bacterium
GGAGAAATTTTTTTTGGAAAATTCCACCCGGATTCTTAATAATTTTTTAATACAGGGATAACGGCCGGACTACACGCCCCTTGCGGGTTTCTGCAACCGGCAGCCTGCCACCTGTTCACAAACACCGGCAGAAAATTAAAGTTCATATCCGCGATTGTTGTTTTTTTGCCGGTATGAAAACATGCCTTTCCGTATCCCTTGCCCTGTCCTTTTTTTTGATGTGCATCACTGCTGCAGGGCAATCACAATTCAGCGGGTGGCTGGCCTCGTTCAACACGATTAAAACAGGCAGGCGGACCAGCATCCACAACGACATGCAATGGCGGAGCACCGACAATATCCGGCACACGCAGACACTGCTGTTACGGGCCGGGCTCAATGTGTCGCTGAAAAACAACCTGACCGTCACGGCCGGCTATGCGTATATCAGCAACCGGAGAACAGCGGGCGCCATCACCGGTTATTTCCCGGAACACCGGATCTGGGAACAGCTGCTGTATACCCATAAGGCCGGGCGGGTAGCCGTGAGCCACCGCTTCCGCGTGGAGCAGCGCTTCCTGACCCGCACCCGCATGGAAGGCGCCGAACTGGTAAAGGACGGCCAGGCATATGCCAACCGGTTCCGCTATTTTATCCGCAACATCCTGCCGCTGCAGCAGCAACCGGTTTTCAAAAAAGGGTGGTTTGGCGCCCTGCAGAACGAGGTATTCCTCAACTTCGGCAATACCGCTGCTGTGAATGGTAAAACTTTTGACCAGAACCGGCTGTACCTGGCGGTGGGCTATCGCCTGCATCCTTCGTTCGACATTGAAGCCGGCTATATGAACCAGTACGTCGATGGCAGCGGCAACAGCTTCACCAACAATCACATAGCCCAAGTGGCCGGGTACCTGCGGCTCTGAGGCAGCTAACTGCCGGCCTGCCGGTGTCTATTTGCCCCGGAATCCTTTGTAACTCAAAAACTTTTCGCATTTTTGCAATAATCAACCGTTACCGGATGAACTCATCTATTTATCACTCGCTGGCTGAAAAGAAAAAGCAGGGCAAAAAATCGTTTGGCGTACTCATCGACCCCGATAAGGTAAACGCTGCCGTGCTGGGCGAGCTGGTAGAGCTGTCGGTAGCGGCAAAGGTGGACTACTTCCTGGTCGGCGGCAGCCTCGTCATTTCCAACTATTTGGACCAATGCGTGCAGCTGATCAAACAGCAATGCAATATCCCGGTGATCCTGTTCCCGGGCAGCCCCTCACAGATCACCAAATATGCCGACGCCCTGCTGTACCTGTCGCTGATCTCGGGCCGCAATCCCGAGCTGCTGATCGGCCAGCACGTGGTATCGGCCCCGTTTGTAAAGCAGAGCGGGCTGGAGATCATCCCCACCGGTTATATCGTGATCGACGGGGGCGCTCCTACCACGGTATCCTACATCAGCAATGCCACACCGGTTCCGTCCGATAAAAGCGAGATAGCCATGTGCACGGCCATGGCCGGCGAAATGCTGGGCATGAAGCTGATCTACATGGATGCCGGCAGCGGCGCACGGCGCCCGATCTCCGAGCACATGATCGAGGCCGTAGCGCGCAATATTTCTTCGCCGCTGGTGATCGGCGGCGGCATCCTGGATCCCGAAAAAGCTTATCTCAACTGCAGGGCAGGCGCAGACCTGATCGTTGTCGGCAATGCCATTGAAAAAGATCCCACCATCATCAAAGAGATCGCTTCCGCCATTCATTCGGTTCCGCAAAAAGTAAGCTGATTCTTTTACTGTAACGAATAGTTATCAATACGGCAGGTCGGCGGTACGGACCCGGCCCGGTGTGTCATGCCCGCTGATCAGCCCGGCCGCGGCAGCCGCAACAGCCCTGGCGATCGCGGTCAGATTGGCAATATCGATCCGCTTCACTTCATCGCAGGGCCGGTGATAGCAGGGGTCGTCGTCGTCGCTGGCCATGATGGTATGCACCGGCACTTCCTGTTTTACAAACGGGTAGTTGTCGCTTCGCAGGAACAGCTGCTTGTTTTCATCCGGCTCCGTCATCACCCGAATGCCGGCCTTTGTCAATCCCTTTCGCAACATACCGGGCAATGAAGAATATTTTTCTCCGGTAATGAACACTTTTTTCTTCCCGTATTGCGGCACGCCGATCATCTCCAGGTTGATGCCGGCCATGATCCGGTCGGTGCTCAGGTAATCAACCAGTTTGGCCGAGCCCGTCATACCCAGCTCTTCGCCGGCAAAGGCGCAAAAGATCAGTGTCCGCTCGTTGTCGCCCCGCCGGGCAAAATAATCTGCCAGCAGCAGCAGTCCCGTGGTGCCGGAAGCGTTGTCGTTGGCGCCGTTCATGATGCTATCGCGCCCCCGGTCCTTCACCACGCCCATGTGATCATAATGCGCTGAGAAAAGAACGACTTCCGTGGCCCTGGAGCGGCCGGGCAATACACCCACGATGTTCCAGGCCAGGCGGCTGTAATCGGGTTGCGCCTCCAGCCGCAGCGCGGCCGGGGCTTCGTCTGCATACACCAGCAATATATTTTGTGACAGCGCGGTGGAGCGTCCACGGAATTCGGGAAACTGGTTCTGCCGTTCTTCTGCCCGCTTAGGGGTCCAGAGCAAGAGGTTGGTACCTGACGGCCACCCTTGTTGCAGCAGGTCGGCCGGGAACGAATCTACACGAACGACCGCGAAATCAGCCATCGTTTTCGGCGCATAGGCGCCCGGCCCGGCCGGCAGGTAAAGAAAGTAATCGCCGTGTACCGGGCGGCCGTTCCAATGCAGTGAGTCGGTAACGAGCCATGGTCCCCCAAACGGCTGAAAGGGAATAAAATAACCGTGTTGCCCCGGCAGGGGCCGCAGCCGGTATTTGCGAAACTCTTCGCTGATAAAAGCAGCGGCCTTCCACTGGGCCGGCTGCAGGTTACCGCGCCCCTTCAGCGAGTCGGAAGCCAGCACTCCCATGATCCGTGCCGCCTCCGCTTCCCTGATCGCCGTATCGGGCAATTGCGCCGGCACAATAAACCAGCCCAGCAAAAAACTAAAAAACAACAGGCTGGTCCTGTACATAAAAATAGTTAACCAATATCCTCAATAGCTGATCAATGGGAATCTTCGTCGTTGAACGAACCTCAAAAACCACACAACCAGCCTTAGCGCAAATCTTCCACCTTCACTCTCGATGGCGTCTTCGCCCCGCTGACGATACTGACAGAGCTGATAGCGATAGCCCGGGTGATCTGTGCCAGATTATCCATATCCAGGGTTTGCACTTCGTCGCTCACCTTGTGATAATTCGGCTCGTTATCCATTTTGGAAGTAGAGATGGTATGTGCCGGTACGCCCAGGCGCGCCAGCGTAGCATTATCCGACCGGTAAAACAGCTGCTGATCGGGGTAGGGATCGGGATGGAAGGTAAACCCGCTGCCCTTCAGGCTTTCCTGCAGGATGGTGCCCATGTCCGTTTTTTCGTACCCGGTGATGTACGCCGAATTGCGCCCCCATTTGCTTTCCGTACCGATCATTTCGATGTTGAACATCGCCACTACTTTGGCGGGATCGAACTGGCGGGAAAAATATTGTGAGCCATAACCGCCGATCTCTTCTGCCGTAAAAGCCGCAAAGATGATCGTCCGCTCGTTATTGCCCAGCTTTTTGAAATAGTTGGCCAGCAGGATCACCGATGTAGTGCCGGCCGCATCGTCATTGGCCCCGTTGTAGATGGAATCGCCGTTTACCGGTTTGCCGATGCCGATATGATCATAATGGCCGGAAAAGATCACGTATTCATCCTTGCGCGATTTGCCCGGCAGGATACCGACCACGTTGGCGAGTTGCTGCTGCCGGATCTCGTGCTTTGCTTCAAGGGCAAACTGCTTCGGCTGCGTATTGGTGAGCACGAACACCGTGTTTTTGCCGGAAGGAAACATGTTACGTTTCAGGAAGCCGAGACGGGGAAAATTGGTTGCAAACGATTCATCTACCCATACTATCATGTTCTTGCCGGATTCTGCGGCGGTCATCGCCTGCTCAAACAGGTCGGCCCCGGCGGCTATTGTCATGGTTTCATAACCGGATGACTGGTCGATCTTCCAATCAGGTTGACTGGTGACCACTACCATGTTCTTCGGATCGAGTGTCGCGCCGTCAAGCGTAGCCGCAGCACTCACCTGCTTTGCATTCACAAGGCTGAACGGCTGGCGATAGCTGCCGTCTTTGTTCCAGGGTTGCAGTCCTGCCGTCTTGAATTCGGCCGCGATAAAATCCGCTGCCTTATCGATCTCCGGCGAAAACGTTTTGCGACCCCGCATCTCGTCGCTGGCCAGCACTTTTTCGATACGGCCGGCTTCCTGTGCATTGATATACGCTTCCGGGTTTTGCGCCCATAAAAAAGAGGTTATCGTTGCCAATAACCCCGCGAGTACGATTCTTTTCATGTTGTGTAAGAGTTAGTATGCTTTTGCGTTATGTATGATCCCGTTCGTCCCGCAGCCTGCCGGCATGCAGTCCCGACCTTTCAAATAATGATGAAAACAAAAATAAGGTTGCCTGCTGTAAGACCAATTGACTGTTTGCCCGCAGACTAAGAACTGACGACTGCCTACAGGCTCATCATCTCTTTAAACTTCACTGTCTGCCGCCGGCTCACTTCTATCTTTTCACCGCCTTTGAGTTCCAGCAGCAGTCCGCCGTTGAAATACGGTTCTATTTTATCGATCATCCGCAGGTTTACGATATGCTTGCGGTTGGCCCGGAAAAAGAACTTTTCGTCCAGCCGCTCTTCCAGTGCATTGAGCGATTTCAGGATCAGCGGTTTGTTAGGTCCGAAAAATACTTTGGCATAGTTGCCTACGCTTTCAAACAGGCGGATATCGCTCAGCTTCACGAACCAGCAGCGTTCGCCGTCCTTGACGAAGACCTGGTCGCTCTCGCCCAGTATGCTGTTGTTGGTATGCTCGCCGGCCAGACGGGCTTCTCCCCGGCTTTCGCCCTGCTGCAGCTTCAGCACAGCATCGGCCAGCCGCTTGGGCTCGATCGGCTTGAGCAGGTAGTCCAGCGCATTCACTTCAAAGGCGCGCAGGGCAAATTCGTCGTAAGCCGTGGTAAAGATCACCTGCGGCGCCCGCTCCAGCTGCGCCAGCATATCAAACCCGGTCTTGCCGGGCATTTGTATGTCCAGGAAGATCAGGTCGGGCTGCTGGCTGTCGATCTTCTCGATCCCTTCTTCGGCATTGGCCGCCTCGTCGATCACTTCTATCTCGGGAAATTCCTGCAATAGCTTTTTCAGTTCGGCCCTTGCCAGCCGTTCGTCATCGATAATGATTGCTCGCATGTGAATGGTTTTTTATCAGTAAACAACCGTGTCGGCAGGTATCTGCACTTTTGCTTCCACCAGGCCGGGGGCCGTTTGCCTTATTTCAAATTTAGCCTTATTTCCATACAAAAGCTGCAGGCGGTTGGTCGTGCTGTACAGGCCAAATCCCCGGCCCTGCACATCGATGCTTTTGCGTGCAGGCAGGAGGTCATCGGAGCTGTGGCCGTTCAGGTAGCCGGTATTCACGACGCACAGTTCGTGAAACCCGTCCCTCAGCACGGATACAATGCGGACCACGCCGCCCTGTATCTGCCTGCTGATGCCGTGCTTGATCGCATTTTCTACCAGCGTCTGCAGCATCATGGGGGGCACAGGCCGGCTCAGCGTATCGGGGTCGATCTCATACTCTACCCGCAGCCGGTCTTCGAACCGCATGTTCTCCAGCGCCAGGTAATCCTTTACGATATCCAGCTCCCGCTCCATGGAAGCCGACTCGGATTTATCGGCCTGCATGCTGCTGCGCAGGATATTGCTCAGCTCGGTGATGGCCCGCCTGGCCCGTTCAGGATTTTCATCCACCAGGGCGCGGATGCTGTTAAGCGCATTGAAGATGAAATGCGGGTTGATATGCGCTTTGATGGTCTGCAGCTCCAGTTCCTTTACCATTGTTTCCAGCTGCAGTGTATCCATCTGCTGCTTGCGGCTCTTGGCCACATAATGGTACATAAAATAGATGCTGCTCCAGATAAACAGGTAAATAAAGGAGTTGAACGTATTCAGCAGTATTTTACCGAAAAAGGTATAGCCGGGTTTTTCCGCGCTCATGTTCAGCAGCTCGGAGATCAGCAGCTCCAGTATCGTGACCACCACGGAGGTGACAAAGGTCAGCAGGATAAATCCGGGGATCTGCCGGTTCAGCGGGCGCAGCAGCAGGTTGGAGATATGGACCACGCTCCGCATCAGGTGGGTAAATACGATCCCCAGCACGATAAACAGCGCCAGCCGCGTCAGGAACCGCTCGTTGAAGCCTCCGAACGTGACGGCAAAAAAGATGTTGACCAGGGCAAACAACCCCCAGCCAAACACCTGGAACAGCCAGTATCTTGAAGTACCCGTTTGCATAAAACGACAAAGCTAACCCATTTGAGGCCCGGCCTCCGGCTGTAAATATACCAGTGGGCCATTCCATTTACAAATGGAAGTTTGGGCGGTCCGGCCGACCCAAATATTTGTTAAACAGGCTCCGGCAGGCCGATGTACGGATAAAAGATTAATTTTACCGCGTTAAAATCGGGACATGGAAATTATACCGGGACCACTGTTACAAACCATCGACTCACCTGAAGACCTGAAAAAACTACCCCGTGAAAAGCTGCACCAGGTGTGCGACGAACTGAGGCAGTATATCATCGACGTGGTCAGCGTGCATGGCGGTCATTTCGGCGCCAGCCTTGGCGTGGTGGAGCTCACCACGGCCCTGCATTACGTATACAATACCCCTTACGACCAGCTGGTATGGGATGTGGGCCACCAGGCTTACGGCCATAAGATACTCACCGGCCGGCGGGACAGTTTTGTTACCAACCGGAAGTACAATGGCATCAGCGGTTTTCCCAAACGAAGCGAAAGCGAATACGATACGTTCGGCGTAGGCCATTCCTCTACCTCCATTTCCGCTGCCCTGGGCATGGCCATGGCGGCCAAATACAAGGGCGAAACGAACCGGAAATGCGTGGCGGTCATCGGCGATGGCGCCATGACGGCCGGCCTGGCCTTTGAAGGAATGAACCATGCCGGTGTGGCCGATACGGACATGCTCATCATCCTGAACGACAACTGCATGGGCATCGACCCCAACGTGGGCGCCCTGAAGGAATACCTGACCGACATCACCATCTCGCCCACCTATAACAAGGTAAAGGACGATGTATGGAACCTGCTGGGCAAGTTGCCGGTGGGCAAAAAATTCACGCGGGCCATGGGGCACAAGCTGACAGAGGGACTGAAAGGAATGGTCAGCAGCAGCGCCAACCTGTTTGAAGCGCTGAAGCTGCGCTACTTTGGCCCCATCGACGGGCACAACGTGGCCAAGCTGGTAGACACCCTGAAAGACCTGCGCGAAATTCCCGGCCCCAAGCTGCTGCATATCCTGACCGTGAAAGGCAAGGGCTATGCGCTGGCGGAGAAAGACCAGACCAAGTGGCATGCTCCCGGCCTGTTTGACAAGCTGACGGGCGAGATCTATAAAAAACAATACGACATCCCCCAGCCGCCCAAATACCAGGATGTATTCGGCCATACGATCATCGAGCTGGCGGAGCAAAACGAAAAGATCGTCGGCATCACACCGGCCATGCCTTCCGGTTCCTCCCTCAAGTTCATGATGGAGAAAATGCCGAAGCGTGCTTTTGACGTAGGCATCTGCGAGCAGCATGCCGTCACCCTCAGCGCCGGTATGGCCACGCAGGGCATGAAGGTGTTCTGTAATATCTATTCCTCGTTCATGCAGCGCGCCTACGACCAGGTGATCCATGATGCGGCCATCCAGCAGCTGCCGGTGATCTTCTGCCTGGACCGGGCCGGTCTGGTAGGCGACGACGGACCTACGCACCACGGCGCTTACGACATTGCTTATATGCGCTGCATTCCCAACATGGTCATCAGCTCGCCGATGAACGAAAGCGAACTGCGCAACCTGATGTATACCGCCCAGCTCGATTCCACAGGGCTTCCGTTTGTGATCCGCTACCCGCGGGGCCAGGGCGTGATGCCCGAATGGCAAACGCCGATGAAGGAAATACCGATCGGCAAGGGCCGGCGGCTGCGCGAAGGGCAGGATATTGCCATCCTCTCGTTCGGCCATCCCGGCAACTTTGCTGCTGCAGCCATCCGCGGGCTCAGGCATGACGGGCTGAACCCGGGCCATTACGACATGCGGTTTGCCAAACCGCTGGACGAGGCCCTGCTGCACGAAGCCTGCCGCAATTATGCAAAACTGATTACCGTAGAAGACGGGTGTACAGAGGGTGGTTTTGGCAGCGCCGTACTGGAGTTCATGAACCAGCACGGGTATAAAAACGATGTGAAGATACTGGGCATACCCGACCGCATCGTGGAACATGGCACACCGGAACAGCTGCACAGCGAGTGCGGCTACGATGCAGTGGCCATTGCCGATGCCGTAAGGGCCATGATGAAAGACAAGATAACAGTAAGCCTGCTGGGCTGACCCGCATAATTTTTTTCGTTCCCTTTGTTATGGATTTTTTGAGGTCAGGCATCTTTCCGGGTGCCTGATTTTTTTATATGCGACTTTACCACCTCCTGCTGATCGTCATCCTGCTGCTCTCCTGTTTTGCATGGCTGCCCGGCCACCTGCCGCGGCACCAGCCCCGTTCCGGCCCCGGCGCCATCCCGGAAAAAAAGACGCTCCCGGTCTTCAGCAAAAAATTGGCAGGAAAAGCCGCCGAAGCGAAGCGTTTTGCCACGCAGAACGGCTACAATGAACGGCTATGTTTCCTGGTCAGCATGTCGCTGCCTTCCGGTCAAAACCGGTTTTTTGTGTACGACCTGAAAAACGATACGGTCCTCAACGAGGGATTGGTGACCCATGGCCGCTGCAACGAAAACTGGCTGGAAGGAAGAAAATACGGCAATACGCCCGGCTGCGGCTGCACCTCGCTGGGCAAATACAGGATCGGTTACTCCTACACCGGCCGCTTCGGGCTGGCTTACAAACTTTATGGGCTGGAAAGCACCAACGACAAAGCCTTCAGCCGCTTCGTGGTGCTGCACTCGCACGACTGCGTACCGGATGCTGCCACCGGCGACGAGATCTGCCAGAGCGATGGTTGCCCTACGGTGGGCCCTGCCTTTTTACGCTACCTGAAACCGATCATCGACCGGTCGGAAAAACCGGTGTTGCTGTGGATATTTGAATGAAGCGCCCGGGCATCAACACGATCACCGCCGGCCCTGCGCGGCCAGCGCTTCCAGCGCATTGAGCAAGTATACTGCCGGTGCATTCCAGTTGATGGCGATCTCGTTGGAGGCATAGGAGCAGTCATCGTCAGTATAGGCTGTTTCGGGTTCGGTAAATGCATAGGTACAATGGTCCTGCCGGCCGGGATTGGGTCCGCCTGCCAACAGACCGGGCACCGGTTCTGCAATACCATCCGCTACAGAAGGACGGTGATGCGGGTGCACCGGCGACCTGGTGCCATAGCCGGTGACGAAGCAATAACCCGTAGCATTCCTGCCAAGTAAGTAATCGGCGTTGCTCAATGCTCCCTCCAGGTACTGTCGTTTTCCCGAAAGGCGGTACGCCATGAGCAGCAGCATGCCCTGGTTGGCCGCCACTGCATTGCTGCCCCATACAAAATCACGGGCCGATTGGCCCATTACGGTTGCAAAGGCATTTGTTTTTGCTTTTTCAAGGTATTCATCCGCCCTTATCAAAATACTGTCCCGCGCACCATGTACCATACCTGTGCTGTAGGCAGGCAGCGCCTTTTCATTTCTCACCAGGGTATAATAGCCCAGCATCCCCACCTGGCTCCAGCCGGGTAGCTGCACCCGGTCTTTCATCCGTTGCTCCAATACTGTATGATATCCCTTTTTGCCCGTAGCGGCAAAGAGTTCGGCTGCCGCCCATAGCCACTCGTCGTGAAAGAAGCGGTCGCCATACTCACCCGTGGTAATATCCGGATCGTAAGCAGGATTGATCACCCGTTGGTCATATACCACATCGGGATGAAGCAAGGCCCATTGCCAGGCCTGCTGCGCTGCAGCCAGGCAGCTGTCTGCCAGCCCGGGCAATTGCTTTTCAAATTTTCTGATCACCCGCGCCGCCTGCGCCGCTACCGCCGCAAAATCGAGGGTGGCTGCTGTACCCTTCTGCACCACGTATCGCGGCAGGGTGGTCACACCAGGCATTACCATACCATCAAAAGCTGCATTCGTGCACTTGTGGTAAACACCACCATCCCGGTCCTGCATGGTCAGCATCCACCGCAGGTTGTAGATCGTTTCATCTAAAATATCAGGCAGCGCATCCCCGCTTTCCGGAATAGCGGTTTGAAGCGTATCAAAATAGGTAGGGAAATCTTCGTATGCTGAAAACAGCGTGCCCATGGTAATGCCCGAATTGACGATGTACTTGTTGTAATCTCCTGCATCGTACCAGCCGCCCGGTGTGCGGATCACCGTACCGGCCGGGCGCCGGGTATCGGCCGCTGAAGCGTGAATCAGCACTGCCGTATCCGGGTGGCCGGCCGGCCGGCTCCATTTACCGGCAAATGCTTTGTCAAGCGGCATGTCCGAGCGCTGGTAATAAAACCCTTTTAGTACGCCTGTAGCCACAGCATGGTAAGCATGCCGCCGGATAGAAAGAGCAACCCCGCCTGCGCCGGGCACCAGCAGGTCATAATCGCCTTCCTGTTGAAGCCGCGAAAAATCCGCTACCCTGGCGGTGACAGATGAATACGCAGACGGCCTGGCCTGGCTCAGCAAGCCTGCAAATACCGTGTCGCGCGAGGCAGCTTGAACGATAAAAAAGCGGTCGCCTGCCGGTTCACCCGTCACGATGGCTATTTTGGGCCATGCCGGGTAAAATCCTGCCTGGTTCAGCTGTACCACTGCTTTTTGCTGCTGTGCAACGACACAGCCGGCGCAGCATGATAATAACAAGAAGAAAAACCAACGCATAGTATAGGGATCAGGTATCATAAAAAAAGTGCAAAACAGTTATTGCTTTGCACTCTCAGAAGTTTTTTACACGCTTTACGCCAGCTTCGCGTCCATGGAGATCTGCGTATTCAGCAGTTTGCTGATCGGGCAGTTGGCCTTGGCATCGGCAGCAGCCTCTGCAAACTTAGCAGCATCGATACCCGGCACCGAAGCAGTTACCTCCAGGTGGCTCGATGTGACAGCCCCGTTCTCCAGTGTTACGGTGGCCTTCGTCTCGATGGAGTCGGGCGTGAAACCCGCTGCACCTAGTACAAAACTCAGCTTCATGCTGAAGCAGCCTGCATGCGCCGCTGCGATCAGCTCTTCGGGGTTGGTATATTCACCGTCTTCGAAACGGCTCCTGAA
>JBEVLT010000254.1:0-8404 GCA_040509055.1 Chitinophagaceae bacterium
GCTGTTCGACTTCATCATCTACGGCTACTTCGCGGCCCAGATCGGGATCGCGATGTTCATATTGGTGGCAGCAATAGTCCCGCTCACGGCAGCGCCGGCCGTTACATTTACAGCGATGTCAGCCGAAACACAGCCGGCGGCATTCCTGATCTTCACTGTATAGTTACCTGCAGCAAGGCCGGTAAAAGTATTGGCCGATTGATAAGTGCCGCTGTTCAGCGCATACTCAAACGGACCGGTAAATCCTGTCGTGGGTGTAACAGTGATCGTACCATTGCTTACACCCGCACAGGCCGTAGCCGTAAAGGTGGCGGTACCGGTAAGCACCGGTCCGGGTATCACGGTAAAAGGAAGATCGGTCGAGATGCAGCCAAAATTATCTTTGAATTTTACAGTATGCGGCCCTGCGGCAATGCCATTGAAAATATTGGACGACTGGTATGCGCCGCCATCCAATGAATATTGATAGGGCGGTGCTCCGTTGTTAGCCCTGACCGTAAGAGTGGCATCCGCAGCACCGCTGCACGAAGCATTGACCCAGAAAAGCGTGGCGTCCAGCGCACTGCCGGCAGTCACCGTTACCGGAATATCTGCGGAAACGCAGCCCCCGGTGTTCCGGATCTTCACCGCATGAGGACCGGATGCGACCCCGGTAAAGGTGGCCGCAGCCTGATAAGTACCTCCATCCAGCGCGTATTCAAACGGACCGGTAAAGCCGGCATCAGGCGTCACAGTGATGATGCCGTTGCTTACTCCGGCGCAGGCGGTAGGCGTGGAGGTGGCCGTGCCGGTCAGCACAGGGCCTGCGGTCACACTTGCATTGATAGCAGTGGATAAGCACCCAAAATTGTCCCTGACCACGATCGTATGCGGGCCGGCACCCAGGCCGGTAAACGTAGCCCCGGACTGGAAAGCACCGCCATCCAGCGCATATTGATAGGGTGCGCTGCCGTTCACAGGCGTCACGGTGATGTTGCCATCGGCAGCGCCGCTGCACGAAGTATTGGTAGTAGCAATAGTCCCGGTCACGGCAGCGCCGGCCGTTACATTTACAGCGATGTCAGCCGAAACACAGCCGGCGGCATTCCTGATCTTCACTGTATAGTTACCTGCAGCAAGACCGGTAAAAGTAGTAGACGATTGATAAGTGCCGCTGTTCAGCGCATACTCAAACGGGCCGGCGAATCCTGTTGCCGCTGTGGCGGTAATGGTGCCGTTATTGACACCGTTACAGGCCGTGGGCGTAAAACTGGCGGTCCCCGACAGCACAGGTCCTGCCGTTACCGTAACGGGAAAATCGGCCGATATACACCCCAGGTCATCCCTGAATTTAATACTGTGCGGGCCAGCCCCTACGCCCGTGAATGTGGCTGCGGACTGAAAGGCGCCGCCATCCAGGGAATATTGATACGGTGCGCTGCCGTTGGTCGGTGTGACCGTAATGGTGCCATCGATGGCGCCGCTGCACGAGGTGTTGCCGCCGCTTACACTTGCCGTAAGGCCGGTGCCTGTTGTTACAGTCACCGGTATGCCTGCAGAGGTGCAGCCAGCCCCGCTTTTGATAACTACACTATGCGGACCTGCTGCCACACCGGTAAAGGTGGACCCGGCTTGGAAAGCGCCGCCATCCAGCGAATATTGATAAGGTGCACTGCCGTTGGTCGGCGTGACGGTAATCGATCCGTTGTTCACGCCCGGGCAGGCTGTCGGCACAGATGAGACTGTACCCGTGAGCGCCGGCCCAACCGCTACAGTAACCGGAAGCGGGCTGGACTGGCAGATACCCGCTTCGCGGATAATTACCGAATAGCTGCCTGCTGCCAGGCCGCTGAATAGATTGCTGGCTTGCCAGTTGGTGCCACTGTTGATGGAATATTCATAGGGTCCGCTGCCGCTGGTAGGCGTGGCGGTGATGCTGCCGTCGGTAGCACCACTGCAGGAAACAGGCGTGGCGCTTACCGTACCGGATACGGTAGCAGTCCCCTGCGTAATCGTCACAGGAGTAAAGGAAACGGTGCAACCCTTTGCATCTTTCAGCGAGATAAAGTACGTGGCAGGAGCCAGCCCGGTGAACACATTGCTTGTCTGGTAAGGGGCGCCATTGATGGAATACTCGTATGGCGGCGTACCGGTAGCGCCGGTAATAGTAATAGTGCCATTGTTGGCGCCGGGACAGGATGAAGGTGTGGCGCTGGTGGTCATGGAAATTGAAGGACCGGCCGCAATTGTTACAGGAACAAAACTGGCCTGGCATCCTCCATTGTCTTTCACGCTTATGTAGTAGGTAGCGGGCGCAAGACCGGAAAATACATTGCTAGCGCCGAAAGCTCCCCCGTTAATAGAATAAACGATAGGCGGTGTTCCGCTGGGCGGCGTGACGGTGATGACCCCGTCGGCTGCTCCTACGCAGGAAGTATTGGTAGGCGTGATATTGACCGATAGCGTACCCGTGCTTGTAATGGTAACAGGTACGTTGCTGCTGCAGCCTCCGGCGTCGCTGACGGCTACAGTGTAGTTGCCCCCGGTCAGCCCGTTGAAGACCGTGCTGCCGCTGGCAGAGGTCTGGGTGATGCTGCCGGGGTTCAGCACGAATGTATAAGGTGCGGTGCCGATACCTGCGGGAACGGTAACGGTAGCGGTACCGGTGCCTGCGCCACAGGTGGTTTGCGTAGTGGTAGCTGTTGCATTCAGGTCGAGCGACCTGTTGATGGTAATGGTATCCGAGCTTTCGAGGTCGCCTGAAGACTGGCAGGCGGTAAACGTGGTTTTGATGATATACTTGTCACCGGAGCCCGGCGGGCAGAAGGCAGGAAACGTTACATCCAGCATGCCCTGGGTGGTGGTGATGGTGTCGCCGGTAGCAATGTAATTGCCGTTTATATCGAATACCTGGCAGCTTTTGAACCGCGATACGCCGCCGGAAGGGGTGAACCGGTAACCCTCGTTGGAAGCGGTCCAGACGGTAGCGTTTTTTCCGGGTGCAGCCACAGCCTTGTCGCGGTACCAGTTCTGGATACCGAGGATGGCCCGCCCTGCGCTGGAAGACGTCTGGCATCTCTTGTTTTCGAGAAATACTTCGATGATCCCCGTGGATTCATACATGACGATCTGAAAAGTAGCTGGCGTAGACCGGCTGCAGGATACGTTTCCATAGGAACCGACATGAAAATAACTGATCACAAAGCGGCGGCAGGGAGCCGAACCTTCTACCCGCCATTCTATTTTCCTGTCCGGGGGGCTGGCCTGGGTATTGTCACTCGGTCCGGGCCGCGGATCCAGGTCGGTATAGCAGCCCATAATCGCGGCCCTGGGGTAATATACACCGGCGGCTGAACATGCCGCTCCAGCGCCAGCGGCAGGAATAGCCGGGGTTATCGTATACGCATTTTCACAGGAGCCTGTCCCGTGAATTTCGTCAAAAGTGACCACGCCATTGGAGCCAATCACCGCTTTTTCATACAATGAATCGTAAAAGCAAAAAGGAAACGGCAGGCTGAACGCAGTGCTGTAGGCATCATCGTTGTACAGCCGGCCCTCTTCGCTGGCACCCGCAGTAACATAGGCATAGGGTAAATAAGGAACCGAAGTAACGATATAATCGGAGGAAGACTTGAGATGCGGGATCTTGATCGGAATGTTCACACATGGCTGGTTGCACGAAAGAGTAAGCACACTACCATTGAGACCGGTATTAAAACAACGCTGTGCGGAAAGGTGCAGGGCAAGCATGCAAAAAAAACCGGTCTGAATCAACAGCCTTATTATTCTCATTCTCATCGCAGTGTGTAATTATTAGGTTTAAACGGGCACCCAATCGAAGCGACAAGTTAAGGAAATTTTAACATGAAACATCCCTGTATCGGCCTGTGGACGGGGATTCAAACGCATGCCAGCCGGTCAGGCAGGAATGTCTTCGGTGTCATACCGCTCCACCGCTTCGATGCCCGGAAGGCTCTTGAGACGCTGAACTAATTCATCCAGTTCTTCTTTGTCATGCACAAAAACCTTAATATTTCCCTCAAACAGGCCTTCCCGCGCTTCCACGCTCAGGGCGCTGATATTGATCTTCAGTTCGCCGGAGATCAGGTTGGTGATCTTGTGGATAACCCCCACATCGTCCATGCCCACGATCTTCAGACCGGTCAGGAAGGAAATCTCCTTGTTTTTGGCCCATTTGGTCTTGACCACGCGATGGCCGTAGCTGGCCAGCAGCCGGGCAGCATTGGGGCAGTTGGTGCGGTGTATGGTGAGCCCTTTGCCGGTAGTGATAAACCCAAATACGTCGTCGCCCGGGATGGGCTTGCAGCAATTGGCCAGGTTATACACGATCTTATCACTGCTCTCGCCGAAAATGATCAGTTCGGCATCCTTCCTCGGCAGCACCGGCTGCTGGGTGGTTTCCTGCCGGGGAGCTTCCTGTACGGCCTTTGCCGGTTTGGGCGATTCTATTTTATCTCCGGATAGTTTAAAGTCTTTCAGGTCCTTGAGATCGATATTCTTTACAGCTACCTGGTAAAAAAGGTCCAGGTGCGATTGCAGCTTGTACCAGTGCACCAGTTCGTCGATGTTTGGGGTGTTCATCGGGGCGCCCATGCCTTCCAGCTTGCGCTGTACGGTATACCTGCCCTCGTCGGCGATCAGTCTTTTTTCTTCTTTCAGCGCATCCTTGATCCGCCCCCTGGCCTTCGCTGTCACCACAAAACCCAGCCAGTCTTCGGAAGGCTTTTGCTTGTTGCTGGTAATGATTTCTACCTGGTCGCCGCTGCGCAGCTTGTGGCTGATCGGTACCAGCTTATGGTTCACTTTGGCCCCGATGGTCTTGACGCCGATGGCACTGTGTATGGAAAAAGCAAAATCAAGCGCGGTCGACCCGGTCGGCAGCATCTTTACATCGCCCTTGGGTGTGTAGACATAGATCTCTTCTGCCAGGAAGCTGGTTTTGAAATCCTGCAGAAAGTCAATGCTGTCCGTTTCCTGGTTGCTGATCACTTCGCGTATTTGCTGGAACCATTTGTCAAAACGGTTTTCATCGGCCGTCCCCTCCTTGTATTTCCAGTGAGCGGCCAGCCCTTTTTCGGCAATCTCGTTCATCCGCTTGGTACGGATCTGTACCTCCACCCATTTGCCCTGCGGGCCCATCACGGTGGTATGCAGTGCCTCGTACCCGTTAGCCTTGGGATTGCTCAGCCAGTCGCGCAGCCGTTCCGGCGAGGGATTGTACTCATCCGTGATCATGGAATATACCTTCCAGCAATCCTCCTTTTCCCGCTCCATGGGTGAGTCCAGGATCACGCGGATCGCGAACAGGTCGTACACCTCTTCGAAATCGACACCCTTTTTCTTCATCTTATTGGAGATAGAGTGGATGCTTTTCGGACGGCCATAGATCTCGAAACTGAAGTGGCCGCGCTCCAGCTTGTCTTTGATCGGCTTGATAAATTCGTTGATATACTTGGACCGCTCCCTTTTTGTTTCGGCCAGCTTCTGCGCTATCTCCCGGTAGGTATCGGGTTCCATGTACTTCATGGCCAGGTCTTCCATCTCCGTCTTGATGCTGTACAGCCCCATGCGGTGGGCCAGCGGCGCATACACGTACACCGTTTCGGAGGCGATCTTCAGCTGTTTTTCCCGCTTCATGCTCTCCAGGGTACGCATGTTGTGCAGGCGGTCGGCCAGCTTGATCAGGATCACCCGGGGATCGTCGGTCAGCGTCAGCAATATTTTTTTGAAATTCTCGGCCTGCTGCGAGGCATTTACGTCGATGACATTGGAGATTTTCGTCAGCCCGTCCACGATCCGTGCGATCTCCTGGCCGAATTCCCGTTCCAGGTCTTCGAGCGAGATATCGGTATCTTCTACGGTGTCGTGCAGCAGCGCGCAGATGGTGGAGCGTACGCCCAGGCCGATCTCCTCCACGCAGATCTTGGCCACGGCCAGCGGATGAAGGATATAGGGTTCGCCGCTCTTGCGGCGCATGGTCTTGTGCGCATCGGCGGCCATTTCAAAGGCATTGCGCAGCAGGTCCTTATCGCCTGGTTTGATCTTGCTTTTCAGGGAGCGCAGCAGGGAGCGGTACTCCCGGAGGATCAGCTTTTTTTCCTGTTCGTCGTTGAGATTGTACTTCGGTACCTGGGCTACAGTTTCCATCGTCTACGAATTTACTAAGAATAAGGCAAAGAGATGAAAAGAGGGAGAGCCGGAGCAACAGTACCCGGCAGCAAAAGAAGCTATGCGATATGTACCGGCCCTCCTTCACCACCCTGCGCTTTATAATAATTCCTGACAGCGGGAATAATATCCGATCAGCTACCGGTGCCGGAAAACCCGCGGAGCCTGTTCTTTCGGTCAAATTGTCCTACATTTGCAACCCTATTTGAAATTACCAAACAGCGAAATTCCAACTCAACAGGAGAGCCGGGGTTTTTGTTTTGGTATTTCCGATTTCCGGATGTGGTGAAATTGGTAGACACGTCAGACTTAGGATCTGATGCCGCAAGGTGTGGGGGTTCGAGTCCCTCCATCCGGACGAATGAAGGTTTAAAAGGTTTAAAGTTCAAAAGGTTTAAGGTTGTGAGCACAGCAGGCTCGCTCCCCGTCAGACAATACCCGATCACAGAACTTTTCAGACTTTTTAAACCTCTTAAACCTTTTAAACTTTTACCATAATGGCTACAGTTACCAGGGAAACCCTTGCCCCGCTGCATGAAAAGCTGACCGTGACACTGGAAAAGCAGGACTACCTTGCTCCTTTCGAAAAAACACTTAAAGAATACAGCAAGAAGGCCAATATTCCCGGCTTTCGCAAAGGCATGGTGCCGGCCGGGCTGATCAAAAAAATGTACGGCCCGTCGTTGTTTACCGACGAAGTGCTCCGCGCTGTGGACCGCGAGCTGATCGGCTACCTGCAAAATGAAAAGGTAGACATCTTTGCCCAGCCCCTGCCCCTGGATAATGAACTGCGCCAGCTGGACGTGCACAATCCCGGCGATTACGTATTTCACTTCGAGATCGGCCTGAAGCCGGAATTCCAGTTGCCCGACCTGGGCGCGGTACCTGTTACGGAATACAAAGTAACCGTGACCGACGATATGATCAACAGCGAGATCGCCCGCCTGCAGAACCGCTATGGCAACATGAAGGACCAGGACAAGGTGGACTCGGAAGAAAATGTGCTGAATGTCCATTTCTCCGAAGTAGATGACAATGCCAGCGAGATCGAAGGCGGCATTACCAAAGACAATTCCCTGCTGGTAAAATATTTCAAAGAAGAGTTTCGCCCGCAGCTGACAGGCAAAACGGTGAACGACTACGTGGTGGTACAGCTGAACCAGGCTTTTGACGAAAAAGAACTGGATTTCATTGCCAAAGACCTCGGCCTGGATAAGGACAACGCGTCCGATATGCAAAAACATTTCCGCATCCAGCTCACCAAGATCGGGCTGCTGGAGAAAAAGGAGCTGAACGAAGAATTCTTCAACCAGCTGTACCCGGGCGGTGAAGTGAAAACGGAAGCCGATTTCCGCAACAAGATCAAAGAAGAGATCGGGGCATACTGGAAAAGCCAGGCGCGCAACCAGATACATGACCAGCTCTTCCACCAGCTCACGGATCATACTGCCCTGCAGTTTCCCGAAGCCTTTTTGAAAAAATGGCTGAAGACGCCCCAGGGCGAAAATGGCGAAGGCGCTCCCAAATCAGATGAGCAGGTAGAGCAGGAATTCCCGACCTTCCTGAACCAGCTGAAATGGACGCTGATCAGCGACAAGATCGTAAAGGACAATGCCGTGGAAGTGCAGCCGGACGAGATCCGCAACTTTGCAAAGCAACAGCTGTTTGGCTACATGGGCGGCAGCATGAGCCCCGATGCCGAACACCAGCCCTGGGTGAACGACTACGTGGAAAAGATGATGAAGGATCGCAAGTTCGTGGAAGATGCGTATAACCGTATCCAGACGCAGAAGATGTTTGAATGGGCGGAAACGCAGGTAAGGCCGACGGAGCAGGAGATCGGTGCGGATGAATTTACAAAGATGGTAGAAGCGCACCAGCACCATCATCATTGACAGGGTGGTTTGCGGGTTGATATAGTTGAAAAGGTTGACGGGGAGTCAGCCTTTTTTATTGCCACCTGTTTTAATGCAAATATTTTACTGCTCTTTTAATATCTTTAAAAGAGAGCGGATGCAGAGATGCCAAAAATTACAGGCTCTGCGTATCCATATTTAAAAGATGCATGTAGCAACCACCCTTCTTCAGTGGAAAAACGCCAGCAACCACAATAAGTAAAATGAAATTTAAATGCCTGCTTTATTTAACCGCGCTGACCGCCCTATTTTTTGCAGGATGCGGGCGGTGTAATAAACTACTGCTGGATCAGGCCAGTAAAGAATGGGTAATTCACTTT
>JBEVLT010000255.1:0-3814 GCA_040509055.1 Chitinophagaceae bacterium
AACTGGTTCGCTAAAGCGTACAAATAAAAAAGCCGGATTCCGCGCAGCGGAATAAAGGCATTGGGTAAGGACAATGCGGAGGGACCATCGAAGATAGTCCCAGCGGGTTCACATCATCGGAGCCTGGCTTATCTATCAACTCCGGCGGCTTATTGTGCAAGTGGTGGGATCATTGTTTCATCAGCTTACTTTTTTTTCATCCCGGGCCTCAAATCCATACCGTATTGCCGCTTCAAGCACATCGGTGTTTATATCTTTCAGCGTTTTGAACTTAATGCAATACCCGGTGACGCTGGCCTTGCCTATTGCTTTTCCATATGTTTTGGCTAAGTAGGTCTTATCGTTAAGGCCCATGATATAGACAGAGATCCCGGTTGTGTTTGCACTGATACCAATCCGAAAAAACTCCCTGGTTTTTCCATCGGCATATTGTATGGTGTAGCGCCCGTATCCTATAGCAGGATTGCTCACCGTCCGGCCTTCGCTGTTCTTCCCATCTTCAAACCATAGTTTGCATCCCGGCAGCACCTGGAGTGTGAGCCTGTGCAACTCCTGCATCTCGCTGCGTTTGGGTTCGGGTTGGCTGGCAATATGCTTTTTAATGTGTTCCTGTACGTTCATATAAAGAATTAAATTGCTGGTTAAGATTTGTTTCCCAAATCTATCGCTTCCCTTTCTGAATTCACGGGTGGTAATGCGACAATCTTAGGCGGGTGCCGCGCCAATTGCGCAGCAAAAAGGCAGGCCGGCATTCTTAGCTGTCGGATTACATCTTCCTGACTACATCACGGTGTTTGTAATTTTCCCGGATACCCGGGATTGTATCACATCCCTTCTTCGATCAATAGTACATTGAATGTATGGCCACCAGCAGGTTGAATTTGAAACAATATCGTTTAAAAAAATTACACAGGCTTCCTGGGGGTATATTACCTGGTTCGTTTGGGGTCGGTTTTGATTCGTACATTCGCTACCGGATCTAAGGATGGCGATAGCCTGTCAGCACGCCCACTTCACCAGGGTATCTCCCTGATTAAAATGCCAGATGAGTATAAATAATAAAGCAATACTACAGGAAGCAAACGAGGCTGTCACCGCAGGCGACAATGAAGGATTTTTGTCTTTCTGCACCGACGATGTGGAATGGACATTTGTGGGCGACAAGACTCTACGCGGAAAGGAAGCCGTTCGGCAATATATGGCCACGGCGTACGCGACGCCACCAGCCTTCGTGGTCGGGAATTTAATCGCCGAAGGTGAATTTGTTACGGCAATCGGCAGGATCAGCATGAAGAACGAAGCGGGAAGAATGGTCGATTACTCCTACTGCGACGTCTGGCGGTTTCGCGATGGCAAGATGGCGGAACTAACGGCTTTTGTTATCGAAACAGGAGGAGCGTAAAATAGCGATTGAGGCCGGACGGCTTTTGTTTTGGGAGCGCACAACTCCCATATTTTAATTTCCGCCCGCGCGGTTGATCTCATCCGTAGCGCCTCCTTCGGAACGATTCACCGGTTTCATGGCCTTGCCAAAACGCCAGCTAAAGCTCAGCCGGGCTACCCTTGAATCCCATTTTACCCTGAAGGGCTCGTATGCATTCTGGAAAGTAGAACGGCCGGAATAATTCTGGTAGTAAGTGATGTCCCGGATGCTCAGTCTCAGGGCTCCTTTGTTCTTCATGATTTGTTTGGAAATGCCTGCATTCAGTTCGCCCTGCGGTTTCAGCCATTCCTGCAGGTCTATCTGGCTTCTCGTCTGGTAATAGCCGCTGAGTTCAAAACCCCAGCCGTTTTTGAATTGGAACTGGTTGTTGATACTGATGTTCAGCTGGCTCACCCGCGCTACCATTGGGGCCCATATCACTCCTTTTATGATTTTGTGATTGAATACCGCCACAACGGTCAGGTTCCACCAGTTGGTAAGGGGCTGCTGAAAGGTTTCTGTGATGCCAAAGTTTTGGTAAGAACCTACATTTCCCCGGGTGTATATAATGATGTTCCTGTTCACATTACTGCTGTTGGAATCAATGATGAATAGCTGGGAGAAATAATCCCGGAGATAGCTGTAGGAAAGTTCCGAGGTAAGCTTTTGTTTATACGTATGCGCCAGCGAGAAATTCCAGGTATACTGGGGTTTGATAAACGGGTTGCCTGTTTCGTACGTGTATTTGTTCAGGATGGTCTGGAAAGGGTTCAGGTTTTGAAAGGGAGGCCTGTCGATCCTTCTCCCCAGGCGGAAGGTGATCGTGTTGTTGCTGTCTGCCTGGTAAGAAACAAAGCCGGTAGGGAATAAGCTGCCATAGTTCCTTTTGAAAGATGAATCTTTTACCAGCGCATTGCCCAATTGGTGAGCTTTGTATGAAGTGAGCTCATAACGAAGCCCCGTCTGCCAATGCCATTTGCCCTTCTCTGCGTCCACGCTTGCATAGGCAGCGCTGATCCGTTCATCATATAAGAAGTGATTGCTCCGGCTCAGGTCGGGCTGCCAGTTAGTACCGTCATAGTAATAGTATTCCGCAAGGCTGTTCGTTTTGTTGATGGCTGTTTTTAAGCCGGTTTCCAGCAGGAATTGGCTGAAGCGCCTGGAGTAATCGGCCTTTACCGTAACAATATCGAGTTTGGACGGGAGATCTCCTTTCGTGATCAGCATGTCGCTGCCCGGCGTGGCCAGCTGGGTTTGGTAATTCTGATCGCCGTTAATGATGAATCGTACATAATCGAGGTCAACAGTCAGTTCATTGCGCTCATCGATCTTGTGCCTGCCGTTTATATTCACTCCGCCTCTTTTGAACTCCGAGTTGTTCTCCCCCCAGGTATTGATAGATGAATCGATGTGGTAGTCCGGGCCCATCCAATCGATAGCGGCGAAGCTCTTCGATTCTCTGTCAAAGATGCCGCCGTTGAACACCAGCCCTAAAGTCGTTTGCTTGTTCACGAAAAAATCGAAGCCTGTTTTAATATTATTACCTGCAAGGCGGTTTTTGGCAAAATTGGGCTGTTCCAGCAAAACGGAATCTTCATGATGGATGTTAAAATATTTGCGCAGCGTATACATGTCCTGCTTCTCGTAGCTGACACGGATGCCATAATTCAGGAACCAGTTTACTTTCCCATTCCGGTAGTTCAGGTTGATCGAATTGCCCGTTTTGAAATAGAAACCCTGGCCGATACTCAGGTTCAGCGAGCCATTGAACCCTTTGAGCTTGTTTGATTTCAGCCTGATGTTGATGATGCCGGCATTACCGGATGCGTCATATTTGGCGCCCGGGTTCTCGATCAGTTCCACCACATCGACCTGGGAGGCACTGATGCCTGACAGGTAAGCCTGGAGGTCTGTACCGCTTAGCTGGGTAGGCTTACCGTCGATCAATACCGTAACGGCAGGTTTGCCCTTCATGATGATGGAACCGTCCTTTCCCACTGTTATACCGGGAGATTTTTCCAGTACATCCATGATCGTAGCGCCTGCGTTTGAGATAGTGGCGTCGGGATTGATCACTGTTTTGTCGGGAAGAAACTGGATGGGCGGTTTTTTCGAAACAACGATCACATCTTTCAGCAAACCGCTTTTGGGCTTTAAGGTGAGGGTGTCCGAAAACAAGGCATTTTTTTCGAGGTCAATCCATGGGCTGTACCCGTCTTCGTACCCTGTCTGGCTGGCCCGTAGCAGGTAGATGCCGGGACGAAGGTCCCTGAATTCAAAAATGCCGGAAGCGCTGGCTGCCCCGGAATGGATAAGTACAGAATCGTGGTTCAGTAGATAGAGGGTGGACCCTGGCAGTATATTTTTTTGCATATCCGCCACCGTGACGCG
>JBEVLT010000256.1:0-8906 GCA_040509055.1 Chitinophagaceae bacterium
CTGGCTGTCCTTGTCGTGTACGTTGCCAAATACGATGGCATCGCCCGAGCAGGCCTGCTGGCAGGCTGTTTTGGCTTCGCCATCCTTCAGCGGGCGGCCTTCTTTTTTTGCCGTCAGCTTGGCGGCCTGGGTGCGCTGTACGCAGAAGGTGCATTTCTCCATCACACCGCGCGAACGTACGGTTACGTCGGGGTTCAGCACCATCCGGGTCAGCTCGTCGTTCATCTGGTGCACCACCGGGTCCAGCCGGCCCACCAGTTGCTGATCCTGGTTGTTCGGGAAGCTATCTGCCCCGGTGTAGTCCGCCCAGTTGAACCGGCGTACTTTGAAGGGGCAGTTATTGGCGCAGTAGCGGGTACCGATACAGCGGTTGTAAGCCATCTGGTTGATGCCTTCGCTGCTGTGGTTGGTCGCAGCTACGGGGCACACGTTTTCGCAAGGGGCATTGTCGCAGTGCTGGCACATCATCGGCTGGAACACCACGCCTTTCAGGTCGTCCGGGTTCTTTTCATCGCTGACGAAATAGCGGTCGATGCGCAGCCAGTGCATATCGTGGTAGCGCAGCACCTCGCTCTTGCCCACCACCGGCACGTTGTTCTCGGCATGGCAGGCTACCACGCAGGCGCCGCAGCCATAGCAGGCGTTCATATCGATGGCCATGCCCCATTTGGCGCCGGGATACTGGTGGTTGGGATATAACGTTGCTTCTACCCTGTAGTCGTTGGTCTTTTGAGCGTAGTTCTCCTCCAGGTTCTTGCGGTAATCGTAGATCTCGTTGGGCCGCTGTTTGAAGGTAGCCAGCGTGGTTTCGCGCACCACTTCCTTGCGTCCTTCGTAAGAGTTGTGGATCTGCATCTGCGCCAGCTTTTGCTTGCGCCCGGCATCGGTCACCTTCACCTCGTTATGATATACTATAGTAGTACCGTTGAAGGAAGAGAAGGGGTATACGTTCTGTCCTACGCCGGCAGCCGTTTTGCCCAGCGATTCCTGCCGGCCGTATCCTACCGCCACCGCAATGGTGTTGGTATTCATACCGGGTATCACCAGGATGGGCAGCTCCACTTCTTTGTCGCCGATGGCCAGCTTGATCACCGGTTTCTGCGGGTAATATTCGTAGTTGTTTGCTTCTTTTTCCGATCCGTCGATCAGGTTCAGGTCCAGCAGCTCTTTGGCTTTGGTCATGCTGATCAGCGCATAGTTGTCCCAGCAGGCTTTGGAAATGCTGTCCGGCAGTTCCTGCAGCCAGGGGTTGGTGGCACCGATGCCCGAGCCGATAGAGGATTTCTCGTACAGCACTACCTCATCGCCGGTTATTTTTTTGGCAGCGGCGATGGCCGATGCAGCAGCAGCTACACCACCTCCACTGTAAGAGCCGGCACCGGCTGCGGCAGGCGCAGCAGTTGCCGGGGCAGCATGGTGAGCAGCCGTATCTGCCATCAGCACGTCGGCTACCGAGCGGGCGCCGCCCGGCTCGATCACGCCGTCCTGCAGGGCCTTTTCAAAGGCTGTATCCGAACCCAGCTTGCCGGTCCAGTAGTTCTTAAAGTAGGTATCGTAGTCCGTATCGTTCCCGCTCCATTTCAGCAGCGAGGTCAGAACGGGACGTGTTTTGAACAGGGGATAGATGGTGGGCTGCAGGAAGCTCAGGTAGCCGGCCTTGGGCTCGGCATCGCCCCAGCTTTCCAGGTAGTGGTGGCCGGGAAGCACATAGCCGCACAGGGCAGTGGTCTCATCCATCCTTTCGGAGAAGGACACGGTAGTTTTCACCTTGGCCAGCGCCGACTGGAATTTCTTCGCATCCGGGTGGTGATAGGCCGGGTTGGCCCCATATACCAGCAGGGCGCCCACTTTGCCGGTATCCATATCGTTGATCAGGTCGGCCAGGTCTTTGTCGATACCCTGGCGGTAATTTACCGGCCTGTTCCAGTCGATGGTAGTGCCATAAGCGCCGATCGCGCTGTTGATGGCATTCACGATGATCTGCACGTTCACGTCATTGCTGCCCGATACGACCAGGGCGGCGCCGCTATGCGCTTTCAGGTCGGCGGCCACGGTGGCAATGCCGTTTTTCAGCTTTGCATCGGCAATGGCCGGCGCGCTGACGGAGCCATCCAGGGCAGCCAGCAGGGCCAGGGCCACGGCACCCGTTTCAGAAGGCCGGTGGGTGAACCGCACATCGGCGCTGGCGCCGGTGAGGCTCAGGTGGCCTTCAAACTGGTAGTGCTTGCTCATCTGCGGGTTCTTCTCGTCGATCTTGCGGCCTTTGCTGTAGCCACCGGCGTATTCCACCGGGCTGAGCCAGGTACCGAGAAAATCGGCGCCGAGGCTCACGATCACTTTGGCCGTTTCGAAATTGTAGGTCGGCAGTTTACGGCCGAAACCGCTGGCTTCGTTGGCCAGCAGCATACCGCTGTACGATACCGCATCGGCCTGTACATGGCGGCTGCCGGGATATTTGGCTAAAAAGCCGGTAATGATCTCTTTGGCGGAGGGAGACACGATGCTGCTGGTGAGCAGTACCACAGAGGCGCCGGCTCCGGCCAGCTCTGCACCGATGGTTTTGTCCAGGTATTCGTAGGTCGTCTCGGTCAGCTTACCGTTTACCCGGCGCTGCGGGAAGCGGAGGCGGTGCGTATCGTACAGGTCCAGTACGGAAGCCTGTGCGCGGGCGGTGGTACCGCCGCGGGTATAGGAGCAAAGATCGTTAGGCTCTATTTTGATCGGCCGTCCGTCCCTTACCTTGGCCACTACAGGTATGGCGTCGCCGTCCTGTATATAAGTAGTAGCGTAGTATTTTGCTTCGCCGGGTATGATATTCTCCGGTTTGTTGGCAAAGGGAATGGCCTTGCGTACCGGCACTTTACAGCTGGCGGCCAGCGTGGCGGCGGCCGTGCTGAAACCCAGGTATTTCAAAAAATCCCGGCGGGGTGCTTTGGCGTCCAGCATGCCCTTATCCTCCAGGTCAGCAAAGGGAAGATCCTCCCTGAACTCGTCCTGCTCCTGCTTCTGAAACTTTTCCGGATCATTTATTTCCCTGAAACCCTGCCAGTACTTTTTTTGGCTCATGAATATCAATTTGATAATTCGATAATGTGCTGATTCATCCGATGGTCAGCCTGCCGGCTACTGCCGGCGGGCCATCCGTTTTTAATAGTGACATTTCTGGCATTCCAGCCCACCGATATCCTTTACGGTCACGCTGTCCATCTTGTGGGCTTTGATATCGTTGTGGAACTTTTCGTAGATGCTGTAAAATTTATTGCCGGTGCTGTCTGTATTAAAGTCGACTTTGGTATTGCGGTGGCAGTTCACGCACCAGCCCATGCTCAGTTCGGACACCTGTTTTACTTCATCCATCGCCGTGATCTCGCCGTGGCAGGTCTGGCACTGTACTTTGCCGGCCCTTACGTGCTGGGAGTGGTTGAAGTATACATGGTCGGGCAGGTTGTGGATACGCGTCCACTCGATGGGTTTGGCTTTGGACGGATCCCACTGGTCGGCATGCGCGGGGTCAAAGCCGGCTGCTTTGTACAGCTTGGCGATCTCGGCGGTACCGTTCACTTTTTCACCGTTTTCGCGGTACAGGTCAGGCCCCTTCTCGTAGCTGGAGATGGTCTTGTGACAGTTCATACACACGTTCACCGAAGGAATAGCGGCGGACTTGCTTTCCCAGGCATTGCCGTGGCAGTACAAACAGCTGATCTGGTTGATGCCTGCATGCACTTTATGCGAGTAGAAGATCGGCTGTTCGGGCTCGTAGTTCTTTTGCCGCTGCAGGCCGATGGCTGCTTTGGAGAAATAATAGCCGGCCACTACGAAAAACAGCAGGGCCAGCATAGCGATATAAACTTTATTGCGGTAGAAGGGAACCGGCTCGGGCCGGTTGATGCCTTCCGCATCGTCGGATAGCTTTTTCAGGTTGCTGTTTACCTGCAGCAGGATCAGCGTGATAACGAAGAGGATCAGGGAAATGACGCCGAAGATGACGGCATTCTGGTTCTTCTCTTCTTTACCGCCGCTATTTTCGGGACCTTTAACCGGGGGCTGCCATTTATCCACATAATCGATCACCGCATCGATCTCGGCATCGGTAATAGATCCTTCGAAAACCGTCATGTTGCTGGAGGCGAAATTGATCACTTCCTTGGCCCGGGGGTAGCCGGCTGCCACCGCTTTTGAATAGTTTTTGATCCACTCGTGCAGGTGTTCGCGGGTATCCCACCGGCTGACCACGCCCTGCAGGTTAGGACCGGTAGCGTCCTTGCCCAGGATATGACAACTGGCGCATTTGCTCCTGAAAATAGCCGCCCCATCCTGCGCTGAAACATTAATGATCGAAAAAACCGTAAAAGAGAGAATAAACAGTAATAGTTTTCTGGCCGCTGGTTTACGTGGAGTCATAGACACGATTGATCTGAAAAATGTGGATAAAAAACGCTAACCGGCTGCAAAAATAAGCCATGCAATTAACAAAACTGCAACAGTCCTAAAAATTTTTTAAGCCGCTACCAGCCTGCATTTCAGGGGATTTATGAAGGTTTTTTTGAATTGTTTAATTTGATTTGTCATGGATCGGTCAATCACTTAAATATTGTGATTAATCCGTACGTGGAAAACGCGGTATGCCGCTTTTTTTCTGACTTTTGCACCGCTCAGCAATACACCCCTTATATACCGCCGATGTTTGATCGTTTGCAAAAAAAATGGAAGGTCAATGGCCTGCAGCTCGCGCTGGTGCTCTGCACCTTCGCTCTTGGCGGCAGCCTGACCGGGTATGCCGGCCGCCGGCTGATGGCCGTTTTTGCTATCGACCAGTCCTGGCTCTGGGTCATCGTTTACATACTGCTCATCACCCTGCTCTGGCCAATGGCCGTGCTGCTGGTCAGCATTCCCTTCGGGCAGTTCCGGTTCTTTATCAATTATTTGCGCAAGATCGGGAGAAGGATGGGGATAGGGAAGAAACCAAAGGTCAAAAGTCAAAAGCTGGATGGTGAAGAACCATCGTCTGTCCTCCAACAACCATCATTTGCCGGCCATCCATCATCCTCCCTCATCAACATTGCCATCTTCGCTTCGGGCGCGGGATCCAATGCGCAGCGGATCATTGAGCATTTCCGTGGGTCGCAGCTGGCCAGGGTGGCGCTCGTGGTTTGCAACAAGCCTGAAGCAGGGGTGCTGCTGATCGCTGCCCGCGAAGGCATCCCGGTGCTGCTGATCGAAAAAGAGACTTTTTTCCGCGGCAACGCTTATGTGAACGAGCTGCAGGCCCATCGTATCGATTTTATCGTCCTGGCCGGTTTTCTCTGGAAGGTGCCGTCCCGGCTGATCCAGGCCTGGACCGGCCGCATCGTCAACATCCACCCCGCCCTGCTGCCCGCCTATGGCGGCAAGGGTATGTACGGCAGCCGCGTGCACGAGGCGGTGATCGCCGACGGCGAAAAAGAAAGCGGCATCAGCATCCACTACGTGGACGAGCTGTACGACCACGGGCAGGTGATCCTGCAGGAGAAATGCGCTGTACTGCCCGGCGATACGCCGGTTATGCTCGCCGAAAAGATCCATGCACTGGAGCACCGGCACTATCCCGCCGTGATCGAGCGATTGCTGGCCGCCGGAGTGGCCCGGTAGTTTTTCAGTATCTTGACGGGCTAAAACATTTCCAACACCATGTTGTCAACCCTGTTGCTTCGCCTCCGGCTGCTGCCGGTCCTGCTGCTGTGGTCCGTAGCCCTTACCGCCCAGGTCATCCAAACCGGCGGCGCCCCTAACCCGCATATCAATTATGAACAGCTGGCCAAACTGGACCAGGTGGTGAACGAGTACATCGATAAAAAATGGCTCAACGGGGCCGTGGCGCTGGTGATCAAAGACAACCAGGTGGTGCGGTACAGGGGGTATGGCTACCTGGACGCAGCGACCCAAACGCCGATGGACAGCAATGCCATTTTCCGCATCATGTCGCAGACCAAGGCCATCGTGAGCGTTGGCGCCATGATGCTGTACGAGCAGGGCCGGTTCCGGCTGGACCAGCCGATAGCCGATTTTATCCCGGCGTTCCGCAACTCCACGGTACTGGACAGGTTCAATGCAGCCGACACTACCTATACCACGGTGCCGGCCAGCCGCGCCCTTACCTTTCGCGACCTGCTTACGCATACCTCAGGGATCGACTATGCCGATATCGGATCCGCTCCCATGAGGGCCATTTATGCCAAGGCCCGCATCCCCTCCGGTCTTGGTGAGTTCAATGCCACGCTGCTGGACCGGATGAATGCCCTGGCCGGCCTGCCGCTGGCCCACCAGCCCGGCGCCCGGTGGACTTACGGCCTGAACACCGACCTGCTGGGCTGCCTGGTAGAGGTGATCAGCGGTATGAACCTGGAGGACTACCTGCGCAAAAACATTTTTGAGCCTCTGGGAATGAGCGATACCTGGTTCAACCTGCCGAAAGACCGGTTCAGCCGCCTCGCTACCGTGTACAGGGAAGATTCGCTGCACCGCATTCTTCCCTGGGGGCATACGTTCCGGAATATCGATGCCGATTACCCCATGCGCACCAAGCATTATTTTTCCGGCGGGGCCGGCCTTTCGTCCACCGCGTTCGACTATGCCGTATTCCTGCAAATGCTGCTGAACAAGGGTAGTTACAACGGCCACCGCATCCTGGCGCCTGCTACGGTGGACCTGATGCTGCAAAACCAGATCGGCGACCTGCAGCTCGGGGTAAACAAGTTCGGGCTGGGTTTCGAGATCATTACCGACAAAGGCGCTGCTGCGGGCACTAAGCGCAAAGGAGCTTTTGGCTGGGGCGGCTATCTCGGCACCACTTACTGGGCCGACCCGGAAACAAAACTGGTCTGCCTGTTCATGACGCAGCAAAACCCTAACAGCCACGGCGATATTGCCAAAAAGTTTGAAACCATCGTGTATTCGGCCCTGGCGAAGTAGCCGCGGTCCATTTTACCATAGCTTTTGCAGTTTCTTTTGTTACTTGCCCGTTTTTAACCGCTGAATTTGCCACGACTGTTTTTTTATAAACTGCTGTTCCTGTTGTTGCTGGCCGGGCTGGGCCCGCTGGCCGCCTCCGCGCAATACCGGATCAGGGGCACCGTGTACGATAGTTCGCGCCATTACCCGCTGGAGCTGGTAAGCGTGATGACCTCGTCCGGCAGAGGCACGTTGACCAATGCCGACGGGCAGTACGTGATCGAAGTGGCGGAGAAAGACTCCATCTGGTTCAGCTACCTGAACAAGCCCACGGTCAAGTTCCCGGTGCTGAAAATACTTAACCCCCTCGGGTTTGATATTGCGCTGCAGGTGAGCGTGCCCGAACTGAGGGAGGTAAGGGTGCAGCCGCGCAATTACCGCCAGGACTCCATCCAGAACCGGGAGGATTATGCCAGCATTTTCAACTACCGGCGCCCGGGCGTTCGTGCGGTAACGCCGCAGTATGGGGCTGCCGCCGGGTTCGACCTGGACGAGCTGATCAATGTATTCCGGTTCAAGCGCAACCGGAGCCTGCTGGCCTTCCAGCAGCGGCTGCTGGTGCAGGAGCAGGAAAAATTTATCGACCACCGGTTCAGCAAGGCGCTGGTGCGGCGGCTTACCGGGCTCGACAGCACCGACCTGGAATATTTCATGCAGGTATACCGCCCTCCCTACTTCTTCACGCTGGGCACAGGCGACTACGATTTTCAGAAGTATATCAAGGATTCGTACGAGCGGTACAAAAAAGGGTTGCCGCCGGAGCTCCTGCTTCCGGAGGAGGAAACGGAGCCCTAACTTTGCGCTTTATAATCCTTATTACGCATGGAACAAACAACGCTTGGCATCGGCACCCGGCTGCAGCATACCCAGTATGGCCCCGGCGTGATCGTGGGCATCCGCTATGCGACCTATCTTATCTCTTTTATCAACCACGGAGTCAAAGAGGTGGATAAAACGGACAGCAAGCTGGAGGAGATCATCCCCGAAAATGTGACTGAAGAGATCGAAACGCATAGCGAGGTGGAAAAATCGCTGCTGAAAATGCTCCGGCTCTGGGGCGGCCTGAGCGAAACGGTGCCGCTGGGTGATAAATGGGCAGGTGGCATGCTGCTGCTGCAGCCGGCCGACAAATCATTGAAGCCAAAAGATATCCCCATTACCGATTTCTTTCACAAGATCGTGATGCTGCGCGACCGGCTGCGGGTGCTGGAGCAGAACATCAACAGTCATAAGGGGCTGAGCGACGAGGAAAAGGTGAACATCCAGCAATATATTACCCGCTGCTACGGCTCGCTCACTACGTTCAATGTGTTGTTTAAAAACAAGGAGCAGTGGTTTACGGGGGAAAAGGGTGGACGGGAGGAGTAAACACCAATTAGAAAAGGCGCTACCTGCAATGCCATTGGTTTAATTTCTTCAATTTGGTCCTGCAAATCCGCCTGCTGCTGTTCCGGTGATAAAACCATGACTCCGTTTGTTATCCTCAGCACAAGGTTTTTCCGGGTTTGCCTGGTTATGTTTTCTATGATCAATCAGGAACAGCCGGCAGGTATAAAAAACTTCTGTTTGTGCTGTTCAACGTACGCCAGTTGATCGCAAACAGACGTGGTCCTGATAAAATCAATCACTAAACAGCATCATTAAAATCCGTTCCTGCTTTCATACGAGGCGGGTCTGTCTTAAAATAACGGACAAGATCATGATAGGTCACGCTTCCTTTTTCGGTTTCGATTGCTCGCCTCTTCAGGTGGTTACACGCACCCTGTCTAGTCCTTCTGATGTTTTAAAATACCAGACTGACGTGCCTGGATACTATGTTTGATTTTTTTGCAATAGGTGATATAGAGAGCATGTAAAGCGATTTTTAAACGATGCAAAACTTATTAAAAAGGTTACAAAGATTTGCTGCTCTGGCCGCA
>JBEVLT010000257.1:0-13386 GCA_040509055.1 Chitinophagaceae bacterium
CGGAGGACAGCTGTGCCCCGCCAGCTCTTTAAAACATGCAGAATCCGCTGTTTTCCCGGAAATTACCGTCAAAAGACCTGCCCGGATGAGGCCGGAATAAGAAAATTGTCCTTTCTTTGCGTGCCGAAAAGGCTTATTGAAAATAAGGCGGGTGTAATTTATTGTTAATCAGGTTGTTAAAAGAAGGATAGGGGTTCAGAAATTAAGGATAGCTTTGCCAGCCCGCCCCGGAAATTTTCATATCACTTTTTTCGTTCCGACGTCATAAAATCCACGGAAAACCGCTTCAGCGAAGGCTATCATTGAGGCAGATCGATTTTAGCTTTAACTTGCGATCGCTGAAATATAAAAAATCCTGCATCATGGCAGACCCGGAGGTCCCTGCCATGAGATTTTTTATTGTTCTTCCGGTTCGGTTTATGTGACTGAGGTGGCGAAGCCGTGCCAACTCCAAATTTAAAATGATGAAATTACGACCCTGGATGATTGTGCCCCTTTTCCTGTTTGCCGCATGCAACAGTTCCAAAAAGGTGAGCAGAGATTTTACTTATTTTCAACGGGGCCTGGATAGCCTGGGTACGGTATCGTACAAGGAAGCGCTGATCCAGAGCAACGACCTGCTGTCCGTGCAGGTATACAGCGGCACACTCAGCCAGGAACAGGCTACCCTGTTCAACCTGCCCAATACCGAGGGCTACCTGGTAGATATCAACGGCAACATTTCCATGCCTGTTGTCGGGAGGATCAAGGCTTCCGGCCTTACCCGTGCGCAGCTGGCACAGCGAATAGAAGACCAGCTGACGCCCTATATCAAAGGTCCCAGCGTGCTGGTGCGCTACCGCCAGTTCAAAGTAAACATACTGGGCGAAGTGAGAAGCCCCGGTACCCAGAACTTTACCACCGACCGCGTCACCCTGATCGATGCATTGGGCGCTGCCGGCGACCTGACGGATTTTGGCAAAAGGGAAAACATAAAAGTATTCCGCGAGGAAAGCGGCGAGCGTAAAATGTATGAAGTGGACCTGCGCAGCGCGGCCCTGTTCCAATCGCCCGCTTTCCAGTTGCAGCAAAACGACATTGTATACGTCAGCGCCAACAAAAACAAACTGGGCCAGGTGGATGTGAATCCCCGTACCCAGCGCGACCTGTCACTGGGTCTTTCCGTCCTGTCCGGTCTCGCCTTTTTATTAAACACTTATCTCGTTCTTTCAACCCGCTAACCTCATGGCTGAGCAAAACGTTTTATTACAGGGAGGAGAAAGCAGGACGATGACAGCAACAGAAATGCTGTACAAGTACCTGTCCTATCTTTCTTTTTTCGTCGTCTCCTTTGTACTGTGCTGGATCATCGCCACCTGGTATATCCGTTACAAACCCAAGGTCTACATCGCCAATACCCTGATGCTGGTAAAGCAGGGAGAAGGAAAGATCCGGGGCGACCTGATCGACGCCGCGATGTTTGGCTCCGGCGCCAACATCGACAATGAAATAGAGCTGATCAAGGCCAAAAGCATCATCACCCGTGCCATTGAACGCTCGAAGATGAACGTGCGTTATTTCAACCAGGGCAATATACGGACCAGCGAGCTGTACGGACAGGTTCCCTTTTCGATGGAGATCCTGAAAAAAGGGGACAGCAGCACGGCCTTTACGCTGGTGCTGACCAATCTTTCGCCTACCGGGGCTACCGTAAACCCGGGCAAAACACCGTCTGGTTCCGGCGATTTTGCCATCCGCTGGGGTGTGCCCTTTCCCCATGGCAGCTGGCAGCTGGTGCTGAAGCGCAATGCGCTGGTGGCTTATAATAACGAAACGCCGTACCAGGTACGCTGGGAGCCGGTATTGTATACAGTGGCCGAAGTGGCCGGTGGCCTCACCGTAGAGCCGCTGAACCCGCGCACCACCATCATCACGCTCTCGCTGAAGGGCAGCCATCCCGAACGCAATGCGGATATCCTCAATGCGATCGTGGACAGCTATAAAATGATCAACCTGGAAGAGAAGAACCGGGTGGCCGACAATACCATCGAGTTCATCAACCAGCGGCTGATCATCGTGACGGACGAACTGAGCGGCGTAGAGTCCAACCTGGAGCGGTTCCGTACCGAGCACAAGATCGTGGATGTGAACAGCCAGCTCGGCCAGTACATGAACAATTTCAACACGGCCGACCAGGCCATCTTTTCCCTGGAGATCAAAAAGCAGGTGATCGGGCTGCTGGAAGACTTCATGAAAGACCCGGCCAACAAAGACAAGCTGATCCCGGCCAGCCTCGGTATCGAAAATGCCGCACTGAGCGGGCTGATTTCAAAATACAACGAGCTGAGCCTCCGCAAGGAGCGCGAAAGGCCCATGCAGGCGCCCCAAAGCCTTGTCATGGCCGACCTGGACAACCAGATGCAGGAGACCCGCACTTCCATCAACCAGGGTATCGGCATTGTAAGGAAAGAGCTGCAATCCGAACTGTCCGGCATGCAGAGCCGCAGCCGGCTATTCCAGGAGCAGATCGGCTCCATTCCCTCCAAGGAGCGAAGCCTGAAAGAGATCAGCCGCCAGCAAAATATCAAAGAGGGATTGTACCTCTACCTGCTGCAGAAAAGAGAAGAAACGGCCGTTACCTCGGCCTCTACCACCTCCAGCTACGAACAGATAGACCGGGCCTCGTACTCCTATGTACCCGTAGAGCCGAATGTAAGCCGCATCCGCATGTTTGCGGTGATCCTGGCGCTGATCATTCCCATCGGCCTCATCTACCTGATCGATATGCTGAACGATAAGGTGACCACCCGCGAAGACATTACCAAACGCACGGCCGCGCCGGTGATCGGCGAAGTAGGGCACAGCAAAGATGCACAGCTGCTGGTGGTAGCCGATAAAAGCCGCAGCATCATTGCCGAGCAGTTCCGCATTATCCGGACCAACCTGCAGTTCCTGCTGGGCGGCAAAAAAACCATCCTGGTCACCTCGTCCGTCAGCGGCGAGGGTAAGTCTTTTATCAGTATGAACCTGGCCGCCGTGATGGCCATTTCCGGCAAAAAAGTGGCGCTGCTCGAGTTTGACCTTCGCAAGCCGCATATCGTAAAAGGTATCGGTTTTGAACGGAAGGCCAAGGGTATCAGCAACTACCTGGCCGGGCAAACGCAAAACCTGGAAGAGCTGTACTATACGCTGGATGCTTATCCTTCGCTGCATATCTATGGTTGCGGACCGATACCGCCCAACCCGGCCGAGCTGATGCTGCGTCCGCAGATGCATGCGTTTTTCGACATCCTGCGCGATACCTACGACCTGGTCATCATCGACTCTGCCCCGGTAGGGCTGGTGAGCGACTCGTTTACACTGAATGAATACGTAAATGCTACGCTCTACGTGATCCGCCAGCGGTATACACTGAAGAAGCAGGTGGATTTCATCAACGATATTCACAAAACCAGCAAGCTGAGCAATATGGGACTGGTGATCAACGACGTGAAAGTCGGCGGCCGCTACGGTTATTACGGCTATGGCAACGGCTACGGCTACGGCTACCGCTACGGCTATGGTTACAGCTACGGTCCATACAGCTACGGCGCTTACTTCGACGATGTGAAGCACCAGAGCTGGTGGCAACGGTTATTATCGGGTAAAAAGAAAAAAAACAGGAAATAAGTTTCACTGGTAACCATGTGCAGGATTGCAGCTATTATCAGTGAAGACAAAGCCAGTCTGTCCCGCCGTGTATCGCAAATGAATGAAGCGATGCGTCGTGGCGGGCCGGATGATGAGGGCATTTTTGTAGATGAAACGCTGCCGGTAGCGCTCGGGCTCAGGCGACTGTCGATCATCGATCTCAGCTATGCCGGGCACCAGCCTTTTCACAGCCGCGACGGCATGCTGACGCTGAGCTTCAACGGCGAGATCTACAACTACCGGGAGCTGCGGCAGGAGCTGCAGCGGCTGGGTTATATTTTCAGCTCGCAGTCCGATACAGAAGTACTGCTCTATGCCTATGCGGCCTGGGGCACCGGCTGCCTGTCAAAGCTGGAAGGCATGTTTGCCCTTGTGCTGCTGGACCGGCGGAATCAAACCGTGGTAGCGGCACGCGACCATGCCGGCATCAAGCCGCTGTATTATGGCACCAAGGGAGGCGATCTTTATTTCAGCAGCGAAGTAAGAGGGCTGTTGTCCGTCGATCCCGGCTGGCCGCAGAACCAGCGCTGGCCCATCTGGTTCCTGAGCTTCGGCTTTATGCCGGAGCCGCACACCACGCTGCAGAATGTATGGCATTTGCCCAAGGGCCATTGCCTGGTATACGACCTGCAGGCCCACCAGTATAAAATTCATGCATACGAGCAGCCTGTTTTTACTTCAGACATCACGTCCTACCCCGAAGCGGTGGCAGCCGTCAACAAACACGTACTGGAGGCGGTCAATAAACATTTGCTGGCGGATGTACCGGTCGGTATTTTCCTGAGCGGCGGCATCGATTCCAGCATTCTTACCCTTGCGGCGCAGCGCATGTATCCCGACCAGCTGCGCACCTTATCCATTTATTTCGAAGACGAAGCGTACAGCGAAAAGTATTACCAGGACCTGGTGATCCGGAAAACCGGTGTGGCTCACCAGAGCTACAAGGTGGGCCAGGAAGAGTTTACTTCCTGCCTGTCCGACATCTACCGGGCCATGGACCAACCGTCTACCGACGGCATCAACACGTACTTTATTACGAAGTATGCCAAAGAGTACGGGCTGAAAGTGGTGCTGAGCGGCCTGGGCGCCGACGAGATCTTTGGCGGCTATCCCTCTTTTTCCCGCACGGCCAGCGTGCAGCGGGCACGCCGCCTGCGCATGCTCTCGCACCTGGTGCCCCTGGTCACCGGCCGGTACCCGCTGAAAAAAATGGCGTACCTGCGGGAAGACCGCTGGTACAACGATTACCTGCTGAACCGGGGGCTGCTGACACCCGATGACGTGGCCGACATCCTGCACGTGAATAAGCAAAGCGTGATCGAAGAGCTGGCTACCTACCCGGAGATACCCGGCCTGTCCCGCCTCTCGCCCGGCAACCGGGTGAGCGCCTGGGAAACGGATATTTACATGCAAAACCAGCTGCTGCGCGACAGCGATATCTACAGCATGTGGCACAGCGTGGAGCTGCGGGTACCTTTCCTGCATAAACCGCTGATGAACCTGGTGCGGCAGATCGATCCGGCCGTGAAGTTTGGAAAGCGTCCCAAGCAGTTACTGATCGACGCCTTTCGGGAGGAACTGCCGGAAGAAGTATGGAAACGCCCCAAGCAGGGATTCACGTTCCCGTTTGCCAACTGGTTCAAAAAGATACCGGCTTTCCAGAACCGCTATGTTCCGTCCCGGTGGAGAAAGAAGTTCCGCCGGGGTCAGATCAACTATTCCCGTGTATGGGCCATTTTTCTTACCCGCAGTTTCGGCAGCATCTGGCCGCTGAACCTGGATAAGCCCTCGCGCAAGATCGATACCGTGTTCATTTACCTGGCTGCTTTTTCGCGCACAGGCGGTATTGAAAAGGTGAACCGCGCTATCCTGAAAGTGCTGGCCGACGGGTTTACCGACCGGCGCGTATCGCAGGCCTATGGCGTGTACGACGATTTTGTAGATGCCCGGTATTTTCCGCGGTATCTTTTCAATGGGTTCAGCGGCAAGCGGTTTTTCTTTTTATGTTACCTGCTGCTCAAGCCCATACCCTGGCGGCATGTGATCGTGGGCCATGTGAACCTCGCGCCGGCCGTCCGCCTGCTGCTCTGGCGCAAGCCGGGACTGAAGATCACGGTGATCACGCATGGCATCGAGGTGTGGAAGCCCCTGAGCCGCTCCAAGCAACGGATGCTGCAACGGGCCGACCGGGTGATCTCGGTGAGCGACTATACCAAACAGCAATTGATAGAAATGAACGGGGTAAGGCCGGAGCGCATCACGGTGCAGCCCAACAGCCTGGACCCGTTTTATGTGCCCCAGCTGCAGGAAGGGCGGCCGGCCTACCTGCAGCGGCGCTATGGCTACCTGCCCACAGACAAGATCGTACTCACGGTGGCGCGGCTAAACAGCCAGGAGCAATACAAAGGATATGACAAAGTGCTGATGGCCATTGCGGAGCTGTATAAAAAAAATCCACACCTGAAATACCTGTTGTGCGGCAAAACCGATGTCCGCGAGCTGGAACGGATCAATGTACTTATCGACGAACTGGGCATCAGGGAAATAGTAAAGCTGCCGGGCTTTATTGCCGACGATGAGCTGGTGGACCACTATGCACTGGCCGACGTATTTGCCATGCCGAGCAAAAAAGAGGGATTTGGCATCGTGTTTATCGAGGCGGCGGCCTGCGGCACCGCAGTAATAGCCGGCAACGGCGATGGCAGCAAGGAAGCCTTGCTGAACGGGGAGATCGGGACGCTGGTGGACCCCGACAATGTAGAAGCACTGGCCGATGCCATTGCCGAAGCGCTGGAGCAGCCCCGGCTGAAACAACAGCTGGGTGAAAAGGTGCTGTATCATTACCGGTTTGAAAAATACAAGGACCGGGTAGGAGAGCTCCTGGGCTAACAAAAATTCTTACACACCATTATGCAACCGATGCACCATACGGAAGGGCAATGGACGGAAGTGATCTCTCCGAAATCGAACCTGCTGGACCTGAAGCTGAAGGAGGTCTGGCGCTACAGGGATCTCCTGCTGCTGTTTGTAAAACGGGATTTTATTTCCAACTACAAGCAGACCATCCTGGGGCCGGTGTGGTTTTTCCTGCAGCCGCTGCTGACCACGCTGATGTTCATGCTGATATTCGGGAGGATTGCAAAAATCCCAATCGATATACCCCCGATGGTCTTTTATTTATCAGGCATTACACTATGGAACTACTTTGCCGAATGCCTGAACAAAACGGCTACTGTTTTTAAGGATAACGCCAACATTTTTGGCAAGGTCTATTTCCCGAGACTGGTGATGCCCTTATCGATCGTCATCTCTAACCTTGTAAGGTTTGGTATCCAAATGACCCTGTTCCTGATAGTGTGGGGCTGGTATTGGCTGAAGGGGGATATTAGCCCGAATGTCTATATATTTCTTACGCCGGTTCTGGTTATGGTCATGGCGATTATGGGACTGGGGGCAGGAATGATCATTTCTTCGCTCACCACCAAGTATCGTGACCTGGTATTCCTGCTCACCTTTGGCGTGCAGCTGATGATGTATGCCACGCCTGTCATTATGCCGCTTTCGAGGATGCCGGCTAAATACCAGGTTTTTATTAAAGCTAATCCTGTAACGTCACTGATAGAAGCATTCCGTTATGGATTTACCGGCAACGGCGTTTTTAGCTGGGCATGGCTTTTATACAGTGCAGGGTTCGCTTTGATATTGTTATTTGTTGGTACGGTTATCTTCAACAAGGTAGAAAAAAGCTTCATGGATACGGTATAGCGTGCCGGATCCATCAACAACGAAACGACCGATGAGCAATACAGTTATACAGGTAGAGAACGTAGCCAAACAGTACCGGCTGGGCGAAGTGGGCACGGGTACGCTGAGCCACGACCTGAAGCGGTGGTGGTCGCAGCTGCGGGGTAAGGGCGATCCTTACCTCCGGATCGGCGAAGCCAATGACCGGGCCACGAAAGGAAACAGCGAGTATGTCTGGGCGCTGCAGGATATTAATTTTTCCGTGCAGAAGGGCGAAGTGCTGGGCATCATCGGCCGCAATGGGGCCGGCAAAAGCACGCTGCTGAAAATTTTAAGCAAAACCACCTCGCCTACCACCGGCAATATCAAAGTAAAGGGACGGATTGCCAGCCTGCTGGAAGTTGGTACGGGGTTTCACCCGGAGCTGACGGGGCGGGAAAATATTTATCTCAACGGCGCCATCCTGGGCATGACCCGGCGCGAAATACAAGGCAAGTTTGACGAGATCGTCGATTTCTCCGGCATTGAACGCTATATCGATACCCCGGTGAAGCGCTACAGCAGCGGCATGTATGTGCGGCTGGCCTTTGCCGTGGCGGCACACCTGGAGCCCGAGATCCTGATCGTGGATGAAGTGCTGGCCGTAGGCGATGCCGAGTTCCAGAAAAAATGCCTTGGCAAGATGAAGGACGTAAGCGTGAGCGGCGGCCGTACGGTCCTGTTTGTGAGCCATAACATGGCAGCCGTGGCAGCGCTGTGCGATAAAGGCCTGCTGATGAAGAACGGGCGGGTAGACCTGTTCAGCGATATCAATAACGTGATCTCTACCTACCTTACCCATGCCAAGGTGGAGAGCGATGGATTTGTGCGGTTTGACGGCACGGAAAAAGAACGGTTTGGTGAAAAGCAATATGCCAGGTTTAGCTCCATAGAGCTCCAGGATGTGGAAGGCAATACCACCGATCTGTTCAGCATGGGCGAAAAGATGGTGATCAGGCTGGAAGCCGATGTATCCCGCACCAGCGACGATTTCGAGATCGGTATCGGCATCGGCAACCTGCACGAGGTGTTCCTGCATTACCTGGTTTCTACCTGGGAGGGCGTTTCGTCCATCAACAAAAAGGGCAGAACGGAAATCCGGGTGGAAATACCCAGGCTGTTGCTCTTTCCCGGTCATTACCTGATGAATATCTGGATCTGCATCAAGGGTGCTTATTACGACGATGCCATCCACAATGCCATCAACTTCAAAGTGGAAGAAGGTAAGCTGAACGGGCACGATACCTATTTTGAACGGTTTTCCAAGAATACCCAGGTGTATACACCTTCACAATGGACCATTAGCTAAAGTCAAACAATTGACCCATACCCGTACCATTATTATGAAAACACAACAAACAGAATTCTGGACCGGTACTTTTGGCAAAGAGTATACGGATCGTAATCCTCAAAGTCTTGAGCAATCTGACCAGGCGCATTTAAACAGTTATGGTGTGCTGAGAAGCCAGCTGAACGAAGAGTTTATCGGCAGCCTGGACAGGGATGCCCGGATACTGGAAGTGGGCTGTAATGTAGGCATACAATTGCTGCACCTGCAAAGAATGGGGTTCAGGAATTTGTATGGTATCGAATTGCAGCCCTACGCAGTAGAGAAGGCAAAAAAGATCACCCATGGTATCAACATCATCCAGGGATCGGGGTTTGATATCCCGTTCAAAGATGGTTTTTTTGACCTCGTTTATACCAACGGCGTGCTGATCCATATCGCTCCGGCCGATCTGCCGCTTGTCATGCGGGAAATGATCCGCTGCTCAAGGCAATACGTTTGGGGGTTTGAATATTTTTCAGAGGAGCAGCGCGAGATCCCGTACCGGGGGAATAACGGTTATATGTGGAAAATGGACTATTCAGGAGAATTTCTCAGGACAGACCCGCGCCTGGTGAAGGTGAAGGAAAAGCTCTTCCCGTATGCCAGCGAGGCCGAGAAGGGCAATACAGATGTGATGTACCTCCTCGAAAAAAAGTCCTGACGTTTTATTCAGAAAGGCAGTATGGTTCAGCCTGCTTCCCGATAATACCTATATACTTATACACCAATGAGCACTAAGCAAAGTATTAAGAAAGCCCTGTCAAAATATTATCATCCCGTCAAAAATTATCTGCAGCGCTCAAAGAACAAAAAGACCATCATTGAGTTCAAAAAAGATATCTGGCAAACGGACGAGATCTCGAAGGCCTTTATCAAGGGTAGCGACAGCGGGAACGTGGTTGCCGCTGAAATGATGGACAAGGAAGTGAACGAATTTTTCCTGGCCCAGTGCAAGCCGACCGATGCGGTGCTGGATATCGGTTGCGGGCATGGCATTGTAAGCGAATACCTGGCGGAGCATGGCATACCCGTAACGGCAGCCGACATCAGCGAAAAGCTGCTGGAGGAGTTCAGGACACGGATCGCAGGAAAGAACCTGCCGGTGGAGATCGTAAGGGCCGATGCATACAAGCAGCCTTTTGCCGATAACCGCTTCGATGTAGTGGTAGCGCGCATGTTCCTGCCTCACTTCCCGGACTGGCCGGTGGTGCTGAGGGAAATGACAAGGGTCACCAAACCCGGCGGTAAGCTGCTGGTCCATTTCTGCTCGGCAGAGAATGTAGCATTTGGCAAAAAGATCGGGCAGCATGATTGCTCATTCGGCACTACGCCCGACACCATCAATCCCTGGCTTTATTATGCCGATGCGGATGACAAAGAGCTGAAGCGCGTGGCCGCGGCTACCGGGCTGCAGCTGGTATCCCGCACTCCCATTTCGTTTTTCCTGGGCAACCGGCTCTTTGGCTACCAGCTGGGCACCGAAGCCTATAATGCCTATACCAAAGAAATGGAAGGCTTCCTGAAAGACGAGCGGGTGAAAGAATTTGTGAGCTGGTTTGACAGGAACATCACCACACAGTTTGCACCGGTCATGAGCTACCTGAATATTATCACCTTTGTAAAAAAATAATGATGCTGGATTTTAATGATAAATCGATCCTGATCACCGGTGGCACCGGTTCTTTTGGAAAGGCATTTGTAAAGACCATTCTGCAGCGCTGGCCCGGCATCCGGCGGCTGGTGATTTATTCGCGGGATGAGCAGAAGCAATTCCAGATGGCCCAGGATTTCCCGGTATCGGAGCACCCGGGCCTCCGCTACTTTATCGGCGATGTGCGGGATTTTGAGCGGCTGAAAAGGGCCTGCCAGGGCATCGATTATATTGTGCATGCGGCCGCTATGAAACATGTGCCCATTGCCGAGTACAACCCGGATGAATGTGTAAAGACCAATATCGGCGGTGCGGAAAACGTGATCCGCGCTTCGCTGGATACGTCGGTGCAGCGCATTGTAGCGCTCTCCACAGATAAGGCCTGTGCGCCGATCAACCTATACGGCGCCACCAAGCTTACGTCGGATAAATTATTCATTGCGGCCAACAATATCCGCGGCAGCAAGGAGATCCGTTTTTCGGTGGTGCGCTATGGCAACGTGATGGGCTCCAACGGTTCGGTCATTCCGTTTTTCCTGAAGAAAAGACAGGAGGGCGTGCTGCCGATCACCGATACTGACATGACACGGTTCAACATTTCCCTGTCGGAAGGAGTGGATATGGTGCTGCATGCGCTGGATACCGCCTGGGGCGGGGAGCTGTTTGTACCCAAGATCCCTTCGTATAAAATAACCGATGTGGCAGAAGCCATTGGTCCTGACTGCGAACACCGCGTGGTAGGCATCCGGCCCGGCGAAAAAATACACGAGGAGATGATCACGACATCGGACTCCTTCCTGACCTATGACCTGGGCAAGTATTACGTGATCCTGCCTTCTACCAGCAGTTGGCAGATAAGCGATTTTATCGGGCATTTCAAAGCCGTAAAAGTGCCGCAGGGATTCAGCTATAATTCCGGTTCCAATACCGAGTGGCTGACCGTGGAGGATATCCGCAGCCTGGTCACCGAACATGTAGACCCTACTTTCAAAATCAATAAGGTGCATGAAAGCAATACCGTACGGTAGGCAATCCATCTCCGAAGAAGATATCCGGGCGGTAACGGAAGTATTGCAATCGGATTTTCTGACCCAGGGACCCCGGATCGGGGAGTTCGAAGCTGCCTTTGCCGGCTATATTGGCTGCAAATACGCCGTGGCGATATCCAATGGTACAGCCGCCCTGCACCTGGCCGCCCTGGCGCTGGGTGTGCAGGAAGGCGATAAAGTGATCACGACCCCGATCACGTTTGCGGCCAGCGGCAACTGTATCAAGTATTGCGGCGGCGAAGTGGTCTTTGCCGACATTGATCCTGCTACCTACCTGGTCGATATCGACGCGGTCAAAAACCTGCTGGCTGCTGCTCCGCGGGGTACCTATAAAGGAATTATCCCGGTAGATCTTGCGGGCAAAGCCGTGGACCTGGAGCGCCTCAAACAGCTGGCTGATGAGTATGGCTGCTGGATCATCGAGGATGCCTGCCATGCACCCGGCGGTTATTTCACCGACAGCAAGGGCAACCAGCAATGGTGCGGCAATGGCAATTTTGCCGAGCTGTCTGTTTTCTCCTTTCACCCGGTAAAGCATATTGCCTGCGGCGAAGGCGGCATGATCACGACCAACAACGAAGACCTCTATAAAAAATTATTGGTCCTGCGCACCCATGGCATCACCCGCGATGCCGCCGGTTTTTCGAATACAAAAGAATGGGCAGCCGGCAATGCGGCGGTTGCACCGGACGGTTACCCGGGCTGGTATATGGAAATGCAGGAGCTGGGGTATAATTGCCGGTTGACCGATTTCCAGGCAGCGCTGGGCCTTTCGCAGTTGAAAAAAGCAGAGAAAGGATTGGTACGGCGCAGGGAGATCGCAAAGAACTATGCCGGGGCCTTCCACGGCAAATCCTGGCTGAAAGGACAATCCGGTTTTGATGAAAGCCATGCCTATCATCTGTACATCATCGAGGTGGATGACCGGCTGGGATTGTACAATCATTTACGCAAGCACAACATTTACGCACAGGTACATTATATTCCCATGCACCTGATGCCATATTACAGGAACCAGGGACATGCAGAAGGCGAGCTGCCGCAGGCAGAGACCTATTATAGCCGCTGCCTGAGCCTGCCGATGTTCCCGACATTGACCGAAGCCGAACAACAGTACGTGATCGATTCTATTTGTGCTTATTACGCGTGAGCAATGTAGCCATCATAACGGCAAGGGGCGGCAGCAAGCGCATCCCGCGAAAGAACATTAAACCGTTTCAGGGGAAGCCGATCATTGCTTACCCGATCGAAGCGGCGTTGCAATCCGGCTTATTTGACCTGGTAATGGTATCGACCGACGATGAAGAGATCGCCGGCATCTCAAAACAATACGGTGCGGAAGTGCCGTTTTACAGAAGCCCGGACAACTCCGATGACTATGCCGGCACCGGCGCGGTGATGGTGGAAGTGCTGCAGCAATTGAAAGATATCGGGAAAACCTTTGACTATGCCTGCTGCCTGTACCCGACCGCTCCCTTTGTTTCGGTACACAGCCTGCAGGAATCGTTTCGCCTGCTGCAGGAAAAACGATATGACAGTGTATTCCCGGTCTGTGCGTTCAGCTTCCCCATCCTGCGCAGCCTGAAGATGAACCCGGATGGCCGGGTGGAAATGAATTTTCCTGAAAACTTTGCCAGGCGCTCCCAGGACCTGCCGCCGGCCTATCATGATGCCGGGCAGTTTTACTGGACCAGGGTGGAGGCGTTTGAGCAGGATCCGAAGCTGTATACTGCCAACTCGGGCGCCATCGTGCTCAGCGAACTCGAAGTGCAGGATATCGACAATGAATCGGACTGGGCGCTGGCGGAGATAAAATATTCGATGCTGAAACGAAGCGTATAAGATTGCTTCAACAGATAGCGTACGGCCTTCTGCAGACCCTTATAGGGTTTCTTCTGCCAGCG
>JBEVLT010000258.1:0-3644 GCA_040509055.1 Chitinophagaceae bacterium
GACATGCTTATACTGTTTGACATAGAAGCAATAAATTTATTTGTAGTCCGGGGCAAATATGGCGTGGTTGAGCTGTATACAACTGCATTGAGCAGGGATGGTGTTTGAATACACTTTATCATTTTCGCGCAGCGGCAGTGCTGGTATGGTATCGACGATAACAAGGGCAACTCCACAGTAGTAGTAAAGGACAAAAGCAGAAAGGAAGTGGAAAGGGTGCTGCTGACCAAATGGAATGAGAACAAGGCTTATTATGAAGATAAATATGGAGAGATTCCGCCTCCGCCACCTGCTGTAGAGCCACCACCTCCGCCTGCTCCGCCGGTAGCTTTTCCCCTGCCTGCCCATATCAAAAGCATACAGGTGGATAATGATCGTGCGACCGTGGTATTGAAAAACGGCAGCCGTGAAGAGTTTGACCTGAACGATCCCAAGCAAAAGGCTGATTTTGAGAAAAGATACCGGAGAGCGGTACCGCCTACGCCGCCGCCGCCGGTTGCACCAAAAGAGCCCCGCGAATTCACCATTGTTGCGGACAGCATCACCTGGCTGGGCAAGGAGCGGGTACTGCGCTTCAAGGGCAGTGCGCTGATACAGGAGACGCGCAACGATATAAGCGTTTCGGCCAGCCTGGCGCATATGAACGGGCAGGATGCCCTGGTGATGATCAACGGCACGGAAGCTGACCAGGACAGGGATTATATCAATAACAGCGGAGGCATTTACAAGGTCACTTCACTGACCAGCGAGGAAGCGATAAAAAAATACGGGGACAAGGGCAAACGCGGGGCTATCGAGATCAATGCAATAGCTGACACTTATCGCCGGTTTTAAGCAGTTGCTCCTGTGCAGCAGTTGCATGTTTACGTTCTTTGCCATCAGGTTGTCATCCCCTATCTTTGCCGCCTTAATCGAAAACTATGGCAAATACTGCAGATATCAGCCGCGGCATGATCATTAAGCTCGATGGCAGCCTCTACTCCGTGGTAGAATTCGGAGAGAACAAAACGGCCCGGGCAGCCGCTAAGGTGTGGGCAAAGCTGAAAGGAGTGGACAACAGCCGCTCTATTGAAAAAACCTGGAACTCCGGCGACTCCATCTACCCGGTGCGCGTGGAGAAACGAGCTTACCAGTTCCTGTACAAGGACGATACCGGCTACAACTTCATGGATAATGAAACATTCGAACAGGTAGCCCTGCAGGAAACCCTGGTGGATGCTCCCCAGTTTCTCAAAGAAGGCCAGGAAGTAGGCGTACTGATCAATACCGAGACCGAACAGCCGATGAGCGTGGAGCTGCCTGATAAGATCGTGATGAAGGTAATCTATACCGAACCCGGGCTGAGAGGCGATACGGCTACCCGTACCCTGAAACCCGCTACTGTGGAAACCGGCGCTACCGTAAGTGTGCCCCTGTTTGTGAATGAGGGCGAGCTGATCCGTGTAAATACCAAGACCGGTGAATACGTAGAACGTGTAAAAGAGTAATCAAATAATTCTTTCGGAAATGGCCAGAAATACCCTGTTTTTGGCCATTTTTCATTGATTTTGGGCTCGTTTTGGGTCTAAATGCATAAAAAATACTTGATCCGCTCTTATTTCTTTCCCTATCTTAGCCCTCCCTTTGCATGGCGGAGGAAGGCAATCTTTAAAACCCAAATACCTGTAAATTGAAAAATATGGACTATAAGCAGATCCAGGAATTGATCAAAATGATCAACAAATCAAATATCGGGGAGCTGACGATTGAGCAAAAAGATTTCCGCCTGACGATCAGGCAAAAAGAAGAACAGGTAACCCAGGTGGTTGCCTCCCCGGTTCACCAGGCTCCTGCTTACATTCCCCCTCCGGCAGCCGGCCTGCCTGCAGCCCCCGCCGCACCGTCGGATAAGGGCAGGGCTCCTGAAGCTGCCGCTTCCAACCTCATTACCATCAAAAGCCCGATGATCGGTACCTTTTACCGCAGGCCTACACCCGATAAGCCCAACTTCGTGGAGATCGGCGCCGAAATATCACCCGGCAAGGTCGTTTGCATCATCGAGGCCATGAAGCTCTTCAACGAAATAGAAAGCGAAGTGAAAGGCACCATCGTGAAAATACTGGTGGATGACGCTTCGCCGGTAGAGTATGATCAGCCGCTGTTCCTGGTAGAACCTGCCTGATTTGAAAATGTGTCAATTTGAAAATATGAAATGGGGCAACTCATTTTCATATTCCGGATTGCCCCGTCATTTTCAAACTCCTCATTTTCAAATTTTCAAATTGAAAGAATGTTGAAAAAAATACTGATTGCCAACCGTGGAGAGATTGCCCTTCGTGTGATCAGGACCTGCCGGGAAATGGGTATCAAAACTGTAGCGGTTTATTCCACGGCCGACCGCGACAGCCTGCATGTAAAATTTGCCGACGAGGCAGTATGTATCGGTAAGCCGCAGAGCAGCGATTCCTACCTGAACATTCCCCATATCATGGCGGCGGCGGAGATCACCAACGCCGATGCCATTCATCCTGGTTACGGCTTCCTGGCCGAGAATGCCAAGTTTGCCCGGATCTGTGGCGATCATGGCATTAAGTTCATCGGGCCCACGCCGGAGATGATCAACTCCATGGGCGATAAGATCACAGCCAAAGATACCATGATCAAGGCCGGTGTACCGGTGGTGCCGGGTGGAGAAGGGTTGCTGCAAAGTGTGGAGCAGGCCAGGGGCCTGGCAAAGGACATGGGCTACCCCATCATCCTGAAGGCCACGGCCGGCGGCGGCGGCAAGGGTATGCGCGTGGTGTGGGAGGATTGCGAACTGGAAAAGGCGTACAGTACGGCCAAAGCAGAAGCAGCCGCATCTTTTAAGAACGACGGCATTTACATGGAGAAATTCGTGGAAGAGCCCCGGCACATCGAAATACAGGTGGCCGGCGACCAATACGGCAATGTATGCCATCTCAGCGAACGGGATTGTTCCATCCAGCGCCGCCATCAGAAGCTGGTGGAGGAGTCGCCCTCTCCGTTTATGACAGATGAACTGCGCCTCAAAATGGGAGAAGCGGCCAAAAAAGCTGCCAGCGCCATCAATTACGAGAGTGTGGGCACCATTGAGTTCCTGGTAGACAAGCACCGGAACTTTTATTTCATGGAGATGAATACGCGTATCCAGGTGGAGCACTGCGTAACGGAAGAGGTGATCAATTTCGACCTTATCAAAGAGCAGATCAAAATCGCCATGGGCGAGCGTATTTCCGGCGACGATTATTTGCCGCAAATGCACTCCATCGAATGCCGCATCAACGCAGAAGATCCGTACAACGATTTTCGTCCCTCGCCGGGCCGGATCACCACGCTGCACCAGCCGGGTGGCCATGGCGTGCGGGTAGACAGCCATGCATACGCAGGCTATGTAATACCACCGTATTACGACTCCATGATCGGCAAGCTCATTACGGTAGCGCGTACCCGCAACGAAGCTATCGATACCATGTACCGCGCGCTGAGCGAGTATGTGATCGAGGGTATTAAAACAACCATTCCTTTTCACCTGCAGCTGATGCAGGATGAACGGTTCCGCAGCGGCGATTTCAATACGAAATTCCTTGAAGGCTTTAAGCTGGCCTGATCGCCTGCTTTCCCGGCATTCAAACACATAGCTTGCA
>JBEVLT010000259.1:0-20706 GCA_040509055.1 Chitinophagaceae bacterium
CATATTTAGTCCCGGTTAGGATTGTATAAAGTTAAGTGGGTCTGCGCTTCATCATAACATACAATGTATAAAGCAATACGAAGGGCAGCAGCAACAGCGACAATGCAGCATAAGCAGTGCCGGCCAGCAGCACGAGTACAAACACCAGCCAGTCTCCCAGGCCTGCTTTGGGCACGGGGCGGTCCAGCAGCAAATACTTTCTGATGACGGGCAGTGGCATATCCAGAAGCTGCTCATCGGTGAAACGATCCCGGTACAGGTTGCAGGTATGCCGTCCCCGGATAAAAGCGCGGTACACGCCGGCAGAACTGAAGAGCATGCCGATCATTATACCGTAAAGGTTCAGGATAAATGCCGCCGGGTAGCGGGTACACCCGGATCCGATTTCCCAGGCAGCGATCTCCGTTTCCCCTTTGAAAACGCTGGAGTAGCCGGTAAGGAGGTGATGTACATCGTGCTTGAAAACCGCCCTGCGGCGTGCATTGGAATTGGGCAGATACAGGAACAATCGCTTGCCCAGTTCCATTTTTACATAAGGGCTGGCATTGCCGCCGTCCTCATCCAGGTGATATTGTTTATAAAATCCGGGCAGTACTTCGCGGGGAGTCTGGCGGCCGGTATCGGGATGGTGATCATTCATAGCGTGCAGGAACGGAAGAGGTCCCTTCAAACCGCAAAATTATTGCACCGGTTTCAAAAAAGGCCGCTCCTTTCGAAGCGGCCGGTGGTGGGGTGGCTCTCAGATCGTTTATTCTACCCTAAGCTTTTCTGTATAGCGAAGATGTGCACCCGTTACTTTCAGCATATACATTCCTGGTGCGAGAGCGCCGGGCAGCTGTACCGGGTACAGGACCGATTTACCGGCATGATTGAGCTGCTGCCGGCAGGCAAGCTGCCCCGCCATCGTGTACAATTCCAGCGTATAGCTGCCTGCGTCCAGGCTGTCCATCCGCAGGGTGAATCGTTTGCCGGTCACCGGGTTTGGGTAGGCCCGGATCGCCTTACCGGGCTCCGGCGCCGCTTCCATTTGCAGCACCACGGTTGATTGCACTTCGGGTTGCGCTACACTGCGGCTGGTCGTCCGGGCAGATGATCCGTCCACATCGGTTACCGTAATATTGAGCCGCAGGATCGTCGTCATACTGCCATCGGATATTTGCACAGACACTACATACACATTATCGCCATTGGCATCGGCCGGATGTTCGAAATCAGGCGCTGTAATAAAGGCCAGCACACCGGTGACAGGATCGAGTGAGAAAAGAGCGCCATCCCCACCCGGCTCAATGCCGAGGGTGATGCCCGCATCGGCATCGGTAGCGCCGAGTATGGTCACGGTCAACGTATTTTCTGACACCTGCATAGTGGAAGTAATGATCAGCGGGCTGTCATTGGTATTGGTCACTTTGATCTCCAATCGTTGCGTATCCGTCGAATCTCCATCGGAAGCCTGCACCGTCACGATATAAATATTATCGTGGTTGTCATCGGCAGGCTGTTCATAATCAGGAGGAGCGATAAAGCTCAGCGCACCGGTTACCGCATCGATCGAGAACAGGGCGCCGTCGCCGCCACTCACCATACTGTACCCGATCGTGGAGCCGGCATCTGCATCCGTCGCTTTGATCGTGTCGACAGCAGCGGTGGCATTCTCTGCTACCAGGATCGTTACCGTATCTTTTCCATCACCGGATACGATCACCGGAGCATTGTCGTTGACGTTTTTGATCTTGATCTTGATCCGCTGCGTGGCAGCAGAATCCCCATCCCAGGCCTTCACCGTCAGGATATAGATATTGTCACCATTGCCATCGCCGGGGTGCTCATAATCAGGCGCAGTGATAAAGCTGATCTCGCCTGAAGAAGGATTCACCGTGAACCTTGCAGCATCCTCTTCATTGACCAGGCTATAGGTGATGGTGGTATTCTTATCCACATCGGCAGCTTTTATTGTAGCAATTACCCCGGTCGTATTTTCCGCTATCAGCAGCGTTACGGCCGCATCACCATTATAAGAAGTAATGACCGGCGTATTATCATTGGTATCCGTTATCTTGATCTTGAACCGCTGGGCAGCTACAGAATCACCATCGGACACCTGCACGGTCACGATATAAGCATTGTCGGCGTTCGCATCCCCAGGATGCTCAAAATCCGGGAGAGGAGCAAAGCTCAGCTCACCGGCAGCATTGATCGTAAACTTCGTGGCATCTTCTCCCGACAGGCTATAGGTCAGCGCTGTACTGTCCCCATCGGTGGCGGCCACCATGGCAGCCACTCTCGTATTCTCTGCTATGCCCAGGTTTACGCTGGCCGCGCTTCCGTACGAGGTAATCACCGGGGCATATTCGTTTATGTTCAGTACCCCAATTGTCAGCTGCTTCTCCAGGTACAGCGTATCCTGGTCGGTGACCCTGACCCGGATGTGATATGATTTTTTTGTTTCATAATCCGCCGATACATTGATCTTCAGCTGATCACCACTGATACTGAATAAGACATTGTCTGTACTGCCATCCCCGCTGGCCAGTGTGTAGGTAAACGTATTATTGCTGTTGGGATCGGTAGCGGTGAATGTACCGACAGCCGTACCTGATGATACATTCTCCCGTACTGTCTGGGGGCTTAGCGCCAGGGCAGTTGGAGCCATATTTGGCATGGGCTCACGTACCACGTTGAGAAAATAGGATTCCATCCCGGGCGAACCGAATGGATCATTGCTCATCACAGTGATAGGAAAAAAGTTCGACCCCTCCTGTAGTGGAAATATCCCGGGAGGAAACCCGAAAATCGTTGCCTGGCCATTGCTGCCTTCGTTGACTTCAGGAAGGATCAGGATCTGATCGGTGACATAGCCAACCGTAACGGTATAAGAACGTACGTTTGGATCGAATGCCGGGGACAGGGTGCCCGGGAGCACCATAATATTCGACAGGCCTAACGGGGGAGGCGGCGGACGGCGGGTCACCACTGCCGTATAGGTCTTTGTGGTCACGCCGTCTTCGGCCGTCACGATGATCGTAAAAGTATTTGGCCCGTAATTCAAATAAAAAGACCCGGGGTCTATACCGGGAATAAGCGGCAATCCATTCACCGATACCGCAGCATGAATATCGCTTACACCAGGTATGACTGTAATATTCCATACCGAGGTTTCCACCTCTACCTCATAAGAAGTCGTAGCTGCATCGAACCCGGGATACATATAGCCCGCGCTAAACCAGAGACTGGCCAGGTTTGCATTGCCGGAAAGTGTATCCCGGTCGCCTGTCGGAGACCCGGGCGGATGATCGCCGGCAAGGAGGCGGGTCAGACAAAAGAAGAATAGAACAGCAGTCGATAGCAGGCGCTTTTGCATGTTTTGGTTTTTGAGCCAGCCTCATCAGATCAATAAGCGCTGGCATCTTTTAATGAAGTGTTTTCTTCCCGGAACTAAAAATAGCAGCCGCTTCTTCCCCCCGGCCGGCCGGTATACCAATCCTGTCTTTTTCTATAGGAAACACAGATTGTAGTAGATTTGAACCGGGTTCTGATTTATCCCCTGCGACACATTATGTCTTACACCTGTATTGTAACCGATGACAACCTGATAGAGCGGGATATGCTTGCCGCCATGCTGGAAAAAATACCGGCGGTGAGCCTCCTGGCTGCCTGTTCTTCAGCCCTGGAAGTGATGGAACTGCTGCGCAGCCGGAGGGCAGACGTTATCTTTTCCGATATCGACATGCCCGATATCAGCGGGCTGGAGCTGCTGAAAAGCCTCCCCCAGCCGCCGGCCTTTGTTTTCATCACCTCCTTCAGCGATTATGCCGCCGAAAGCTATGAGCTGGATGCCGTGGATTATATTGTAAAGCCCGTTACACTCCCCCGCCTGACCCGGGCGGTCAACAAGGCCATTGAATACCTCGATGCCCGGCAGCAGGCCACAGGACAAACACCAGCCGGGGATCTTCCGGCACCGGGAAAGGACAACGATTCTTTTTATTTCCGGGACACCCGCGGCTATACCCGTCTTTTATACGACCAGGTCATGGCCGTGGAAGGCATGGGCGATTTTTGCAAGATCATCACTACCGGGGGGAAAACGCATATCGTGCTGGTCAACATGAAAAACATAGAGCCGCAGCTGCCGGAAGACCGGTTCATCAGGATACACAAACAGGCGATCGTCAACATCCGGCATATCCATATGATCACCCCGGATGCGATCGAAATGATCGCTGGCTATAAGACCGCCTATAGTCCTACCTACAAGCAAAAACTGCTGGACCGGACGGTGAACCTGAAGCTGATCACCCGTTTTTCTTAAACAGGAAGAAGCACGGAAAACAAAGTCCCCTCCCCTTTCCTGCTTTCCACGCGCAGGGAGCCCTTCATCATTTTTACAAAAACAAGGCATAGGTGCAGCCCCAGGCCGGTTCCTTTTTCCCGCGCCGTACCGGCCGTACTGCGCAGCATGTCAGGGTTACCGCCATTGATCTTTGCCACATCCTCTTCAGCCATGCCGGTACCCTGATCTTTGACCTGCACCACGATGTATCCGTCCTGGTCCGCACGCACAGCGCTAAGGACAATGCTACCGCCGGGATGGCTGAATTTGATCGCATTGGCCAGCAGGTTGCGCAGCACCACCTGGAACATTTCCTGGTCGATGCCGGCGGCAGCAGTGGCCGGGATCTCATTGAGAATGACGACCTGTTTCTCTGCGGCAAAGCCACTGGTATTGCCGGTCACTTTTTCAGCGATATCCCTGATCCCGGTCCGTTCGATCACCGGTTTAAAACCCTGCATCTGGCTGGCGGTCCAGTTCAGCAGGTTTTCCATCATCACGGAAGTATGACCCAGGCTTTGTTTCAGCTGCTGCGAATAGGCCAGCAGCGATTCCCGGGAAACCGTGCGGTTTTCCAGCAGGTAGATAAATGAGGCCAGCGTATTCACCGGCGTTCGCATATCATGGCTCACCACGCTCAGCAGTTTGTTCTTAACATGGTTCAGGTGGAGCAGCTCCTCCTTTTGCGAAGAGACAAGCCGGTTGAGCCGGGCCGTTTTCCGGAAAATATAATAGAGGAACCCGACCACCAGTATGGCGATGGCCACCAGGCTGATCGTAATGACCAGGTAGGTCCTGTTGAGCTGGTTGTTTTTTTTCAGCAGGGTGATCTCCAGCTCCTGTTCCTTCTCCTTTACCTGCCGCACAATATCCGCTTTGGAGATGGCGCTCTCCACCTGGCTGGCGGAGTCGCGCATGCTGATGAAAGTTTCATAATAGGCAAGCCGCTTCAACCGCTGCCCGGTATGTTTGTAATAGGCGGCCATCAGCCTGTTCCAGGATAGCAGCGCATCGGGGTTGGGCAATGTATCCAGTCCGGCTTTCAGCTGCCGCAGCATATCCAGCATGTTGCCATACCGGTTTTGCTTCTCATAGATTTCGGCGAGCTGCGCCTGTACCAGCTGCGCATCCATCCTGTTATAGCCCAGCCCGGCATTGACAGCCAGACTTTTTTGAAACAGGTCGGCGGCCGTGTCCAGCCTGTTCCGGGCTACATACACTTTGGCCATATTGCCCCGGATCACGGCCTGCGCCATCTGCCGCATATGTTGCGGAATAGAGTCGCCATGCTGGGCGATCGTCAGTCCCCGGTTGAACCAGGCCAGGGCGCTGTCGTATTGGTTTGTTTTCACATAGCAGAGCCCGATATTGTCCGCAATCTCCTGCTGCTTATACCCGACGTCGGCAACGGATCTCCTGCAGGAAGAAAACTGGTCAAATGATTCCCTGAAATAGTTCCTGCTTTCTTCATACTTCTGCTGGCGATACAGGATCATGGCCAGGTCGTAACTGTAAACGGCGATCTCGCAGGGGCTCAGGTGCGCCGACACCCATTGCTTTGACCGGAGATAATAATCGTAGGCCTGGTCATAATTTCCCTGGAAAAGCGACAGCTGTCCCCGACGGGACAACAGGCCGAAATAGGTTTTTGGGAATTCTGTCGTCAGGCGATGCGCTTCAAGGTACCCGATGGCCGAATCGAGATACCTGATGGCCGATGCATTGTCTTTCCGCAGTCCCACCTGGATGGCATGCTGCAGGTCATATCGCATGAAAGTCACGACCACGGGCGGGTCTTTCAACGCATGTGCAATGGAATCGTAGAGGTAAATGGCCCGGTCGCCATCGGAAAGAAGATAGGCATCGATGGCCGATGCAAATATCCGGGAATGCCATTCCAGCTCCCGGCTTTCCTGCACGGGTTGGCGATGCCGGCAGGCGGAAAGGAACGAACAGGCCAATATCAATAGCAGAAAAGCTCTGGACATGCGAATAGGAACTGAATCAGGGAAGGTTGGCTGGTTAAAGGCGGCGTAAATATAGGGTAAACGGGTAAGTATTTACACCTACCAGCCTGCAAGCCCCGATTTCATCACCCCGGGCAAAAAACCCGGCGGATTGAAGCGCTGTTTTAAAAGAAAAAGGCCGCTCCTTTCGAAGCGGCCGGTGGTGGAGTGGCTTTTCAAATCGTTTATTCCACAACCAGTTTTTCTGTGTGGCGGAGATCTATTCCTGTCAACTTCAGCATGTATGCTCCGCGGGTAAGACTGCCAGGCAGCTGTACCGGGTAAAGAACGGATTTACCGGTATGGTTGAGCTGCTGGCGGCACACCAGCTGCCCGGCGGCGGAGTATAATTCAAGCGCATACCGGCCGGCGGCAACGCTGTCCATTCGTAAACTGAACCGTTTACCGGTAACCGGGTTAGGATACACGCTGATCGATTTACCGGGTTCCGGTGCTGTTTCGGCTTGCAGCGCCACAGTTGATTGTACCTGCGGCTCTGGTGTGCTGCGGCCGGTCGTCCTGCCGGTACCGGCATCGGATGCCGTTACTTTTACCTGGAAGCGCAGGATGGTAATATTGTCGGCGGCGGTCATTTTTACCGATACCAGGTAGATATTATCATGATCAGCATCGGCCGGGTTTTCAAGATCAGGCGCTGCCCTGAACTCCAGCGATCCGTTGGCCGGGTTGATCCGGAAGAGGGCGCCGTCTTCTTTGTCCATCATCGTGAACGTGACCGAAGTGCCGGCATCGTCATCAGTTCCTTCCAGCGGTGTCACTTCCAATGTATTTTCAGGTATTCGTATCGTCATCGTGACCACAGGAGGATTATCGGCCAGGTCGGTAATTTTGATAGAGAAGCGCTGCACGGCCGACAGGCTGCCATCCGAAGCCTGTACCGATACCAGGTAGGTATTATCTCCGTTCGCATCTGCGGGATGCTCAAAATCAGGCGCCGTAATAAAGCTGAGTTCCCCGGTTGAAGGATTCACGGCAAACAGGATACCGTCCTTTTCGCCCAGGACGCTGTAGGTAAGCGCGGTACTGTCGCCATCGGTTGCCGTAACTGTCGACACTTGTATAGTGTTTTCCGGCAACTGCAGAGTCACCAGGGCATCCCCGTTATACGAAGTGATCGCCGGCGCATTGTCATTTACATTCGTGAGCCTGATCTTGAACCGTTGAGTAGCGCTTGAATCCCCATCCGAAGCCTTTACGGTCACGATGTATACATTATCCCCATTTATATCCCGTGGCTGCTCAAAGTTGGGTGGTGGTGTAACAAAGCTCAGTTCACCGGTGGAAGGGTTGACGCCAAATTGTGCCGCATCTTCTTCGTTCACCAGGCTGTAAGTAATTGTTGTGTTCTTATCCGAGTCAGTCGCCGTTACGGTGGCGATAACAGTGGTGGTATTTTCCGGCACCTGCAGCGTCACCGCAGCACTACCAGTATACGAAGTGATCACCGGTGCATGATCGTTGGCATCCGTGACCTTGATCTTGAACCGCTGGGTAGCGGTCAGATCGCCGTCTGACACCTGTACGGTAACAATATAGGTATTATCGCCATTGGCATCGCCGGGCTGCTCGAAATCCGGTGCGGTGATAAAACTCAGCTCGCCGGTTGAGCTATTGACCGTAAACTTCGCGGCATCTTCCCCTCCTGCCAGGCTATAGGTAAGCGTTCCTGCATCGGCATCCGTAGCGGTCGCCGTGGTAACCACTGTCGTATTCTCCGGTACAGGCAACGTCACGGCGGCATTGCCGCCATGCGAAGTGATCACCGGCGCCTCGTTCTGAATGGGAAGCGACAGGTATTCATAGGCCCCGATCGTTGGCGCCGTCGTGCTGCGTATTTCACCGGCATAGTCGGTAGCGATCCCGGCGGAGGACGCTCCTTTCCATATCACATACCTGCGTGCCCCTGGTTTAATGCTCAGGTCGCCTGCGGCAGCATTCGTAAACAAAGCTGCAGGAGATATCTGTGAAGTAGCATAGAACCAACTATGTGGATCACTTTTTTCCTTCCATTGCGTGGAGTCCAGGTCGGAAGAAGCCCGTCTGCCAACTGTATTCATGTTCGCTGTCACCAGCACGTTCGTGTCTGAAGTAGCGGTCGTCCAGTTGGCATCCTGATAGTACTCCAACGTAGTATGAAAAATATAATGAGGCCCGCTTCCACCCGTCCGCCCGTTTACCAGCAGGTTATTACGTATGGAAAAATTAGTACTTGCCCTGTTCCCAAGGGAATAAGTGATGAGGGCACTGAAGGCAGTATTCGATGAAGCACTGCTGCTGCCGCCTATGTATATGGCATTATGATACAAGTTGTTAGCATACGACCATATTGTAGAGTTGACCCGGAAACCAGTGATTTGACAATTATTGGAAAGCCCCCCGTTGTCTAATGACACCAGGTTGTTATAGGCCATTACTACACTATTGGCAATCTCTTCGATATAGATCCCTGAAAGCACAGTGGCGGAAGATGCCCCCAGGTCATTGGCGGAGCTCAGACCATACACCTTATTATTATAGACCCTGGTGGGGGATGTTGCTGTTGCCGTCACCAGGTGTATCCCATGAACGGTTTTGCTTGTCCCGGCAACAGGGCTTATGGGCCCGGTGCCCGTAAGGCGCAATCCGCTCACCATATTACCGGACACTTCCATAAGACCGCCCCGCTGAAGTGCGTAAATTCCCGTGAGTTCATGTGGAGTACCTGAACCTGCGAATTCAGGAGGAGTAAAGGGTGTTAAGGAAGCCGACGAGATACCCGAGACCTGATTATTCTTAACCAAAAGGGTAGAAGAGCAGGATACCCGGATGCCGGCGGCCGAGGTCTGAATGGTTTTACCGGCATATCCCATGGCTACCCCGGCAACTGTATTGTTGATACAACTAAGCGATAAATCCATGGTGAAATTAATACCCAAAAAATTGACCGGCAGGGTATCGCCGGCAACCCGGATATTATCGGGCATGGTCATGCTCCCGATGCTATTTTCGCTGATAACAAATGGCTCCGTGCTTACGCTTCCCCCCTCAGGAAATCCATAAATTCCGGCTACGTCACAGGCTTTGGTTGTCTTTCCTGCAAGCGTGATGCCGCCTATCCTGTTCCCGGCAATAATCCCGGGGTAGTTAGCCATAAATGCAATCATATTGGTCCTGACATATTCTGTTCCGCCACCGGCGGTTATTTTTATATCGTCATGGCCATCCGGGTTCCCTATCGTGTTATTCTTCACATCCATCTTTGCTATGGTGTATATACCTGCAAAAATGCCCGGGAAAGCATTGAACTGGTCACGAACTGTGATATCGATATTCCGTATTGTATTCTGGTTGCATATATTCTGGTCACCGAAGGGAGCTGCGCGCATGCCATAAAATATTCCTGTTACAGCACAAGCGCTATTGGCGGCACTGGCGATCGTCAACGGCGCTCCCCCGCACTGCGGTGCAGAACCACCAATGAAATTATTCGCGATCGTCAGCCGGTTGGTCGTCCATTCAGCCGCAGAAATCCCGTATAGGGCAGTTCCGCCCGGTGCATTCAGCAGTGGTTGTTCCTGGTAAATGCTGTTGTGCGTGATCAAAGCATCTGTTGTGCCCTGCACAAGCTGGATGCCATAGGCGCTGCCGCCGCTATTGTAAAAGTTGAAAATAGCATTGTGGTCAAATTTATTCCCGGTGGTGGTTTCTGAACCATAAGAGAGAATACCATTGACCGGCCGTGCAGGCGTAGAAACATCGGTCCGGTCCCTGATGGCACAATAGCTGATGGTATTGTTGTCATTGCCCTGCGCACCCGGATTAGCGATATACACTACCCCTGCCCAATCGGTCTGTCCTTCCAGCTGCAGGTAAGTGAACGTATTATTTTGCGCATCGTTCTGCAAACGAATGGCAGCCTCCGCATTGATGGTAGCCGTATTCCGGATCAGCCAGGCGATACCCCCTGTTCCCCCTGCCCTGCCATCCAGAATGATGCGGTCGGTACCGTTGAAAGTAATAAGCGACTGTATACCCGGATTGCCGGACGTAGTACGCATGCTCACGCCTGCTTTGGGCCGGATGGTCACCGTCCAGCTTCCGGATGTATTGAATTGGTTGAAGACGATGGGAAGGGTCTCAGTGGCACCATCGTAATCGCTGTCCAGCTCAAAGACCACGTTGCCGGTAACGGTATAACCGGCATTGTTGAGCACAGCGGCCACATCGGTCAGGTTTTTATAGGTCTGGCTGCTGCCGACCAGGTAGGTGCCGGACAAAGACCCGATCGGGTGATCCCCGGCGCGAAGGTCAGACACGAAGCAGAATGCAACCAGGATAAGCAGTAAGTGTTTTTGCATGGGTTCAGTTTTAGCCGGTCATTCAGGAAAAGAAAAGAGCCCGTGTTTACAGGCGGAGATAAGATTTGCCGGTTCGGGGATAAAAATAGAAGACGGGCTCACGCGAAAAACTGAAAGTATAGCGCCCCGCATGGTTTAGTATAGCGAAGCCGGGATTATCGTAGATTTGAGCTGTCATTGCAACCGAAAATTCCCCGCGAAGTATGATCTACACCTGCATCGTAGCCGACGATGATGACATCGAAAGAGAAGCGCTGGCGGCCCTGCTGAAAAAAATACCGGCCATACACATCCTTGCTTCCTGCGAATCTGCGCTTGAAGTCATGGATATCCTGCGCTCCCAAAAACCGGATATCATTTTTTCCGATATCGACATGCCCGACATCACCGGCATGGAACTGCTGAAAAGCCTTAAGAACCCGCCGGCCTTTGTTTTTATTACTTCCTATGCCGGTTATGCGGCAGAGAGCTATGAGCTGGATGCCGTGGATTATATCGTAAAGCCGGTCACGCTGCCCCGTCTTACAAAGGCTGTTAATAAAACCATCGAGTACCTGGAGCTCAGGCAGGAATCAGCAGCGCAGCCGTTGGCCGAAAACGCCCCGCCTGCGGCGAACGGGGCCGATTTTTTTTATATCAAGGAAAACAAGGGGTATACCCGGCTGCTTCATACCCAGGTGGCCTATATCGAGAGCCTGGGAGATTTCTGTAAGATCTATACCGTGGAAGGCAGGACGCACATGGTGCTGGTCAATATGAAGAACCTTGCCGCACAACTGCCGGACGCTGTTTTTCTCAGGATCCAAAAACAGTTTATCGTGAACCTGGCCTATGTCTGCATGGTCGACTCCGAAAGCGTAGAGCTGACCGGGAACCATAAATTGCCTTACGACCCGGCTTATAAGCAAAAACTGCTGGACAGAACGGTGAATATGAAGCTGATCACCCGTTTTCTTTAGGCAGGTAATGTCACCGAAACAACGGTCCCTGTACCCGGCCCGCTTTCCACCTGCAGGCTCCCGTTCATCATAGCCGCAAAGGTTCGGCACAGGTAAATGCCCAGCCCGGTCCCCTTCTCCTTCAATGTACCGCTGATGCTGCGCAATACTTCCAGATCGCTGCTGTTGATCTTCTCCACGTAATCTTCAGGCATACCGGCGCCTTTGTCACGTACCTGTATGATTACCTGGCCCGGCCCGGCTTCCCGGCCACTTATCCTGACATCACCACCCGGATGGCTGTATTTGATCGCATTGCTCAGCAGGTTGCGGAGCACCACCTGCAGCATATCCCGGTCAATCGTGGCTGCCAGTTCCGGTGGTATTTCGTTCGCCAGCTTTATTCCTTTTTCTTCCGCCAGGCCGGCGGTATTGCCGATCGCTTTTTCTGCTATGTCCCGTATCCCCGCCCATTGCAGGAAGGGACGGAAGCCCTGCAGCTGGCTGGCCGCCCAGTTCAGCATATTTTCCATCATGCCCGATGTATAAGCCAGCTTTTTCTTCAATTGGTTGGAGAACCGGATCAGCGACTCTTTCGACTGATCGGTTTCTTCGAGCACGGTGACAAATGCCGACAACGCATTTACCGGCGCACGCATATCATGACTGATCACGCTGAACAGCCTGTTCTTCACATGATTCAGCTGCTCCAGTTCCTCTTTCTGGTGTTCCAGTTCCTCTTTCTGCGCCGATATCTGCCGGTTCAGCCGGGATGTTTTCCGGAAAATATAATAGAAGACGGCAATGATCAATACAGCGATCACCGCAAGGCTGATCGTGATCAGCAGGTAGGTCCTGTTCAGCTGGTTGTTCTTCTTCAGCAGGGCGATCTCCAGTTCTTTTTCCTTGTCCCTGATCTGCTGCGTCACGTTGGTCTGCAGCGCCGCACTTTCCGCATCCCGGATAGAGTCGCGCATCGTAATATATTCTTTGTAATAGTGATGCTCTTCCGGCAACCGGCCGGCATGCCTGTAATACTCCGACATCAGCTTCCTCCAGGATAGGGTAGCTGCAGGATTGGCGAGCGTGTCCAGGCCTGTCCTGAGTTGTTGCAGCACCGTAAACATATCCGCATACCGGTATTGCCTGGCATATACTTCCGCCAGCTGTGCCTGCGCCAGCTGGGCATCCATATTGTCATAACGCTTCCCGACATTGACAGCGATACTTTTTTTAAAAAGGTCGGCGGCTGTATCCAGCTTATTTTGCGCCACGTATACCTTGGCCATATTGCCCCATACCACCGCCCTTGCCATGTCTTGCTGGAAACCCAGGGAATCCCTGTGTTGCTCCAGCACGGTAAGCGCCCGGTTAAAATAAGCCAATGCGCTGTCGTATTGCTTTGTCTTCACATAGCACAGCCCGATATTACCGGCAATTTCCTGCCGCCTGTAGGCAACAGCAGCAACCGGTCTCCGGCAGGAAGAATATTGCTCAAACGACTCTTTAAAATAGCTGCTGCTTTCCGGATATTTCTGCTGGCGGTACAATACCATGGCCAGGCTGTAACTGTAATCGGCCACCTCGCAGCTGGTCAGGTTGGCAAAAGCCCATTGCTTTGCCTTGAGATAATACTCGTATGCCTGGTTATAATTTTCCTGGAAAAGCGCCAGCTCGGCTTTCCTGCATAAAGAATTAAAATAGACGGTGGGGTATTGTGTCGTTAAGCGATGGCGTTCCAGATACCCGATCGCCGAATCGAGGTAGAGAGCGGCCTTGGCGTTATCCTTCCTGACCAATGTATTGAGGGAATACATAAAATCATACCGCATAAACGAAAAAATGACAGGAGGGTCTTTCAGCGAATGCACAATGGAATCGTAGATGTAAATAGCGCTGTCGGCGTCGGAAGCAGCAAATGGCCGCCCCGCCGGCTCGATGGTCCGGAAATACGCCTCCAGCTCCCGGGCTTCCTCCACGGGTTTTTGCTCCCGGTGACGACAGGTTATCAAAGACAAACAGGTAAACAGCAAAAAAGCATTGCGCATGGGACGGTGCCGGGTAAAGCAGGAGAAGGTCGGTGGTTAAAGGCTGGGTAAATATAGGGCAAACCGGTAAGTATTTACACTTACAGGCCGGGAGGACCGGAATTCAGCAATTCAGGGCGGGAACCGGGAGATTTTACAGATTGCCGCATATAAAAGGCCGCTCCTTTCGAAGCGGCCGGCGGTGGAGTGGCTTTTCAAAATCGTTTATTCTACAACCAGTGTTTCCGTGTGCCGGAAGCTGCTCCCTTCCAGTTTCAGCACATACGCGCCAGGGGCCAGGCTGGCCGGCAGCTGCACCGGGTACAGCGCGGATTTCCCGGTATGGCTGAGCCGTTGCCGGCATACGAACTGCCCTCCCGTCGTGCAGAGCTCCAGCGTGTATGGGCCGGCAGCAATGCTGTCCAACCGCAGGTTGAACCGCTTGCCCGTCACCGGGTTGGGATAAACCCTGATCGCTTTGGGCTTTGCCCCGGGCACGGCTTCCATTTGCAGCACCACGGTTGACTGTACCTGTGGCTCAGGAGTATTTCGGCCGGTCATGCGGGCATCGGGTCCGTCAGTATCCGTCACTGAAATATTCAGCTTCAGGATGGTGGGCAACGCGCCATCAAACATCCGGATGGCTACGGCATAGACGTTATCCCCGTTAGCATCGGCAGGGTGCTCAAAGTCCGGCGGGGCAATAAAGCTCAGTATGCCTGTTGCCGGATCGAAGGAGAACAAAGCGCCGTCTCCTTCCGGTTCTATGCCGATGGTAACGCCCGCGTCGGCATCCGTAGCACCCAGCGTGGTCACTACCAGGGTATTTTCAGGCACCTGCGTGGTGGAGGTGATGATCAGGGGGCTGTCGTTGATATTGGTCACTTTGACCCCAAAGCGTTGGGTAGCTGTGAAATTCCCGTCTGAAGCCTGCACGGTTACGATATAGCTATTATCATGGTTGCCGTCTGCCGGTTGTTCATAATCGGGCGGGGTAATAAAACGCAGCACGCCGGTGACAGGATCCACCGTAAATAAAGCGCCGTCCTCACTGCTTACAATACTGTACCGGATCACAGTACCGGCATCGCCATCGGTAGCGGCTACGGTATCCACGGCGGTTGTTGTGTTTTCTGCTACCTGTAAGCTTACTACATCCTTTCCTTCGTGGGAGGTGATCACCGGCGCCAGGTCGTTGACATCCTGTACTTTGATCTTGAAGCGCTGGGTAGCTGACGAATCGCCATCCGAGGCTTTTGCAGTTACCACGTACACGTTATCGCTGTTGTTATCGCCAGGCTGCTCATAGTCAGGCACAGCCAGGAAGCTGAGCGCTCCTGTAGAAGGATTGACAGTAAATTTTGCCGCATCTTCTTCATTCACCAGGCTGTAAGTGATCGTCGTGTTCTTATCCACGTCGGTGGCCGTTACTGTAGCAATTGTACCTGTGATGTTTTCCGGAACCCTCAACGATACCGCTGCATCGCTATTGTAGGACGTGATGACCGGCGCATGATCGTTCGCGTCCGTCACTTTGATCTTGAAGCGTTGGACCACGGGAGAATCCCCATCGGAAGCCTGTACGGTAACGAGATACACATTATCGCCATTGGCATCGCCCGGCTGTTCAAAATCAGGAGCTGCCAGAAAGCCCAGCTCGCCTGTAGCGCTGTTCACGGTAAACTTCGCCGCATCTTCCCCGCCTGCCAGGCTATACACCAGCGTATTGTCATCTTCAGCAGCAACGGTTGCGACCGCTGTCGTGTTTTCCGGCACCTGCAGGGTCGCGCTTGCATTTCCACCGTACGAGGTGATCACCGGCGCCGTGCTCTGCGCCACATCTTCATAGGCCCCTATTGTAGGTGCAGTCGTGCTTCGCAACTGGCCTGTGATATCTGTCGTGATCCCGGAGGAAGCCGTTCCTTTTCCTGTTACATATGCTCCGGCGCTCCTTTTAATGCCCAGGTCGCCGGCCGCAGGATTGACAAACAGGTTAGCCGGGGCAAGCTGGGAAACGCCATAAAACCAGCTATGCGCATCGCTTTTTGTTTTCCATTGCGTGGTATCGAAATCGGCTGTGCCACGCACGGCAATCTTATTGACATTACCGGTGATCAGTACATTCATATCGGAAGTAGCAGTGGTCCAACCTGTACCAGGGGTATTCAGGACATCCCTGAAAATATAATGAGCGCCGGCGCCACCGGTACGCTCATTTACCAGCAGGTTGTTGCGGTGGATAAGGTTTGCAACTGAACTGGCTGTACTTTTCACTTTGGACCAGGTCATTACAGCGCTTATCGCTCCATTTGAAGCAATCCCGGCATTCCCGCCTATATAGATAGAATTGTGGTACAATGTAAGATACGGAGCACCGTTCGGCATCCGGAAACGAATCCCCCTGATCTCGCAATTATTGTTATTGGTACCGTTATCCAGCGCGATCAGGTTGTTGTAAATAGCAGTCGGGTTGCCCCAATCGTTATCAGTTTGTGCGTCTATTCCCGAAACGATGGTGGAGGTTGACGCGCCGGGGTTATTGGCGGAAGTCAGATCATAAATCCTGTTATTATAGATCTCCGCCTTTGAACCCGGCAGCAGTATCCCGCAAACATGGCTGTTGTCGACGGACCTGCCATTCATAAGGGCCGTGCTGGTCAATCGTAATCTCCTGATGGTGTTATTGGACACAATAGATGAAGTCGCCTGTATCAAAAGGCCCTGGAAGGAAGCAAAAATGGGTTCAGGATCAGGTGTAATCGCCCCTCCCGCCTGATTGATCGTCGAGGAAAGAGAGGAAATATCCGATACCAGGTTATGATCAACAAGCGCCATAGGTGACCATGAGATCCATATCCCCGTTGTCATGGGTATGCTGGAGGCATTTGCCCCGGAATAGCCGAGGTAGACACCGGCCACCGTATTATTGGTACAGCTGATGCTAACCGGCATACCCATCGAAATGCCGATGAAACGCATGGGTATGGACGCCGAAATACACCGGATATTATCGCTGATAGTGGCACTGCCGACCGTGTTATTGCTAACAGTAAAAGATGGCGGAGCATAGTTATTGAAGCCGGCCTGGATCCCGTAAAGCGTACCCATACGCCCCGATGTTTGTACCCCTCCCACGGTAATCCCGCCCATTTTGTTGCCGGTGACAGATCCCCCTCCTTCCGCAGCAAAATAAATTAAAGACACTTCGGGCGACAGCGGCACAGCTGCTTCATTCGATGTAATGACGACGTCATCATGGCCTGCCGGGTTACCGATCGTATTATCGGTAACATCCGTCTTCAATCCGTCTACGCGAATGCCTGTAAAAACATGAAAGGCGTTAAATCCCAGTTCACTGATCGTGATGTTCAGGTTACGTACCGTATTTCCGGAACATACGACCGGTCCCAGGCCAAAACTGTTATAGACCCCGATCCGGATACCCGCTACGGTACCACCACCCGATACGGTAAATGGATGACCGCCACATTCCGGTGCAGCTCCGCCTATGAAATTGTCCTTTATAGTCAGGTTAACGGTAAGCATGTCGCCTGCCGCGATACCAAACAGGTACGTGTTGCCGGAAACGCCCGACAGCATACGCTCCATGTAAATGCTGTTGTTCGTGACCGAGCTATTGTCGGCGCCCTGCTTCAGCCGGATGCCATAAGCGCTATCGGCATTGTTGAAAAAATTGAAAATATGATTGTGATCGATGATTGTTCCGCCGGTAGCTATAGCGTCCGCGGAAAAAATACCAATGGCCGGCATGACGGGATTAGGTATATCGGTCCGGTCGCGGATGGTGCAATAACTGATCGTATTGTTATCGTTTCCTTCGTTGCCTGTGGTAGCGCCCAGGCAGACCACGCCCACACCATCACCAGCGGCTTGCCCTTCAAGTTGCAGCCAGGTGAGGGTATTGTTTTGTGCATCGTTCTTTAAAAAAAACGTGGCGCCGGCATTGGTGGTGGCTGTATTGCGGATCAGCCACGCAATACCCCCTGCGCCCCCTGCCCTGCCATCAAAAATAAGGCGGTCAGTACCGTTGAAGGTAATGAGTGGCTGTGTACCCGGATCGCCGGCCGTGGTACGCAATGGTATACCTGCTTTGGGCCGGATGGTGACGGTCCAGTTGCCGGAATTATTAAACTGGTTGATGGTGATCGGAAAGGTTTCGCCGGTGGTGCCGTCATAATCACTATCCAGTTCGAATACCACATCCCCGGTGACGGTCATACCGACATTATTGAGCATGGCCGCCACATTGGTCAGCTTTTTATAAAACGGCTGGCTGCTGCCCACCAGGTAGGTGCCGGACAAAGAGCTAATGGGGTGATCTCCTGCCCGGAGATGAAGGAAGCTGCATGATACGGCCAGGATAAGCAGTAACTGTTTTTGCATGGTGTAGCTTTATAGCGTTCGGGAAAATGGGTAGCCCGTGGTATACGGTGCGGTTTATTTACCGGTCTGCGGGCAGGGATAAGATTTGCCGGTTCAGGGATAAAAATAAAAGTCAGCCCGGCGCAAAAAAGAAGAAGTAGACCTGTTGCCCCGGTTTAGTAGATGTGATCCCGCAATAAAGTAGATTTGCACTATTCGTTTTACCGCAACTCCAGCCTTCATGCCGTATACCTGCATTGTAGCCGATGATATCAGGGTTGAAAGAGAGGCCATCGCCTCGCAGCTGAGAAAGCTCCCGGCAGTCGCCGTCATCGCCGCCTGCGCCTCTGCCGTGGAGGTCATGGAAGTGCTGCGGCAGCAAAAAGCAGATCTTGTTTTCTCCGATATCAATATGCCCGACATCAACGGCATGGAGCTGCTGAAAAGCCTGAAGCACCCGCCGGCTTTTATTTTCGTCACGTCCCATACGGATTATGCGGCCGAGAGCTATGAGCTGGATGCGGTGGACTATATCGTGAAACCGGTGACGCTGCCCCGGCTGACCAAGGCCGTGAACAAGGCGATCGAGTACCTAACGGTCCGGCAGCAGGCCGCTGCACAACCGGCAGACGAGCCACCTGCTTCCAAAGGCGACAACTTTTTCTATATCCGGGAAGACGGGCTCTATACCCGCTTATTGTACGACCAGGTATCGCATATCGAAAGCATGGGCGATTTCTGCAAGATCTATACCACGGCAGGCAAGACCCATATCGTGCTGGTGAGCTTAAAAAACCTGGAAACGCAGCTGCCGGCAGATCCTTTTATCAGGATACACAAACAGTTTATCATTAACCTGCAGCATATCCGCAGCATTGCCGCCGATGCGGTAGAGATGACAAACGGCCAGATGGCGCCCTATACGGCCTCCTACAAGCAGCACCTGCTGGACAGGACGGTCAACATGAAGCTGATCACCCGCTTTGTTTAAGCAGGCAGCCGGACAAAAAATACGGTGCCCTTACCCGGCTCGCTTTCCACCTGCAGTGTGCCTTTCATCATTTCAATGAATGTGGCGCACAGGTACACCCCCAGTCCCACGCCTTTTTCACCGGCTGTGCCCATGGTATCCTGCAACACCTGCAAATGCGTGGCCGCATTGATCTTGCTGACCTGGTCCGCTGTCATACCGATACCGGTGTCTTTGACCTTGATCGTGACATCCGTTCCCGTGTGCCCGGCACCGACGGTAACGACCCCGGCAGGATGGCTGTATTTGATCGCGTTGCCCAGGAGGTTGCGGAGCACCACCTGCAGCATATATTTATCCGCAGCGGCATGGATATCTGGAGAAATATCATTGATCACCGTTATACCCTTTTCTTCTGCCGACCCGGCCGTATTGGCAATTGCGGTGGCGGTGATCTCCCGTATCGCTACGCTTTTTACCGAGGGCCGGAATCCCTGCAGCTGGCTGGCGGCCCAGCTCAGCAGATTTTCCATCATGGCCGAAGTACTGGCCAGGCTTTTTTTGAGCGGGTAGGAATATTCCAGTAACGATGCTTTGGATATATCTCCCTCTTCGAGCAGGTAAATAAACGAGGATAATGAATTTACCGGCGACCGCATATCGTGGCTGATAATGCTGAACAGCCTGTTTTTGACATGGTTCAGCTGCTCCAGTTCCTCTTTCTGCTGCTCCAGCGCGCCCTTCTGCTGCTCCAATTCTCCTTTCTGCACCGATATCAACCGGTTCAGCCGGGCCGTTTTGCGAAAGATGTAATAGATGAATGCAATGACCAGGAGCGCGATCACCGACAGGCTGACCGTGATCAGGAGATAGGTTTTATTGAGCTGGTTGCTTTTCTTCAGCAGGGCGATCTCGAGCTGCTGCTCCCGGTCCCTCACCTGCCTGGAAATATCTTCCTGCGACAGGACGTTTTCCGCATGGGTGGCAGAGTCACGCATCGTAATAAAAGCCTGATAATGCCTGAATTCCTTCAACGGCTGACCGGCATGTTTGTAGTAAGCGGCCATCAGCCTGTTCCATGACAGGGTGGCCGCCGGATTGGCCATCGTATCCAGGCCTGTTTTCAATTGCTGCAGCAGGGTAAACATGTCGGCATACCGGTTTTGCCGCCCGTATACTTCGGCCAGCTGCGCCTGTACCAGCTGGGCATCCGGCTTATCATATCCTTTCCCACCATTAATAGCCAGGCTTTTTTTAAACAAAGTAGCGGCTGTATCGAGGCTGTTCCGGGCCACATACACTTTGCCCAGGTTGCCCCATGCCACTGCCTGCGCCATCTCCCGCATATAAAGCGGAAGCGGGTCATGGGTTTGCTCTACGACGGCAAGCGCCTTGTTAAAATAGGCCAGGGCGCTATCGTATTGCCTTGTTTTCACATAGCACAACCCGATGTTACCGGCGACTTCCTGCTGCTTGTAAGCGATCGCCCTGCTGCAGGAACCATATTGATCAAACGACTCCTTGAAAGAGCCCGCGCTCTCTGTATATTTCTGCTGGCGGTACAGCACCATCCCCAGGTTATAGCTGTAATCGCCGATCTCGCAAGGCGTCAGGTACTTCGCCGCCCATTGCTTGGCCCTGAGATAATAGTCATACGACTGGCTATAATTTCCCTGCAAAAGCAACAGCTCCCC
>JBEVLT010000260.1:0-4417 GCA_040509055.1 Chitinophagaceae bacterium
CTGCTGCAAATGTTAAGCGATAGATCATGAGCTGAACACTAAACAAAATCCGAACCGCAGAACAAAGTACAGGATTAATTTGCTGCTGAACTTTGCCGGGTGAAAATTTAGTAGAACCGATCACTGTACTATCATTTCTCTAAATCATTACCTTTTTTTCCCGGCAACGACCAGGAAGCGAAAGGCCCAGCGCCAGCCGATGCTATCTAACGGCACACCTGCTTCACGGAACAGGCTGATCCATTCTTCCCTCCGGAAACTCCGCGCCACCGACAGGCAGGCATCGTTTTTCACGAGATAAGAACGGCTGAAAAACCGGGTGATGTATTTGATCAGATAATAAGCCAGCCAGTGGCGGTGCAGGTCGTTGATAAAAAAACCCAGCCGGCTGTTGCGATGCTGCCATTGCAACATGCCGACCAGCTGCGTATCGGTAAAATGATGGCAGAACAGGGAGGAAAAAACAATGTCCGGCTGGCCCTGCTCCCACTCCACCAACGCATAGTCGCTGCAGATCCATTCACAGGCAAGCTGCGGGTATTGCTGCCGGGCAAAGGCAATACATTCGGCATTCATGTCGATACCGATAAAGCGGACCGGGATATTTTTCTTCCTGCAATACCGGTCGATCGCATACAGGTTATCACCACCCCCGCAGCCAATCTCGCAAATGGTCAGTAGCTGCCGCTCGTCACTCAGCCTTCTTACTCCTTCGAGCGTGATGGCATGACCGCCCAGTCGGGTATTGACGGTATTTAATTCCTTCAACGTCTGCGCCATGGCAGCAAACGGGATGTCGCTGGCATCCATCAGCTCCTTTTGATAACTGCGGCGGCTGAGATCAATCATGAGGACAGGATAAAGGTTTCCATGGTAAGACCCGGCCCGAATGCAGCTCCGAATATCCTGCCTTGTCCCTGCTTTTGCAGGCCCTGCATGATCCGCTGCAGCACAAACAATACAGTCGGCGACGACATATTGCCGTATTCGCGCAGCACATCGTAACTATGCTGCAACTGCCCGTTGGTAAAGCCCAGGCTCTGGTGTACGGCTTCCAGTATTCTTTTACCGCCCGGGTGAATACACCAGTTGGTGACATCCGCCACATCCAACCCGGCAGCTGCCAATGCATCACCGACGAGCCGGTTGAAATCTTCGCCGATCAGTTCGGCCACATAGCCGCTCAGCGTCATCAGGAAGCCGGTGGACGAAAGCTGCCAGGCCATGTCCTGTTTGCCTTTGAACGATACCGCCGAATAAAAATGATCGATGTACAGACCTTCGGCCCGATCGCTGCCGCTGACCAGTACGGCCGCAGCGCCATCGGCAAAGAGCAGGCTGCTGGTGATATTATCGGGAGTATATTCTTTCTGAAAATGCAGGGTGCACAGCTCGGTGCATACGATCAGCACATTGGCCTTTTTATCCGCGCGGCAAAAAGCATCGGCCATCTTCAGCGCATGGATGGCGGCATAGCAACCCATGAAATTGACGGATAGCCGGCAGGTGGTTACCGGCAGCCCCAACAGCTCCACCAGCTCCAGGTCCAGCCCCGGCGCGCTCATGCCGGTACAGCTCACCGTGATCAAATGCGTCACCTGCTGCAGGGGAAATGCTCCCATACAGGAATGGATCGCCTGCAGCGACAAGGGAGCGGCTTCTTTGCGATAAAGCCCCATGCGCTGCTCCAGCGAAGGGAACGGCTCCAGGTTTTCTGTGGGGTTGAAAAACTGCCACCGGTTTGCCGGCAGGCTGTAGTCCGGTATGGCGGAGTAGCGTGTATCGATGCCGCCATGGCGGTACAGGAATCCCAGCTTGCGTTTTTCAATCTCATCCAGCGCATATACCCGCCGCATAAAATCAAGGATGGCTCCCTGCTCATGCCGGTATGGCGGCACCGCTGTTCCGATGGACACGATCTTACTCAAACAATTTCCGGATTAATAAAATGATAAATGAGGCGTTTGTACAGGCAGCAGCCAGCCAGGTCATCTTCATGGTATTCCTGAAACTGGCGGCTTCGGGATTCCTCCTTACCCGGGCAAACCAACTGATGAAGTAAACGGCAACGGGAATGAAAAAGAGGCTTACCAGGATCAGTTTATTTCCCTGGTGCTGAAGGATAAAAAACTGTGCCATGAATGTCCACGCCAGCAGGTACATCAGCGCGCAGAAAACAAAGGTGCCGGTATAGCCCAATACATAACTGAGGGTAGTGACGCCGTCGGCCCGGTCCTGCCGGTGCTGGTATATCTGGGTGAGCGGGTAAAACCCGCCGATCAGCAGGGCGCAGATGACCATGCCCTGCCACGGCACCGGCAACTGCAAGCCTGCACCATAGTACACAAGCCAGAACGTAAGGGCGCCCTGGAATGTAACGACGACAAGATAGCCCGTCACCGGATATTGCTTCAGCCGGATGCCCCGGTAGCTGTATGCTTTGGAAGCACCAATGTATAGCAGCATGACGCCGGCGAAAAGGGGACTGATGAGCAGGCTCAGCAACAGGCCGGCCGCATCCAGCATCATAGTAGTAAAATACAGTTGCCTCCCGGGCAACGGAGGTTTTTCCAGGCCACCAATGCTTTCTGTATCCCGGTCCATGTAACTGTTGTACCCGTTGCTGGCCGGGTAGATCAGCAAATGCAGGATCACAAAGACCAGCGCAGCCCTGCCGGCATGCATATGCGGCACCTGCGCCAGCGCAAAGAAATACAGCGGCGACAGGAAGAACGAAAAAGGAACCCGGAGCAACCGGACCGTGGCAGACGAAAGCATGCGCGGATTTGTACATGAAAGTAAGCCATTGCACGACCCCGGCAACAGATCGTGACCAGAAGATGTGTTTACAAGCCAGGTAATCAACAAAATGGCGATAATCTTCCACACACCGGCACGAATAAAGGCGGATGGCCACAAGCATGGTTTTTGCAATCCACAAGATTAGCCAACAAAAAGTTATGCGTAAATACCTCCTGATGATTGTCGCCTGCAGCGCTATCCTTGCCTGCAACAACAATAACCCTGCTACCGATAAGTCCACAGCTGATTCAGCAGCCGGGGCACAGGCTGCCGCTTCCGATAGCCTGTCCCTTCCGCAGCCCTATGCTACCCCTTCCGTCAGAAACAACAGCAAGGTGATCGGCTGGCCGGCAGGGCAGCAGCCTTCCGCTCCCCAGGGCTTCACAGTTTCCCTGTTTGCCGATAGCGTCGAAGCCGGCCGCTGGATGTACGTAGCACCGAACGGTGATGTGTTTGTGGCACAGGCCGACCGGGAAGGCAAGAAAGGCAATTCCATCCTCCTGTTCAGGGATAGCAACAAAGACGGCATACCCGAGAGCAGGTCCGTTTACCTCAAAGGCCTCAAACAGCCCTTTGGCATGCTGATCATCAACGATCAATTTTATGTAGGCAATACCGACGCGGTGATGGTGTACCCGTACAATGCGGCAGCAACAGCGCAAACCGCTGCCGGCAAAAAGATCGTCTCCCTGCCCGAAGGGCGGCACTGGACCCGCAACATTGTTACCAACAGCACAAAAGATAAACTCTATATCGCCGTGGGCTCCGGCAGCAATGTGGCGGAGAACGGCATCGACAAAGAAGCCCGCCGCGCCTGCATCCTGCAGGTAAACCTGGATGGCAGCGGCGAAAAAGTATATGCCAGCGGTTTGCGCAACCCCGTAGGCATGGATTGGGCGCCTGGCACCAACACCTTGTGGACCGCCGTGAACGAGCGGGACGAACTGGGCGACGACCTGGTGCCCGACTACCTCACCAGTGTCAGGGAAGGTGGTTTTTACGGATGGCCCTACTCCTATTTCGGACAACACACAGATCCCCGCATCAAAAAAGAAGACCAGCGGCCGGACCTGGTGCAGCAGGCCATCGTACCGGAAGTGGCAGTAGGATCGCATACTTCTTCGCTGGGGCTGGCCTTTTATACAGGCAACAGCTTTCCCGAAGCCTATCGCAACGGTGCTTTTGTATCACAACACGGCTCCTGGAACCGTTCGCATTTTTCCGGCTATAAAGTTTTATTTGTGCCGTTTGCCAATGGCAAGCCTGCCGGTAAGCCGCAGGACTTCCTGACCGGCTTTATTGCCAGCGATGAGAAAAGCGAAGTATACGGCCGGCCCGTAGGCGTGGCCATTGCCGCAGACGGCTCGCTGCTGGTAACGGATGATGGCGCCGGCAGGATATGGCGGATCAGCTATAAAAAATAATTATTCAGATACGCTAACATACTAAATACGCTCTTATGCAAAACTGGTTACGGACATTACTGGCAGGCTATGCAGGTTACAAATGGGGCGGCGGATGCCTCGGCTTTATTGCAATTTTTGCGCTTGTATACTGGCTGCTGGGTCATTGCTGACAACCGCAAGCCTGATTTTTGTTATTTTTATTGCTATTT
>JBEVLT010000261.1:0-12293 GCA_040509055.1 Chitinophagaceae bacterium
TTAGTTAAACAGGTAGCGGATACCAAACTGCATGTAGTATGTAGAAGTGATGCTCAGGTTGTCGCGGAACGTGGTAGAAGCCAGTCCTGTCCTGTCTGTTGCCAGCTGGAAGGTGGGCTTCACGGTACCGCCGGGTACCAGGCTGGCCTGGTTGGTCGGTACGAGGATCGCGGCTGTGTTCAGCGTTTTTATTTCGCTCCAGGAAGAGTTCAGCAGGTTGCCGAAGTTGAAGATATCGATGCTGAACTGGAGGGTGTTACGGTTTTTGCCGATGTTGGTAAACAAGTCCTGCATGAACCGTACATCCACCTGGTTGCGCCAGGGGAACTGGCCGCCGTTGCGCTCGGCATACTGTCCTTTGTGCTTGCGCAGGTATTTGTCCTGCTCTACATATTTAAAGAACAGGTCGCTTTGCTCCTGTGCGGAATAAGTTATGCCGTTCACAGTTTTAGGAACAAAAGTGATCTCCGAAGCATCTTTCGGGATATAGACCAGGTCGTTGCCGTTGAAACCATCCCTGTTGAAATCGGCGCCGTATACATACGAGAAACGGCCATCGATAGAACCGGAATAGAAAACAGATACGGTAGTCGCCAGGTGCTTGATGTATTCTTTCCTGTAAGATATGGCAGCTACTACGCGGTCAGGAACCACGTGGCTGGCATAACCCAGTGTCGGGATATTGGCGCCGTTAACGGTGTTGGTGCTTTGCCAGGCCGACAGGGGCTGGTCGCCGCTACCGTCAAACAGGATGTTTGCATACGATTTGGTGTAAGAAATAAATGCGGAAAGACCGCCAGTGAATTGTTTTTCCAGTTTTGCGGTCAGTGAGAAATAATGACCGCCATCAGCATTGTCGATCACCGTAGCATTCAGCGCCTGTGTGCCGGTCGGGCTGGCGAGGCCGGCAGTTGTCAGCGGGTTCACGAACTTCTGTGTGTTGGAGTTCGGGTAGATCAGCCTGTTATCCGCATAGCCGGATACATTCAGCGGAGAAGGGTTCACCAGGTTGGCGTTCCTGAACACGGCTGTATTCAGGTACCTGCCATAGATGGCTTCCAGGGTAAAAATGATACCGCTTTTGCCGAGGCGGCTGTCGATGCCCAGGCTCGATTTCCAGGTTTGCGGGAATTTGAAGTCAGGCGCCATGGCGCTGATGGTACCCGGTATCACCGTACCTGCTGCCGGAACGGTAGCAGGCCTGTAGGCATTGGGGTTGGGGCTGAAAACGCCGGGCGTATTTGCCTGGCCGCTCCATGCCTGCGTTACCTGCAGCATACCTGCATCGCCGGACTGGCTCACGATCCATACAAAAGGAATTTTGCCGGTGAAGATGCCGGTACCGCCACGGATCTGCAGCGAACGATCGCCGTAGATATCGTAATTGAATCCCAAGCGGGGAGACCACATCAGCCGTTGCTTGGGCAGCACGCCGGTATTGATCTTTTCGCCGTTGGCAAAGGTCAGGCCGGCTACCAGCGGGTGTGTTTGTATTTCGCTTACGTCGGGATAAGTAGGCAGATCCAGGCGCAGACCCAGGGTGATCTTGAACCTGTTGCTTGCAGAGATCTCATCCTGTCCGTACACGGAGTACTGTGCAAATTTGAAGCTCGGGAAAGCTTGTGCAAATCCCGGGGCCAGTGAATAGGTCAGTGCAAAGTTGGCAGGTTTGGCGCCGGAGGTAAAGTCAGCCCATGAGTTGTACACATAGTAGCTGGTGCCAAAACGCTGGAAACCGTTGATGGTTTCGCTGAAATCAGCCTGTGCACCTACCAGCCAGTTGTGCTTGCCGGATATCCAGGTCAGGTTATCAACCAGCGAGTACATTTTTACTTTACGCAGGTTGCCGTAAGAGAACGGCTCGTAACCAAAGGTGGCGAAGGCCGATCCGTCTTTCAGGATATCTACCAGCGGGAAGAGCTCGCTGTCAGATTCACGGGAGTCGTTCTGGTAGGTATAAGTACCCCTGAATACGTTAGCTACTTTGCCGAAGCGGGAGTTCAGCTCCACGGCAGCGGAATAGAAATTAGCGCCCTGGAAGTAGTTGGTATTTTTAAAGTACAGGTGCGTATTGTTGCGGCTCAGGCGGCCACCATCGGCGGGGAAACTGAAGTTAGAGCCGGTGGTAGACGTACTTACCGGGAAAGGTTCGCCGCCCTCTACCTGGCTGTAGCGAACGGTCAGCTTGTGGTTCTGGTTGATGTTCCAGTCGATACGGCCCAGGTATTTTGTCCTTTTGATCTCCGTATTGTAATTGTCGTAAGGGCCTGTTTCGTAACCATAATTGGTGCGCAGGTAGTTGCTGATCGCATCCATTTCCGATGCCAGCGGGCGGGCGATGTTGTTCGCGCTGCCGAAAGAGCCGGGACCGCTGGACGCCGTAGCGGCTACCAGGGTTTGCACCTGCTTGGGCTGGTTCTCGGTTTCGTAGTTGAAGAAGAAAAACAGCTTGTTTTTGATGATCGGGCCGCCTACGCGTACGCCGTATTGTTCAAAGTTGAAAGCGGGCCTGGTGAAAGTAGATTTGCCCACTTTGTCACCCTGCTGCTTTTCTGACCTCCAGTAGCGGTATACCGAACCGGAGAACGTATTTGTACCGGAACGGGTAACGGCATTGATAGAGCTGCCGATAAAGCCGGACTGGCGGATATCGAATGGAGTGATGCTTACAGAAATTTCATCCAGGGCGTCCAGCGAGATGGGGGAACCGCCGGCCGGCAGGTTGTTGCCGATGCCAAAGCTGTTGTTAAAATCCGCGCCATCCACGGTAAAGTTGTTCTGCCGGTAGTTACCGCCGGCTACGGATGTACCGTTGGCCTGGGGAGTAACGCGGGTCAGGTCGTTGATGTTGCGGGTAATGCTCGGCAGGCGCTCGATTTCGCGGCGACCAATATTGGTCACGGCACCAGTTCTGCTGGAGTTCATGATAGGGTTCCTTCTGCCTGCGCTCACCTGCACGTTGGCCAGGGTATTGTCTTTGTTGCCCAGGGAGGTATTCAGCAGGAAGTCCTCGCCCAGCCGCAGGTACACATCGTCGAATTTCTGCGGGTCGAAACCAACGTAGGTGATCTCGACATGGTAAGGCCCGCCTACCCGCATGTTGGGGATGCTGAAGCGGCCGTTAGACTGGGAGATGGCGGAGTACCGGGTACCGGAAGGCTGGTGTACAGCCGTGATGCTGGCACCGGCCAGGTTTTCCCCTGTGGCATTACTGACAGTTCCGCTAATGCTGCTGGTGGTGACCTGCGCAATAGCCGGGACTGCTACAAAAGCGATAGCAATAAGAAAGAGGATTCTCTTAAGCATATTAGTTAAAGTTTACAGAGTTTGGTGCAAAGAAAGGGAATATTCCAACATTAAATATAGGCAAATATTAACAATTCTTAACCAGCCGGTAAGCCTGTAGCGGGACAGCCCTGAGCAGATTTGTGCTGCCTGGCGGCTGTGTTAACTTTCTGTAGCCTTTTTTGTTATTACTTTTGCAAAAAATAAGGATATGTTCCACTCCATAGAAGAGGCAATAGAAGATATACGGCAGGGAAAACTGGTCGTCGTGGTAGATGATGAGGACAGGGAGAACGAAGGCGATTTTATCGCCGCTGCGGCCGCCATTACCCCCGAATCGGTCAACTTTATGACCAAACACGGGCGCGGGCTGATCTGCGTGCCCCTGCCGGAAGACCGGTGCGACGAACTGGGGCTGGAACTGATGGTGAGCACCAATACGGCGCTGCACGAAACGGCTTTTACCGTATCGGTAGACCTGCTGGGGCATGGCTGCACCACCGGCATTTCCGCCCATGACCGTGCTAAAACCATCCAGGCGCTGGTGGATCCCTTTACCGGGGCACACGAACTGGGCCGGCCCGGCCATATTTTCCCGCTGCGTTCCAAAAACGGCGGGGTGCTGAGAAGGGCAGGGCATACCGAGGCTGCTACAGACCTGGCCCGGCTGGCCGGCTTCCCGCCTCCGTACGGCGGGGTGCTGGTGGAGATCATGAACGACGACGGGTCCATGGCGCGGCTGCCCGACCTGCTGGAAGTGGCGCAGAAATTCGATTTCAAGATCATTTCCATCAAAGCGCTGATCGAATACCGCATCAAGCGCGATTCCCTGATCGAAGAGATCGTGCGGGTGGACATGCCGACGAAATACGGCGATTTCAAGCTGGTGGCTTACAAGGAAAAGAACTCCAGCAGCGAGCACCTGGCCCTGCTGAAAGGAACGTGGGAGAAGGACGAGCCGGTGCTGGTAAGGGTGCATTCGTCCTGCTTTACCGGCGACATTCTCGGTTCGCTGCGCTGCGATTGCGGCGAACAGCTGCACAAAGCGATGGAAATGGTGCAGAAAGAAGGGAAAGGCGCTATTATATATATGAACCAGGAAGGCCGTGGCATTGGTTTGCTGAACAAGCTGAAGGCCTACCAGCTGCAGGAAGAAGGCATGGACACGGTAGAGGCCAACCTGCACCTTGGTTTCCAGATGGACCAGCGCGATTACGGCATCGGCGCCCAGATACTCCGCTCGCTGGACATCACCAAGCTGCGCCTGATGAGCAATAACCCCAAAAAACGGGTCGGCCTGATCGGCTATGGCCTGGAAATAGTAGAAAACATACCCATCCAGGTAAAACCTAATCCCCATAACGAAAAATATCTCCAGACCAAGAAGGAGAAGCTGGGACACGAAATGTGAGCTGGGAGCCACTAAGTCGTTAGTCGGGCATCAGCCCTCCGCCTTCAGCCTTTCCGTTTAAAAAACTCCGGACTTACAATAGCTAAGGATTCGGCGCGGGCTTTTGGGGGTCAGCGGGAGGTGGGGCGGCCGGTTGCTGTGTGCTGGCTTTTTTCTTCTTTTTTCTTCCGAACAGCTCTCCGAGCGTATCAAATTCTTTGCGGTAAGCGATATTGGCGCCTGTACGTTTGGTGCGTGCCGCCCCTGTGCTGCTGGTCGTCAGGTAATCAAGATTTTGCCGGTAAAAGAAACTGGCCCGGATGGTACCGCTCTGGTTGATCAGCCATTCGGCCGTCACATCGGGCAGAAACTGTACGTTTTGCTGGATGGTGGATTGCAAGGGTACGTCCAGCGTGCTGCCCAGCGTTACAATAAACCGGTCTTTGAACATGGAGATCGGTACGTTCACGTTCAGGTTGCTCTGGTTGATGTTGAAACCGTTGCTCCGCTGGTCCAGCAGGTTGCGATTGTATACGGAGCCGCTGAAGTTGACGCTGATATTGTCCGTTTTCAGGATCTTGGCCAGTTCGGTATTGAGTTTCCGGTTGATCTCGTTGAAAAACAGGCCCGAGAGGCTGGAAATAGTGCTGTAGGTAAACTCGTTGAAGGCGGAGCCGATGCCGGTATTCTGGTTGGCTTCCGGCGGGGCAAAGCTGTTGAATACGATCAGGTAGGTGACCTGCCGGATCAGTTCGTTTTCATTTTTTCCGATCTGCTGCAGGTTGGAGGCAATGGTGAAGTTATTGCCGCTCTGCGTATTGGCCGGTAATTCCAGTTTGAATTTAAAGTCTGGTTTGAACAGCTGGCCGGTAAGGTGGGCAACCACGTCTACGTCTTCTCTCAGCCGTGAGTAAGAAGCGTCCTGCAATACGTCTGCCAGCGGGGCAAAGCTCACCTTCTGGGCGGTGTAGACGGCTTCAAACCCTATTTGGGCGGCATAGGGATCGCCGTTCCAGGAAATATAATTGGTGTTGGTTCCTTTGCGGAGTACGAATGGCTTCTTGAAGAAAGATTGGAAGGTGAAGAGGTAATCGCCTTGCTCGATATCAAACCGGCCACGGAGATTTAGTTTTTCATTCGTGCCCGAGTGGATATTGAGCGTGCCGGACCCTTTTCCTTTTATCTCGTCGCCGGTCAGGTCGTCCAGCACTACCCGCACCGTTACCATGGGGTTGGCCGTTACGTCTACGTCGTAGGTGACGTTGGATGAAGCGCTGAAGCTGCTGTCCGTCATTTCCCGGCCATATTTCCGCTCCACCAGGAAGTCGGCAATGCCCGATTCGCGGTTTCTCGAAGAAGGAATGGTCACCTGGCTGGTATCGGTCGTGGACGCAATGGCATCGATCTTCATGAACATGTCCGACTGCGGGCCGGACAGCGAGAAGGAACCGGTGCCTTTTACCCGGCCATAGAATTGCTGGTTGTCCTTGAAGCCGGTATTCAGCAGCAGCACAGGCCGGTTGTCCAACGGATTGGTGGTATTGGGCTTGCGGGTAGATACCACCACGTCAAAGAACATATCCTTGAACGAATTGTGCTGTATGCCGCCGGTCAGGTAGATCGGGTTGCCGGTGACCGGGTCGGTGAGGCGGATGCCATCGAGGTTGATCTCGGTAGGCTTCAGCTCGATGTCCGTATCCTGTATTTTATAAAAGCACTGGGTAAAATTCACTTTCAGCCCGGCATCTTTCAGCCTTCCCTTGCCGGTTATCTGCAGCTTGTCAAATTCTCCCCTGATATCGAAATCGCCGGTTATAAATCCCTGCATATCGGAAAACAGGGTACCCAGGAAGCGCTCCAGGATCTTTATGCTGAACTGGTTGGCACGGATGGCGATCAGGTTGTCCTTTTGTTGCTCCTGTTTGAGGAACAGATTCAGGTCGAAAGCCAGGTTGCTGGCAGGATCCAGGGTATTGCCGTTCACCTTCAGCTGCTGCGTCTTGCCGTTATAGGTCAGGCGGGCCTGCAGGTTCCCGATGGAATCATTGTCCAGGCGCAATCCTTCGGCCTGGATATCGTCGGAGCTGGCGTAAAGATTGTCGGTCGGGTCTTCCACCAGTATATTGCCGGAGAGCAGTCCCTCCAGCCGGTTGTTGGGCAGGAGGAAGGGAGCGAAATCGCCGAGGTTTACTTTTTTCAGTTCCACTGCCAGGTCATTCCAGGTACCTCTTTCCGAGGGCACGCTGCGTACCCGTATCTCCTGGTTGCTTTCCCGCAGTACCAATAGACCGGTTACCGGTACTTTGCTGCGAAACTCCAGTTGCCCGCTTTCGTCGATCGTCCAGGTCTTGCCGTTTACCACGAACGAGGACGGGTCGAACTCAATGCGTACGCCGTTGGAATAGGTCATTACCTCCGCGTTCAGGCTGGCCTGGTAAATGGCCTGGTTAGCTCCTGTTTTGATCCGTACTTTCGACGAGTCGTTGCGGGCATTGATGTCGAAAACGGCCAGCGGTATGTTCAGGCTGTCGCTGATCACGATATTGGCCGCCGATCCCGACAGTGCCAGGTTGGTGGCATCGCCGCGTGCCGCCAGCTGCACATCGTCGAAACTGTAGCGGTTGTATTTGAACTGCGGAATATTGGCATCCAGGGTCAGCTCGCTGGTCGCCGTGTTCAGGCTGCCGCGGATTTGGCTGTTGTTAAAGCCGGTCAGGCTGCTGTCGGCCAGCAGCAGGTACTGGTCCACATAGCCGGTCGTCAGGTCAAAGGCTAAGGACACGTTTTCCGGCATTTTACGTGGAGCTTCGATATACGAGGGATAATACCGGTGAAGGAACAGGCGGAAGGCATCCGGCAGGTCGCGTATGGTAAAGTTGCCGCTGACGGTGGCTGCAAATTCGTTCGAAGAAGCCTTCAGGGTCCGCCCGTCAGCGGTACGATCCGCTGAAATGATCAGCGAGTCGAAGGGCAGGGGTTCGCCATTGCGCAGCAGCGAAGCATCGGTAATGCGCGCCTGCCCCAGGAAGTTGTCGATATTGTTGCCGGCAAAGTTCAGGTCGAATTTTCCGGTAAACGCAATGTCTTCCTGCAGCAGCTTCAGGTTTTTCAGGTTGGCTTTCCTTACATCAGCCAGGAAGTTGAATACGGGTATGCTGTCGTTGAAATCGATCAGCCCGTTCAGTGTCAGCTCGGCTTCGGGGTCGTTGATCGAAGCGGTACCATTGAACATTTTGCGGTCCAGTGTGCCCTTCATCACGATGTTGTGATAGCGGTAGCCGTTGTAATCGATAAAGTTCACCTTACCATCGAGCTCAGATTGGCGGTTGCGGGCATCGAATCCTTTGCCCCTGAGCGAGCCGTTCATCGAAATGATGCCCAATTGCGGCTCACCTATAAAATCGCCCAGGCGGAAATAGTCGGTGGACAGGGTGCCGGAATAAATGGGCGATCCTCCTGCCGGCAACTTCATGTTCAGGTCGCTTTTCACGGAGCCCAGGGCAGTTTGCAGCGTACCGTAGGTAACGAAGTCGGTAATGAACCCGGTAAAGCTGCCGTGGAAACGCAGGTATTGCAGCCGCCGCAGATCGGGGCTGGTTATCCGGCGGATGGCTGGCAGGAAGGAGATGGCATCGCCATAGGTGGTCCTGAAATCGTTGGCCTTGAAATCGATAAAGGTCTGGTTAATATCGGGCAACCCCGTCAGGCTGATATCGCCGTTCAGCAGGGTATTATGACCGGCCTGTATCAACAGGTTTTTGCCCACCAGGTCGTCCACCATCCCGCGCAGCGTGCCGTTGATCGTGATGTTCTTTTTCCAGGTTTTCAGCGCCGGGGCAAAAAAGGCAATATCATCGCTGTCGATGGCGGAGTTGTCAAAATGCGCCTGCATGCGCACCTGGTGAATGAAGTCGCCCATGCTGCTGAAATCGTCGAAGCTCATGCGGAAATAATCCCGGATCACACTGTTGTTGGTGCGGATGTTCAGGCTGCTGAACGACATTTCCTGCGGGGTCAGCTTTACCTCCGCCTGCATGTCTTTTACCTCGAAGCCGCTTCGCTCTTTGGTCTGCAGCGCCAGGTGGGTGGTGATCGTATCTTTTTCCCAGCGGATGCGGGTCAGCGTGGTGTTGATTTGCTGGAACCCGATATGCCTGCCGTCGAAGCCGGGCAATACAGGTGTTTTGGATTCCTTGTCGGTGATGAATATCCCATTGGTGATTTGCAGTTTCCCCGCCTGTAAGGTCCAGCCGGCGGCATTCCATTTCAGCAGTGAATCCGGAGCCGGCGGCTGAGGTTCTTCCGCCATGCCGGTATCAGGCGCCGAAGGCTGCAGCCCGGTATAGCTGTACAGCTTGATGATCGGGTCATTGAGGGTGAGATAATTCAGGTCTATGGCTTTGCCGGAAATATCGATCTTGTTCGCATCCAGGTCGAGGGCGGAAAAAGAAACGGTCATGTCCTCGCCTGCCCAGGCATCGCTCTTTACGAACATGATATTCTTCAGGTCCAGCTTTTTAATGTTCAGCCGGGTACCGCCCTGCTTTTTAGGACCGGAGGAAGAAGAAGGCGAGAAGTAATCGACCAGGAACTGGTAGTTCCATACCGAATCCTTTCGGTTCATGTGGATGACCGCATTTTCCAGCCCGATGTATTTGAGTTCGATATTCTTTTTGAAGAAGAACCAATCGGTGATCCGCAGTTTGGCATCGCCTGCATACAGCAGGGTATCCTGGTTGTGGTCGCGTACCAGGATGCCTTCGAGGTGCATGCGGTTGAAGAGCGAGAAGTCCACATGCCGGATGGAAATGCTTGTGTTGAGGTCTTTGGAAAGCCGGGCGGTCACTTTTCCCACCAGCCAGTTTTGCCCGAATGGAGTTTGAATAAACACCCATACCGCTACGATGAGCAGCAGCAGCGATAAGAAAAACCACTTTAGTATTTTCCTGAATTTCCTCAGCAACAATTATTTAGGTAAAAATACATATTCGGCTGCTCAGGGCAAATTCAATACCAGAATTTAACAAGCTGTGCGACTGTCGTTGCCGTGCCGCGCGTGCAAACCGTTCATCGTAAATTGCCGGAAAAAAGTATGCGGATACTGGTGCTGGTTTTTTCGCTTTTTTGTTTCGGTAAGCTGGTCGCGCAGCCGGCGGATGCCGATAGCCTGAAAGATAAGTTTGTGCTGGTGATACACGGTGGGGCGGGCACCATTCTCAAAAGCCAGATGACGCCTGCACGGGAGCAGGCGTATACCCTTGCGCTGGATACGGCGCTTCAAAAAGGGTATGCTATCCTCGCAGCCGGCGGTTCGGCTCTGGATGCGGTGGAAGCCAGTGTACGCTACCTGGAGGATAATCCCCTGTTCAATGCCGGCAAAGGCGCTGTATTTACCCATGAGGGAAAGAACGAGCTCGATGCGGCCATCATGGATGGCCACACGCTGGCCGCCGGATCGGTAGCCGGCGTCACGACCATCAAAAATCCTGTCAGCGCCGCCCGGGCAGTGATGGAAAAAAGTCCGCATGTGATGATGACCGGCCGGGGCGCCGAGCAATTTGCGCAGCAGCAGGGGCTGCAGATCGTCGATCCATCCTATTTCCATACACCCGACCGGTGGCAGGGGTTGTTGCGGGCCAGGGCGCAGGACTCGTTGCAGTATATCCGGAAAGCGGATTCGCTGAAAGTAATTCCTTCGCTGAAGCAGCCGGGAAACCGGGACGACAAATACGGAACGGTCGGCGCCGTGGCGCTGGACCGGCATGGCAACCTGGCGGCGGCTACCAGCACAGGCGGCATGACCAATAAAAAGTTTGGAAGGATCGGCGATGCCCCGGTGATCGGCGCCGGTACCTATGCCAATAACCATACGGCTGCCTTCAGTGGCACAGGGTGGGGTGAATATTATATCCGGCTGGTGCTCTGCAAAACCATCAGCGACATGATGGAGTTCGGGCATTTATCGCTGCAACAGGCAGCTGATGAAATGGTGATGAAGCGGCTGCCAGCTCTGGGCGGTGATGGCGGGTTGATCGCCGTGGATAAAGAGGGCAATATCGCGATGCCGTTTTGCACGGAAGGCATGTACCGGGGGTACATCAAAAGCGCCGGGGAAAAAGTTGTAAGCATTTATAAGTACTAACACTTATTAAGTAAGTATAAAGACGTTTTTTTGCCCGTTTTTCATTGGGGATTCAGTTTTTTTGTGTAGCATTGGTAAGGCAGCTGCCAAAACCTTAAACCTTATGTTATGAAAAAGCTGATCCTGTTGCCATGCCTCATGGCCATTCCTCTACTATTCATTACCTGCCGCAAAGAAACATCCGGCGGCAAACAAGACCTCAATTCAGTGCAATCAGAAATGGTTGCGAAAGCCGGCGACTGGCTCAATGCCCGGCTATCGGCTACCAGCCAGCAGCGCAATGCCCGGATCGGGCAGCTGAAAAACAGTCTCGATTTCAGCAGGCTGCGGGTGGAAGAACTCAACAAAGGAGAACGTTTTATGATCATCCCGGTTGACAAGACATTTGAGGTGGGTTATAACCAGGACAAAAGCCCGGTGACTAACCTGTTGCTGATCGTGGACAAAACGGGCCGCGTGCGCAAGGGAGAGATCGTGCAATACATAGCCGACGATCCCTCAGCCGGACGATCCGTACCGGCCGGCACTTTTCATGCGTTGTTCAACAGCAAACCGGTTACCGCTAATGGGCGGTTTGTGTTCCTGAGCCTGTTTGACCGGCATTTGTATGAAGTGGGATACAAAGACGGTGCGCTCAATGCCTTTACGGTGATGCAGCCAAAGGACAAACCCGGGGCAGCCAGCCGCGAAGGGGAGCTTTGCATCGACTGGTACCTGATCACGACGATTTATTATACGGATGGTACGCACGAGACCTCGGAAGAGTATGTGGGCACCACTAGCTATGGGAGTTGTCAGCCAGGTGAGAAATGTGATCAGCTGGATGGAGGGACGGGCGGTGCTCCGGAAGTGGTCTCAGCACAGAAAGATTGGACAGTTGCGCACAACACCTATGGACTTTGGTTTGTTGTTTCGAACGAACAGTTCAATGGTGTGAAAGTGCCTGGTGAATTGGGTGTTGGGCATTTTACGGGAATGACACATCTGAGTTCTACAATTGTAGCAACCGGTAGTGCATATATCTGGCAACAGTTAGGGGCTACTACTTCGTTTAATGCTACTATAGCAACAAGTATAGTGTCTGGTAAGGTTAGCTACCAGGGGATGGGAGATGTTTATATTCCTCCTGCACCCTATCAATGGGTTTTTCCAACAGTATTTCCTTGATTAGGGTAATTCTCAATATGTCAAAATAAAAGATGGCAGTCCGATCAATTATATTATGTGGAATTGTGCTTGCAATGTTGTCATGTAGTGGACAGAACAAGTGTACTAATTGTGGTTTGGTAATATCTAAGCTAAAGTTTCTTGATACTATAAATCATGAATATGTTAGTAATCAGATTTATTGGCCGGACCGTCGAATATGGTATAAAGACAGCTTGGTAATAGAGGAAATATCTGGTATTTATATAAAAAGAGATACCGTTGGGAAAGAGCGTAGGAGGGTAGAAGTACTGCATTATACTTTCGTTG
>JBEVLT010000262.1:0-5807 GCA_040509055.1 Chitinophagaceae bacterium
CATAAGCAGTAAGTTTTTAGGTGGCACAAATGTAGTTTTTCAGCACTGGTTTACCATAGGGCCTGTACCGGAAATATTTTTTTTAACAAAAGCAGTTAGGGTTTGACTTTTTTTCCTTTACCTTTAAGCACTTTTGGAAAATAGATTTTTTCCGTTTACTTTTAAATAAGAAACTACTAAACTGCCAAAACAAACGTTATGAGAAAGCTCAGACTTCTTTCCCTCTTAGCATTAGGAATTGCATTTATAGCTGTTGGTTGTACCAAAGAAGGTCCTGAAGGTCCTGTCGGTGCTACCGGAGCACAGGGTCCCGGCGGCACGCAAGGTCCCGTAGGCGCTACCGGCCCGCAAGGCCCCCAAGGTCCCCAGGGTGTTACCAACGTTACCTATTCTCCCTGGTTCGTTACAGGTAATAACTGGAAGGTAGGTACGGCATCTGATCCTTTCTACGGCGAAGTATTCTATTATCTCAGAAGTGCCCCGGCTGTTACACAAGCTATCATCGACCAGGGTATCGTACTGGCTTACATGAAAGGAGATCCCAACCTGGATGCTCCCGCCATCAATACTCCGTTCCTCCTGCCCTATACTGTAGGTACAGGTTTCGGTTTCACTGACCTCTACGATTTCACATTAACTGTAGGCAATATCCGCTTCCTGTACAAAAGCGATTTCGCCTGGGATGCAACTGACATGGTTGGTATTTCCTTCCGTTACGTAGTGATTCCCGGCAGCGTAGCAGGTGGCAGAGGCACAGAGCCCCGCTATGAAGGCTTTACCGCAAGCGAACTGAAAAGCATGTCTTACGAGCAGGTATCTCAGCTGTTCAACATTCCTGCTGAAGGCACCAACATCCGCTAATTACGTTATTTCACATATCGTTTAAAAAGTCCCGCCTCCGGCGGGATTTTTTATGCCCATTACAGCATGTTATGACGTTGCTGTGCGCTGAAATAATATTTTTGCGTATGACCATCCATTTCACGTACGATAAGAAACAAGTGTTGCAGGCCTTACGCTACCACTTCATCAGCCGCCCGGAGATCCGCATCATGATCATCCTGGTCAATGTGTTTGCCATAGCCTCCCTGCTGCTCTATAGTTTTGGCAAGATCACCCCGCTGGCCTTCCTCACCGGCTCCATCCTGTGGATCATCCTGATGATCAGCTTCTGGTTTATCCTGCCCATGGTCGTTTATCGCCGGGCGGAGACCTTCCGTCATTCCTTCAGCATGCACTTTGGCGAGACAGAGTTTACCCTGGAGCACGAACGGGGCAGCCGTTCATGGCCCTGGTCCTCGCTTAGCGATTTTATTGAAAGTCCCCACTTTTTTCACCTGTATTTTGACAAACGTTCCTTTTTCCTGGTACCCAAAAGCGGGTGCAGGGACAAGGATGAAGTATACGCCTTAAGAGTGCTGCTGAAAGAAAAGATCAGGAAGCGCTGATGCATTGCATCAGAGTTTCTTTTCCATTTTATAGTGCGGGATGGTAATCTCGATGAATTCATCACCGGTGACCCTGTAATCCATGCGTTCGTAAAAGCCCACGACATTCTTGCGGGCATGCATGCTGATGGTCCGGTAGCCACGGTCACGCGCCAGGTTTTCGGCAAAGTTCATCAGCGCCCGGCCGATGCCTTTGCCCTGCAGGTCGTTCAGCACGGCCATCTGGCGCAGGCGTACGGCTTCCGTACTTTCCTCTACCAGCATGCAGCAGCCCAGCATCCGTTCGTCCTCGTAGGCCGCTATCAGCATATTGTCCTTTTCGCTTTCCAGCTCTTCGGGGGTAAAAGTAAGACCAAGGGGTTTGCGGAGCAGGTCGTCCCGCAATTTTACCATTTGGCTGTATTCAGCCGTGCCGTGATCTATGATTTTCAGAGCCATGCAATAACCGTTATTACTATTCAGGATTTTCAATTTACAAAGATCCGCCAATACAAACAACAGTTGGCGCCGATAATTTTTCTGTTTCTGCTTTATAACCTATTTGCTTATCAATTTGTTATCATAGTATGGAAGCAAATCCGGAAAAAATAGGGTTTCCGATGCTGATTTACCCAAAAAGTATATTTTTGCACCCTATAACTAAACTTATACGACATGTCAGACATTGCATCAAGAGTTAAAAAGATCATCGTTGATAAACTGGGTGTAGAAGAAGCCGAGGTTACCGTTGAAGCTTCCTTCACCAATGATCTGGGTGCCGATTCACTGGACACCGTAGAACTGATCATGGAATTCGAAAAAGAATTCAATATCTCCATTCCGGATGAGCAGGCTGAAACGATTACCACAGTCGGTCAGGCAGTTGCTTACCTGGAAGAGCATGCTAAATAATGCATCCCGCCCCAAGCGGGATTGGAATGCTGGCCGGCACCGGCAGGCAACAGCAAACAAAATTAACTTCCGCCTTCTGACTGTGATCCTTCACAGTAGAGGCGGTTTTTATCTTAACCAGCGACAGGCTATATGGAACTTAAAAGGGTAGTTGTTACAGGCTTAGGAGCTCTTACACCCATGGGCAATTCCGTGGATGAATACTGGAATGCACTGATCAACGGTGTATCCGGCGCTGACATGATCACACAGTTCGATGCAGCTAAGTTCCGCACCAGGTTCGCCTGCGAGGTCAAGAACTTCGACCCGGTTCAGTACCTGGATAGGAAAGAGGCCCGCAAGATCGACCGGTTTACCCAATTTGCCCTGGTAGCCAGCGACCAGGCCATGGCCGATGCCGGCCTGAACAAAGACAATATCAACCCGGACCGTATCGGGGTGGTCTTTGCCAGTGGTATCGGCGGGCTTATCACGTTCCAGCACGAAGTAACGGCTTTTGCCAAGGGCGACGGTACGCCCCGCTTCAACCCCTTCTTCATCCCCAAGATGATCCTGGACATTGCAGCCGGCCAGATCAGCATGCGTCATAACCTGCGTGGCCCCAACTACGCCGTGGTCAGCGCCTGCGCCAGCAGCACCAACGCCATGATCGATGCCTTCAACCTGCTGCGGCTGGGCAAAGCCGACATCATCCTGACCGGCGGCAGCGAAGCGGTGATCAGCGAAGCCGGTGTAGGTGGTTTCAACGCCATGAAGGCCATGAGCGAACGCAACGATGATCCCAAAACAGCCAGCCGCCCCTACGACAAGGACCGCGACGGTTTTGTAATGGGCGAGGCCGGCGGCGTGGTCGTACTGGAAGAGCTGGAACACGCCAAAGCACGCGGCGCTAAAATTTATTGCGAGCTCGTGGGTGGCGGCGCTACAGCCGATGCGCACCATATTACGGCCCCCCACCCCGAAGGACTTGGCGCCAAAAATGTCATGCTCGTTGCCCTTGACGATGCCGGCATGAAACCCGAAGACATCGACTACATCAATACGCACGGCACCTCTACCCCGCTGGGCGATATTGCAGAAGTAAAAGCCATCGTGGATGTATTTGGCGAACATGCTTATCAACTCAACATCAGCTCCACCAAGAGCATGACGGGCCACTGCCTGGGTGCGGCCGGCGTGATCGAGGCCATCGCCTGTATCAAATCGGTGATCCATGACGTGGTGCCTCCCACCATCAACCACTTCACCGACGATCCTGAACTGGATTCCCGGCTCAATTTTACGTTCAACAAGGCAGAGCACCGCACGGTGAACGCAGCCCTTAGCAATACGTTCGGCTTCGGTGGCCATAATGCCTGCGTGATCCTGAAAAAGTATGCCGGGTAAGCAAGCATCCTGCACGAACAGGACTTGCTGTTACCGTTAAAACTATCAGGCCAAAAGTCTTTATCAACTTTTTTTCGTAGCTTGACCGCTGTGGATTTCCTGAACAACCTTTTTAAAAAACACGTCGGATCTTCTTTTAAAAAAGAGCTTAAGAACATTTTAGGCTTCAGGCCTCAGAATCTTTCGCTTTACAAAACCGCCCTGACACACCGCTCGGTGCGCGAAGGTGCCGATGAAAATAACGAACGGCTGGAATACCTTGGCGATGCCGTACTGAGCGCCCTGATCGCCGACTATCTTTTCAAACGCTATCCTTACCGTGAAGAAGGTTTCCTGACGGAAATGCGCAGCAAAATGGTGAACCGCCAGCAGCTCAACGATATTGCGATCCGCATGGGGCTGAAAAAAATAACGCTGTACAACAAGATGGACGGTTCGCTGAAAGTAAGCCAGATATTCGGCAACACGCTGGAAGCGCTGGTAGGCGCCATCTACCTGGACGCAGGCTATAAAAAGACCAGCAAGTGGGTGCTGGACTTCATCATCCTTCCCCACATGTTCATGGACGACCTGGAAAACCTGGAGATCAATCACAAAAACAAGCTCTACGGCTGGGCCAATAAGAACGGCAAAGTGCTGGAGTTTGAAACACTGAACGAAAAACTGGAAAACGGCCGCCGGTTGTTTACGATTGCCGCCGTGGTAGATGGCAATGCCATTGCCGAAGCCAAAGCCTTCAATAAAAAAGATGCCAGCCAGATCGCGGCCCAATTAGCAGTAGAGAAATTAGGAATCGGATAGTAGAATGTAAAACGCAGTGTCGTTATATTCTACATTTTACATCACTTTTCAAAGACAATCCTGTAGATCGCGCCGCGCGAATCATCGCTGACCAGTAACGCACCGTCCGGCGCTACCTGCACATCGGCGGGCCGGCCCAGCACTTTGCCATTGTCCTGCAGCCAGCCGTGCGCAAACTTCACGTATTGCACCGGTTTGTTGTTCTCCAGCCGCACCAGCATGATGCGGTAACCGATCGGTTCACTGCGGTTCCAGCTGCCATGTTCGGCAATGAAGATCTGATTTTTGTATTCAGGCAGGAACATATCGCCCGTATAAAAACGCATCCCGATCGCTGCCACATGCGGGTCCAGCACCCGCTCCGGCGCTGTATAATCTTCGCAACGTTTGCCTTTGCCAAATTCAGGGTCCGGGGTATTGCCCTGGTGGCAATAAGGAAATCCAAAATGCAATCCTTTTACCGGCGCCCGGTTCAGCTCATCCCCGGGAATATTATCTCCCATATTGTCCCGCCCGTTTTCAGTAAACCACAATTCTTTGGTTTGCGGATGCCAGTCGAACCCAACCGAATTGCGGATACCGCTGGCAAAAAGTTCAAAGCCGGTGCCGTCCGGGTTCATCCGGGCAATGCTGGCATAAACGGAATCCTTGCCTTCGCAAACATTGCAGGGAGCACCTACCGGCACATACAGCTTACCGTCAGGCCCGAAGGAAATATATTTCCAGCCATGATGCCTGTCGGCAGGCAGCTTGTCATAAACCACCACGGGCGCCGGCGGATTATCCAGCCGCGACTCGATATTGTCATACCGCAGGATGCGGCTGACCTCCGCCACATACAGGCTGCCGTTGCGAAAGGCTACCCCGCAGGGCATGCGCAGCCCTGACGCCAGCACATATACCTTCTCGGCCACGCCGTCTTTGTTCTCGTCCCGTACGGCATACACTTTGTCTTTTTCCCGGTTGCCGACAAACAGCGTACCCTGATCGCCCAGGCACATGCTGCGGGCATTGGGCACTTCGGCAAACACCGATATTTTAAACCCCGGTGGCAGCACGATCTTATCCAGGTCGTATTTATAAAACAACTCATCCCGGCCGGCAGCCGGCTGAGCCGGGTTGTTATCGCAGGATGACTGGTTGCCGGAAAACAGGACCAGGGCAACAAAAGAGAAGAGAATGGGAACGTTTGTTATTTTCTTCATACGGGCGGATTTAAAGTGAACGGAGGCGCCTTAACCGATATGACTCTGCCGGAAATAAAAACCTGCGTAGCCGGTC
>JBEVLT010000263.1:0-8814 GCA_040509055.1 Chitinophagaceae bacterium
ATACTCCGCTGCCCAGATGATTGAGAACCGCACCATGCTACTTGGCTTTATGACCATCATTACCGACCCGGATGGAAGAAAAATTGAACTTTATAAAAAGTAATGAATTGATAACGCCGCCACGGTAGTGTTCGGCAGCAAACTCAGCTTTTTAGCACACAATTTGCTTCTCCAACGGCATGAGACTGATCGCCTGTATCCTGGTCCTGTGTACCCTGCTCAGCGCCTGCAAAAAGGAAAATGATGAAAATCCGCCCCAGATTCCCGCAGGAGTGTATGCCGGCACCTTTTCCCGCACCGGCATGGAAACCGTGCAGGTGAAGATTGAATTTGAGGCAAATACCTACGAAGGGCAAAGCGATACGGACAAATACCCTGCGATCTGCCACGGCTCCTACAGCCTTTCCAATGACCGGGTGATCTTTACCGACGTGTGTACCTGGACGGCCGACTTCGACTGGTCGCTGATCCTGAACGGCACCTACACTATTTCCTTCCAGGACGATGGCTGGGTCCGGATCTGGCGCATCAGCGGGAGCGTGACCGACGAATACCTGCTCCGTAAGCTGGAACGGTAATATCCGGCGACCCCCTGGTTTTAGTTTTCCTTGTGTATTTCCGACGTAAAATGGAACGTAATGTCCGGGTTATTGCTGATTTCCGTATTCAGGAACCATTCGCTCTGTGCCAGGTACACGACGTGCCCGTCTTTGTCGGCCGCGATATTGGCCTGTTTGAACCGGGCAAAATCTTCCAGCTTTTTCGGGTCCGTGCTGGTCAGCCAGCAGGCTTTGTAAAAAGGTAATGCATTGAAAACCACAGACGCGCCGTACTCGTGCAGCAGGCGGTACTGGATCACTTCAAACTGCAGCTCGCCCACACACCCGATGATCTTTTTGTTGCCGCCAAACTGGGTGAAGAGCTGGGCTACGCCCTCGTCGGTCAGCTGCATCAATCCTTTCTCCAGCTGCTTGGTCTTCATGGGGTCCTTGTTCACCACCTCTTTGAATATCTCCGGCGAAAAGGACGGGATGCCGGTGAAATAGAAATCCTCTCCTTCCGTCAGCGTGTCGCCGATCTTGAAATTGCCGGTATCGAACAGGCCCACCACATCCCCTGCATAGGCATCTTCGATGATGCTTTTGTCCCGCGCCATAAAGCTGTAGGGATTGCTGAAGCGTACGTCTTTGTCCAGCCGCACGTGGTGAAAATATTTGTTGCGCTCGAACCGGCCCGAACAGACCCGGAAAAAAGCGATCCGGTCGCGGTGCTTGGGGTCCAGGTTGGCGTGTATTTTAAAAACGAATCCGCTGAGCTTATCCTCTTCCACGTTCACGGTGCGGGCCGTGGTCTCGCGGCTGCGGGGAGTGGGCGCAATGCGGATAAACGTATCCAGCATTTCCTTTACCCCGAAGTTGTTGATGGCGCTGCCAAAGAACACCGGCGCCACCTGGCCGGCCAGGTAGTCCTCCACGTTCAGCTCGCCATGTACGCCGTCCACCAGCTCCACATCTTCGCGCAGCTGCGCGGCATCTTTCTCGCCCAGCTTCTGGTCCACGATGGCATCGTTCAGGTCGGACACGGACAGGCTGTCCTCGTCCGTAGCCCTGGTATTGGCGGTAAACAGCAGCAGGCTTTTATCATGCAGGTTGTACACGCCTTTGAACTCCTTGCCGCTGTTGATGGGCCAGCTCATCGGGTGCAGGGCGATCTTCAGCTCTTTTTCGATCTCTTCCAGCAGGTCGAACCGGTTTTTACCGTCCCGGTCCATTTTGTTGATGAACACGATCACCGGCGTATCCCGCATGCGGCACACTTCCATCAGCCGCCGCGTCTGCTCCTCCACCCCGTTCACACTGTCCACCACCAGGATCACGCTGTCCACCGCCGTCAGCGTGCGATAGGTATCTTCCGCAAAGTCCTTGTGACCCGGTGTGTCCAGCAGGTTGATGAGCGTGCCATCGTATTCAAAGCTCATCACGGACGTGGCCACGGAGATACCCCGTTGCCGCTCGATCTCCATAAAATCGCTGGTCGCATGCTTTTTGATCTTGTTGCTCTTTACCGCCCCGGCCACCTGGATGGCGCCCCCGAATAAAAGAAGCTTCTCCGTCAGGGTGGTTTTACCCGCATCGGGGTGGCTGATGATGGCGAAGGTCCTGCGCCGCTGTATTTCCTGATGATATTTCATAAAGAGGCGCAAAGGTACGGCCTGCGGGCCTTCTATCCATGCACGCAGCCACAATTAGGAAGCGATGGAAACCTGCCGGCGGGCCTGAACGTATGGGGTTCGTATATTTATCATAACCAAACCGCTCCTGACAGGAACCGATGAAACCTGCCGATATCATCCGCCACCGGCTTGCCGGCCAGCAAATTACCGCTACCACGTTTCAGACGCCGGCGGAGGTGGTACAATGCCTGGTGGCGATGCAGGCCCAGGAATTTGCTATGGCCAAGTGGGCGATCGGATTACGGCTTCCGGGCACTACAGACAGCGTGGTTGAAAAAGCATTCAATGACGGCGCTATTCTTCGCACGCATCTCATGCGGCCCACCTGGCATTTTGTGGTACCGGCGGATATCCGCTGGCTGCTGGCGCTTACGGCGCCGCGTGTTCATGCCGCAAATGCCTTTATGTACCGTAAAACAGAACTGACTACCGCTCTCTTCAGGCGCAGCAACGATGCACTCATTCACGCATTGGAAGGCGGCAAGCAACTGACCCGTGCCGGGCTGCAGGCAGCGTTGCAGCGGAAAAAAATCATGGCTGATGGCTTTCGCCTCGCGTACCTGCTGATGTATGCCGAGCTGGAAGGCATCCTCTGCAGCGGGCCCCGCCAGGGCAAACAGTTCACCTACGCCTTGCTGGACGAGCGGGTACCGGCCGCAAAAAATCAAAGCCGGGACGAATCGCTGGCGGCATTCACCCGGCGCTACTTTGCCAGTCGCGGGCCTGCTACCCTTCAGGATTTTACGTACTGGTCAGGACTTACGGTGAAGGATGTCAAAACGGGTGCGGCCCTGCTGCCGGGCAGTTTTGAACGGTTTACCCTTGCCGGACAGGAATATTTCTTTCTGCCGGCATCGGAAAGGCAGGGGCCCCGCTCCACCTTCCTGCTGCCGGACTACGATGAATACGGCATGAGCTATAAAGACCGGAGCATCCTGTACCAGCCGGGCATGGCTGCCGGGAAAGGCCGCAGCAATCCGGTATTCAGTCACCTGGTGGTTACCGATGGCAGGATGGCCGGTACCTGGCAGCGGACCGTGAAGCGAAATGTGGTAACGGTGGAAACAGCTTCTTTCTCCCCGCTGACCAAAACAAAACAACAGGCGCTGCAAAAGGCTGTCGGGCGTTATATCTCTTTCTGGCAATAAGTGCCGGAGGCAGACAGCTGATTATGTATAAATCTTTCTTTTCTCCTGCCTTCATCGTGTAAATTTGTTCTATGATTCGCCGGAGCATCGAAATTATCGCGAGCAGCTTCTTTATGGCCCTGCAGGAGCTGTGGAAGAACAAGCTGCGGACCTTCCTGTCCCTCTTCGGCATCACCATCGGCATCTTCTGCATCATCGGCGTGCTGGCCACGGTCAACAGCCTGGAATACAATATCCAGAATGAGGTAAAATCGCTGGGCACCAACACCATCTACGTGGACAAGTGGGACTATGCGGCCGGCGGCGGCCCCGACTATCCCTGGTGGCGGTATGTGAACCGGCCGGTACCGAAATACCAGGAGATGAAGCAGATCAGGGAACGGACCTCCAGCGCCCGGTTTGTCGCGTTCAAGATAGAAGTGACGGACGATGTGGAATACAAAGGCAGCGTATTGTCCAATGTAAAGCTGTACGGCATCACCGAAGATTTCGATGACATTCAACCGGTGGAGATACAATATGGCCGCTACCCCACCGAAAGCGAGTTCGACCGCGGCAGCCCCATCGTTGTGGCCGGCAACGAGATCGCCGAAAAACTATTCGGATCGGCTGAGCTGGCGGCCGGCAGGGAAATAACGCTTCGCGGCAAGAAAGCGCTGATCATCGGCGTGATCAAAAAACAGGGCAAACAGATGATCGGCGGGTGGAATTTCGACCAAAGCATCGTCATCCCCTACCAGTTTGCCCGCACGATGATGAACGAATTGAAATCCGACCCCTTTATCATGGTGCAGGGGCAGGAGCATGTGAACAGCAAGGCACTGAAAGACGAGCTCACCGGCGCCATGCGGGCCGTACACAAGCTGAGCCCTACGGCAGACGACGATTTTGCGCTGAACGATATCAACGACCTGAGCGAGTCCATCAGCGAGGCCTTCACCGGGCTGAACATCGGCGGCGCCATCATCGGGGCCATCAGCCTGATCGTGGGGCTGTTTGGCGTAGCCAATATCATGTTCGTCACCGTGCGGGAGCGCACACCGCAGATCGGGCTGAAAAAAGCCATCGGCGCCAAGCGGCGGGTGATCCTGACCGAGTTTTTGCTGGAATCGTCCTTTCTCTGCATTGTCGGCGGCCTGATCGGTTTATTGCTGGTGTTCGTGCTGACGCAGATACTCAGCAAGGCGCTGGATTTTCCCATCTTTATTTCCGTGTCCAATATGGCCTGGACCTTTCTCATTTGCATTTTCGTCGGCATCATGGCCGGCATCATCCCTGCCTACAAGGCATCGCGGATGGACCCCGTGGCCGCCATCCGGAGCAAATAAGTTTCCAGCAGCGGGCGCAACGGTGCGGCGCTTTCAACTTATCAGGAAATTGTCCGAACGACGGCCCCCCACTTCCTGAAACGACCCTACCCCCCGAACATCGAACCCCGGAGCGGCCAGCTTCTTCCCTGAAAAACAGCCCCAGCCTGAAACAAACTAACCTCAAACTTCCTTTCCTACCTTTGACGCATGTCCGTTACAATCCTCGCGATCGAGTCATCCTGCGATGAAACATCTGCGGCCGTCTGCTGCGATGGAGCCATCCTGTCCAATTTTATCGCTACCCAAAAGGTGCATGAGCAGTATGGCGGCGTGGTGCCTGAGCTGGCGTCCCGGGCGCATATGCAGCACATCGTGCCCGTAGTGACCACGGCGCTGGAAACGGCCGGCGCCGGTCTGCCCGATATCGATGCCATTGCTTTTACCCAATCGCCGGGACTGATCGGTTCGCTGCTGGTCGGTTCCCAGTTTGCCAAATCGCTGGCGCTGGCGCTGGATAAACCACTGATCGCCGTACACCATATGCAGGCGCATGTGCTGGCCAACCTGATCGGTGACCCGAAACCGGCATTCCCTTTCCTCTGCCTGACGGTCAGCGGCGGGCATACCCAGATCGTCCGGTGCGACTCGCCCATGCAAATGGAGGTGATCGGAGAAACGATCGACGATGCCGCCGGCGAGGCCTTTGATAAATCCGCCAAGCTGCTGGGACTGCCCTATCCCGGCGGTCCCCTGATCGACAAATATGCGCAGACCGGTAATGCTGACCGGTTCAAATTTCCCGAACCCAATGTGCCGGGGCTGAACTTCAGCTTCAGCGGGCTGAAGACGGCCATTCTGTATTTTTTACAGAACGCTGGTACCAGCACGATCTACAAAGAAGAATTCCGGGCTACGGAGGAAGAAAAACAACGGTTCATCCGCGACAACCTCGCCGACATCTGTGCCTCCGTGCAGCAGCGCATCATTACTATCCTGCTCAACAAGCTGAAAAGAGCGGCCCTGGAGACAAATATCACCAATCTTTGCCTGGCAGGCGGCGTGTCGGCCAACAGTGGCCTGCGCAGGGCTTTTGCCGCCATGGGGCAACAATACGGATGGAATACGTTTATCCCGGCCTTTGAATACTGCACGGACAATGCCGCCATGATCGCTATCACCGGCTATTACAAATACAAAGCAGGGCAATTTGCCGATCTGTCCATCAGCGCTTCGGCCCGCGCTGCCTGGTAAAGCAAACCTACAATTGACTATGTCCAATACCTGGTTCCGTTTCAGGCAATTCACCGTGCAGCAGGAACGCTGTGCCATGAAGGTGACAACCGATGCCTGCCTGTTCGGCGCCTGGCTCAGCCGGTATTTGTGCAAGAGCTCTCCCGGTAACCCGTCCGCCCCCTGCCGCGCCCTCGATATCGGCACAGGAACCGGCCTGCTCAGCCTGATGCTGGCACAGCAATGCCGGGTTATGACCGATGCTATCGAAATAGACCGGGATGCCTGCGAACAGGCTATGGAAAATGTGGCGCACTCTCCCTGGCCGCAACAGATCCGCGTTGTACACGGCGATATAAAGCAGTTTCCTGCCGATCGGTTATACGATGTTGTGATCAGCAACCCTCCTTTTTACGAGAACGAGCTGCGCTCTGCCGACGAAAAAAAGAACATTGCGCACCATGGCCACCAGCTTGGCCTGGCCGAGCTGTTTGCTATCACCCGGCAGCAGCTTGCAGACAAAGGACAGTTCTTTTTCCTGTTTCCTTTCAAAAGAAAAACAGTCATTGAAAAACTGCTGGCGGAGCATGGGTTATTCGTTCACGAAATGGTATTGGTCCGGCAATCGGTCCGGCATGATCTCTTCCGGATCATGCTTTGCGGAGGGCTGGAAGAAACGGAACTAAAAACTTCCGAAATGGCGATCAAAGATGAGCGGGACCAGTACACGCCCGCTTTTACAGACTTGCTGAAAGATTATTATCTCTATTTGTAAGACTATAAGGTTTGCCTGAAGTCCGTGGGCTAACTCAGCAAAGACCTTACAGGTCTATCATGCCACATAATCTTCCAGGTAGCGAAAATGCTCCGTCAGTTTTCCATCTTCTGCAATCGTTGCCCGCTCGATGATGGCCGAACCTCCTTTTACCAGGTCGTCCAGCACATATTTGATCAGCTGCTCACCGAAATAGCGGGATGCATCGCGCGGCAGCTCGTTGGGCAGGTTGCCCACGGCCATGATATCGATGGAGCCGCGCAGGTAAGGCGCCGTTTTTTCGAGAGTATTTTTATCCACGCCATATACCGGGTCTTCGATGGTTTGATCGCCCAGGTTCAGCGGCACCGAGCCGTTCACATCGTCTGTAATATCGGCGATGGTTTGAATGATGAAGTTATCGGCCTTTACGTCTTCTTTTTCAAACAGCCGCGGCACCTGCTGGTCCCAGAATACCCCATTCATCAGGATATCGGTCTGGGCAGCATAGGGCAGGAACCGGCAGGCATAGTCTGCAGGGTTGGCATGAAAATCTTCGCGGCTGTAAGTGCCTGTTTCGTGGTGGCGGTACAGGTCGGCGCCTTTCAGCTGCGTATACACCGGGTAAGAAAACCGGCGCTTCAGGTATTCATCGGGGTCCACTTCGTGAATGCCCATCAGGTTCATGATCTCGAGAATGCCGTGCGCTACCCGGCCCGACCCGGTCACGGCTATCTTCACGTTAGGAAGGCGAAGACCGAAATAGTGATGGATCAGCTCGCGGAAGCTGCGCTGTTTGTATACACGTTCCAGCGAATAAAGACCCGTGCGGTTGCCATAGGCCATCATGCCATTGTGAGCGCCTACCACGCCGGCAAAAAAACCAAACCCGATGATCCGCTGCCCGTCATCGTGCTCCAGGCATTCATAATCGATGAGGCGGATATTCCGGGCCAGTATTGCCTGCAGCAGCTTTTGGTTATGTGGCTGCTTCTTTTTGGTATGTGAAAAGAACAGGTAGGTCTTTCCCGGCAGCAGCTGGTCTACCGGCACTTCCTTGATGCCCATCAGGATATCGCAGTCGCCCATATCCTCCCTGATCTCCACGCCGGCAGCGGCATATTCCCGGTCGGCAAAACAGCGGTCGGGCGAGGCCTGGGCCACCACCTGTATGTACGGGGCGTTTTTATGGATCCACTTGCATTGGGCGGGCGTCAGCGCCACCCGGTTGTCGGCCGGTATTTTTCCTTCCTTTATCAGTCCTATCCTGGTCATGGCAAATATCGTTTCAGCCGCAAAGTATCATTTTATCTTTATCCCGATTTGAAAAAACGGGTCGCAAGGCAACGATCCCGAAGGCCGGGAACAATCCGTACCTTGCACCCTGAATTCATGAGGCTGTTACAAAAAATATGGCGCCTGGGCAGAAAGATACTGCTGCCGAAAAAGCGGTGCTGCCGGTAAGGACGGTCTTTCGCCCGAAAAATACCCTCATCGTACCCATAGGGATTAGCGGGAAAAGTGTAATATTGCAGCCCTTGGTTAGGCCCGGGTGGCGGAATTGGTAGACGCAGCAGACTCAAAATCTGCCGTTCGCAAGAATGTATCGGTTCGATTCCGATCCCGGGCACTGTAGCCCTGACAATTGTCGGGGCTTTTTAATGCTGACCCCTGCCATGTTCATCGTTGATGCCATATGTAGCCCATCCCGCAATTACATTTATGTCGGTTTAACGAATGCCCTGGTCCGCAGATTCCATCAGCATCAAAGTGGGCAAAACAGCACCACCAAACCTTACCGGCCCTTTATTCTTCTTCAGCAGGAATCTTGTCCGACAAGAATAGAAGCAAGAATCAGGGAAAAATACCTCAAAACAGGCGTCGGAAAAGAATTCTTGAAAGGATTATTCAACCAATTAAATAAGTAGCAGCAGACTCAAAACCTGCCTGCCGGCAGGCAGGTCTGCCGTTCGCAAGAATGTATCGGTTCGATTCCGATCCCGGGCACTGGCCCCGACAATCATTGTCGGGGCTTTTTATTGCCATGTTTTCGTCAATGCTATAAGCAGTTTGCCGGGAGACTACATCTATGTGGGCTGACCAATGACCTGGCCTTTTGTATTATTTCACTACGGATCA
>JBEVLT010000264.1:0-7779 GCA_040509055.1 Chitinophagaceae bacterium
TACCGTATAAAATATACTTTTGATTTTGTCTCCTCCCGTGTTCTTCCATTGGGTCTGGTTATAATCGCTGTTTCCCCATCGGCCGACCTTATCGAAGGAAGGGATGACGATAAGATTATTATCAATATTGGACATCGTCCAGTTTTCAGCTGGTGTCTGGTTCCCGTTATGATAGGCATAATGAGCGCCGCTGCCCCCTGTCCGTTCGTTGTACAATATATTATTGCGGACCTGCAGCTGGTAGTTGTTGGCCCTGCTGACCGGGGCGCTGAGCGCCGTATTGGAAGCCGCCCCGTTATTGCCACCGATATAAAGATTATTGTAAAATATTTTCACCTGCCCGTTAATACCCCTGATGCATTTTATTTCGCAGTTGTTGGTATTGGACCCATTATCCAGCGACACCAGGTTGTTATAAACCCTGGTGCCTGACCGGGCATCGATCCCGATCACCAGGGTGGTCACCGTCGCGCCCAGGTTGTTGGCAGAGCTAAGGTCAGCTACGCGGTTGCCATATATGGCCGGCTCATTGTACCCGCTGATCCCTATTCCCACAACCGATGTATTCGTGCTGAAGGCGGCATCGATGCTCCCCGTATTGGTCAGGTGCAGTTCCGTTACAATATTATTGCTCACCGTAATCGTATTAGCGCCGGATGCGGTAATGCCCTGGAAGTTGTAGCTGGAAGTGGCGGCCGGCTTCAGGCAGGCGACATAGATATGCGATACGGTATTGCTGTCCAGCGTTGTGGTAGAGTGAGCAGCCGCATCATAAATACCGGTAATGACAGGGGTAGCCGAGCCTTCTCCTTTGTAATTCAGAAGAATGTTCGAAACTGTATTCTTTTTATAGACCGGATTTCCATAAAAGCCGCCCAGGTTGGCATAGATACCCCGGAAGCTGACCGGCATCGAGTCCGAAACGGCCTGGATGCTGGCGGCCATCGTGCGGCTCCCGATCAGGTTATCGCTGATGTCTGCGTTTACGCTGCTGCCGGGGCTACTATAATTTATGTTGATACCGTTAAACGTGCTTAGCCCCGACGTTTTGAGTGTGCCGCCGATGGTGATGCCGCCGATCGTATTTCCTTTGATCGCTCCTCCCACTTTGGACCCATGAGAAATGCCGTGGCTTGTAAAGACATTGCTGCCGCCGTTGACCGCCAGCCGGATGGCATGGTTGTAATCCGGGCTGCCGATCATATTGTTTACCACATCGGTATATCCCAGGTCGGCCTGGATGCCGGTAAACAGCCCTTGCGCCCCGGTAGGCGAGGTAGCGGACACCACTTCCAGGTTGCGGATGGTATTGCTGCTGATCACATTGTCCGGCCCCTGGCCATATTGCGTATTGGTCAGTACGATACCGCCAAACCTGACCACGGCCCCTGCCAGCGAAAAGTACGAGCCGCCGCAACCCGGCGCCGTTCCGCCGATGAAGTTGTTGGCAATATTCATATTGCTCATATTGGGCTGGCTGGCATAAATAGCATATACCGCCGTTCCCGTCGATGCATCCACGATCGGCCGGCTCTGGTAAAAATTATTATACGTCACCTCGGTTTGCATGGTATTATCGGCCAGGTAAATGCCATAGCCGGCGGCGCCGTTGTTGTAAATATTGATAAAATTGTTGCGCGTGATGATATTGCCTGAATTATAGGCGGCAAACACCACGGTGCTCTTCGAAAAAATGCCGGTGGCCAGGGCCGCGGTTACATCGCTCCGGTCCCGGATGGTGCAATAGCTGATGGTATTGCTGTCGTTGCCCTGCGAGCTCGCCTCGCCCAGGAACACGATCGCATTGGGGCTGGCGCTCTGCGCTTCCAGCTGCAGGTAGGTGAAAATATTGTGCGAGGCATCGTTTTTCAGGTGGAGGTTTCCGCCGGCGCTGCTGGTGCGGGTATTGCGGATCATCCACCTGATCTCCGTTCCGCTGCCGCCGGGCCGGCCGTCCAGCCGCACACGGTCTGCTTCGTCCAGCTGGATCAGGTAAGCATTGGCGCCCGGGTCGCCCGAAGTGGTGCGCAGCGACACCCCGGCTTTGGGCCGGATCGTGACCGTCCAGCTGCCGGTAGCCGTAAATTTTTTGAATATGATCGGGAAGGTTTCGCCGGTGGTACCGTCATAATCGCTGTCCAGCTCGAAGATCACATTGCCCGTCACGTTATTGGCCGCGTTATTCAGGGCATTGGCCACATGCGTCAGCTTTTTATACACCGGCTGGCTGTTGCCCACCAGGTAGGTGCCGGATAAAGACAGGGGCCGGTCGGCAGCCCTGATCAGCGTGACGGAAAGCAATAACAACACAACTGCAAAACAGCTTTTCATTGGGTGTTTTTTATAGGTAGCTTAAAATCTTCTGTTGGCAAGGCTGGCCGGCCGGGCAGTCCGTCCCGCAGGCAAAAATGGCCTGTCCGGTACGAACAAGATAAATGGGTGGCACAAAGCTAACAGCGCGACTGATGCCGGGAAGTGCAAATAGATTTCAGGGATGGTTTAGTAGAACAAACCGGGAATAAAGTAGATTACCTGTAATTTAGCAGCCGATATGCCGTATTCCTGCATTGCAGCGGATGATGACAGCATGGAACGGGAAATGCTGATCAGCCTGCTGGAAAAAATTCCTGCTATTGGTTCCATTGTTTCCTGCCGCTCGGCGCTGGAAGTAACGGATGCGCTCCAGCGTGGCAAGGCAGATATCGTCTTCTCGGATATCGATATGCCGGATATGAGCGGCATGGAACTGCTGAAAAGCCTGCCGCAACCGCCCGCATTCGTATTCATCACCTCTTACCCCGATTATGCCGCGGAAAGCTATGACCTGGATGCAGTGGATTATATCGTCAAGCCGGTCACGCTGCCGCGCCTGATCCGCGCCGTCAACAAAACGGTGGATTACCTGGCTCATAAACAACAGGCCGTCCAGCAGCCGGAACCATCACCGGTGGCGCCGGCCGGAAAAGAGAACGACTCCTTTTACATCAAGGAAACAAAGGGGTATACACGGCTGCAGTATAGCCAGGTGATCTATATCGAAAGCATGGGTGATTTTTGCCGCATCTGTACCACGGAAGGAAAGATCCATATCGTTCTGGTGAGCCTGAAAAATATTGAAACGCAGCTGCCGGAAGAGTCCTTTGTCAGGGTACAAAAGCAGTTCATTATCAATATCCACCATATCCGCACGATCACCACGGATACCGTGGGTATGACGAATGGTCATGAAGTGCAGTACAGCACTTATTACAAACAGAAGCTGATGGATCTCACGGTAAACATGAACCGGATCAGCCGGTTTGGCTAAGCCGGCAACGCGACCACGACCAGGGTGCCTCTCCCGGGTATGCTCTCTGCCTGCAGCGATCCTTGCATCATTTGCACAAATACCTGGCATAAATAAATGCCCAGCCCGGTACCCTTTTCCTGTCCCGTGCCGCCGGTACTGCGCAACAGCAGCAGGCTCCCGCTGTTGATCGTTTCCACGTATTCGGGCGACATGCCGGTTCCCTCGTCCTGTACCTGCAGCATTACCTGGTCACCGACCGCGGATACAGCTGCGCTGATGACAACGGTGCCGCCCGGGTAGCTGTATTTTACCGCGTTGCTCAGCAGGTTGCGGACCACCACCTCCAGCATATCTGTATCGATAGCGGCCATTACTTCCGCCCCTACCCGGTTATCGATGTTTACCTGTTTTTCCCCTGCCAGGCCGGCGACACCGGCCACAGCCTTGTCCGTGATGGTTCGTATTTCCCTTCTTTCGATATAGGCCCGGAAACCTTCCAGCTGGCTGGCGGCCCAGTTCAGCAGGTTTTCCATCATCCCGGAGGTAGCATCCAGCTTTTTTTTCAGCGTCTGCGAATAGTCGATCAGCGACTCCTGCGACACCCTGCCCCTTTCCAGCAAATGGATAAAGGCTGTCAGTGAATTGACCGGCGAGCGCATATCATGGCTCACCACGCTGAACATTTTATTTTTCACCCGGTTCAGCTGTTCCAGCTCTTCCTTCTGCAAGGAGATCAGCTTGTTGAGCCGCGCCGTTTTCCGGAAGTTGTAATAAACGAACAGGATGACCAGTACTGCGATGACGGACAGGGCAATGGCGATGATGAGGTAGATCCGGTTGAGCTGGTTATCTTTTGTCAGCAGCGTGATCTGCATCTTCTGGTCCTTGTCTTCCATTTGCCGGATGATATCCGTTTTCAGGAACCTGCGTTCCGCATCGCTGATGGAATCGCGCAGGCTGATATAAGCTTCGTAATAATCCGATGCAGCGACTGCTTTTCCCGTATTACGGTAGTAAGCGGCCATCAGTCTTCTCCAGGCCAGGTCGGCTGGCCTGTTATAAACCGTATCGAGCCCTTTTTTTAGCTGTTGCAGCACTTCCTTCATGGCGGCATATCGTTCCTGCTTTCTGTACACGTCTGCCAGCTGAGCCTGTGACAGCTGCGCATCGGCAAGGTCATGCCAGAACCGCGCGTTGAGCGCCACGCTTTTTTTCAGCAGGCCGGCAGCGGTATCCAGCTTGTTTTGCGCCACATACACTTTGGCCATATTACCAAAGATTACGCCCTGCGCTATTTCCAGGAGACGGGGCTGTATCGAAGCCTTGTTCGCGTCCAGGATGGCCAGGGCCTGCCGGAAATAATACATCGCGCTGTCGTACTCCCTCGTATTATAATAACAGAGACCGATATTATCAGCCAGCTCCTGCCGCTTGTTAATGACCACTTCTCCCCGCTCGCAATGCGCGTACAGCGACATGGACTCCCTGAAATAATTCCGGCTCTTCATATAGTTCTGCTGGCGGTACATTACAATGCCGAGGTTGTAAGTAAATTCACCCATTTCACAGTCGGAGAGGTAAAGGGATGCCCATTGTTTGGCTACCAGGTAGTATTGATACGATTGGTTATAATTGGATCTCGACAACTCCAGCTCGCCTTTCCGGCACAGGATATCGAAATATTGCAGCGGGTAACGAACTGTCAGCTTGTTTTCTTCCATATAGCTGATCGCCGAATCGATATACAAAACAGCATGGTCAATATCCTTGCGTACGTTGAAGGCAATGGCATATTGCAGCTCATAGCGTTTGACGATGACAACAGGATGCTTATCGGGACCCGGGAAAACTGAATCGAGGAGGTAAATGACACTATCGATCTTGCCCCGGTAGTAAGCCTCATGGGCCGGGTCCATCTTTTTGATCAGCATGGCCAGGTCGCCGGTTTCCCGGGCGGGCTCTTTATGCCGGCAGGCTACCCATAGCACCCCGGGGATTAGCAATAATAAAAGTCTGCTCATGAATACAGCGGTCTGTAAAGACGATGGCGTTTTTCAGCACAGGAAGGTTTATGGACTGCGGTGGGGAGCCAAAGATACGGCATTGGGACTACTTCCGGGGCTGGCAGAATATGCTGCCTGCAAACAGACAATTGAATGACAAACCCGGATTAATACGGGGAAATTACACATGTAAAACAGGCTGCCCCTTGCGGGAGCAGCCTGTGGTGGTGCTGGTGGGATGGTTTTTCGGTTCTTCTATTCTACAATGAGTTTTTCCGTATGACGGAGACCGGCCGCGGCAAGTTTCAGCACATACGTTCCCCGGGCGAGACCAACCGGCAGCTGCACCGGGTAAAGAGCGGACTTGCCGGTATGATTGAGCTGTTGACGGCACACCAGCTGTCCTGTAGCCGCAAATAGTTCCAGTGTGTACCGGCCAGCGCCCAGGCCATCTATCCGAAGTGTTAATTTCCCGTTTGTCACAGGATTGGGGTATATCGTGATTCGTTTACCAGGACTCACTTCTTCCTCCATTTGCAGCACAATGGTTGCCTGTGTTTCCGGTTCGGCAGCAGCATGTCCGGTGTTACGGGCTGAAGCCCCGTTTGTATCACTGACGGTGATATACAGCCTGAGCATGGTCGTTGTGCTGCCGTCAAAGATCCTTACCGATACTTCATAAATATTGTCGCCGTTAGCATCGCCTGGGTTTTCAAAATCCGGCGCCGTGATAAAACGCAGCACGCCGGTTGCGGGATCGAGCGAGAACAAACCCGCATCCGCGCCCGGCACGATGCTCATCGTCACAGTTACATCGGCGTCGCTGACGCCCAGGGTAGTAATGACCAGGGTATTTTCCGGCACCTGCATCGCAGCGCTAATGATCAGCGGGCTGTCGTTGTCATTGGTCACCCTGATCTCAAAACGTTGTGTGTCCACAGAGTCGCCATCGGAAGCCTGTACCGTTACGGTATAACTATTGTTCCTGTCTGCATCCAGTGGTTGCTCATAATCCGGCGCGGTCATAAATTTCAGCAGGCCGGTAGCGGCATCCACCGAGAACAGGGCGCCGTCATCGCCGGCTACAATGCTGTACCGGATCACCGCGCCGCCATCTGCATCTGCAGCCGTCACTGTATCCACTACCGCAGCATCCTCTGCTACCTGGACCATCACGGTATCTTTTCCATCATTAGAAGTGATCACCGGCGCATGATCATTTACATTCCGCACCTTGATCTTGAATCGTTGTGTAGCCGATGAATCCCCGTCCGAGGCTTTCACCGTCACGATATAGACATTATCACCGTTTCCATCACCCGGCTGCTCATAATCAGGGGGAACGAGGAAGCTAAGCTCACCCGTTGAGCTGTTGACCATAAATTTAGCGGCATCCTCTTCACTGGCAAGGCTATATGCCAGCACTGCATTTTTATCTGCGTCAGTCGCTTTTACCGAAGCGATAACGGATGTAGTGTTTTCAGGCACTGTCAGCGTCACCGCCGCATCTCCATTGTAAGAAGTGATCACCGGCGCATGGTCGTTGGCATCCGTGATCTTGATCTTGAATCGCTGTATGGCAGTCGAATCACCGTCAGACACCTGTACCATGACGACATACGCGTTATCGCTATTCGCATCACCAGGCTGTTCGAAATCAGGCGCCGTCACAAAGCTCAGCTCACCTGTGGAGCTGTTCACCGTGAACATTGCCGCATCCTCTCCGCCGGCCACGCTGTATACCAGGACAGTTCCTGCATCGGCATCCGTGGCGGTGATGGTGGTCACCAGCGTGGTGTTCTCAGGTACCTGCAACGTTACTGCAGCATTGCCGTTATGCGAAGTGATCACAGGAGTGGTATTTTCCAGCACGACGGAATATTCATACGCGCCGATGGTGGGTGCAGTGGTGCTGCGGGATGTACCTGCATAATCGGATGTAACGGTCTTGAGGGCCATCCCCTTTCCTGCGACATATTTCCGGGCGCCGGTTTTGATGCTCAGCTCACCGCCAGTTGCATCGGCAAACAAGGCAGCTGGTGCTAGCTGGGAAGTGGTATAAAACCGGCTGTGCGCATCGCCACCTGTTGTCTTCCATTGGGTGGAGTCCAGATCCGAATTGCCCCACCTGCCAATCCTGCCGGGATCGGCAATGATCAGCACATTGGTATCCGATGCAGCAACGGTCCAGTTATTGTCCGGCGTTTGGTTCTGAAACAAATAATGCCTACCATCACCTCCTGTACGTCCATTGACCAGCAGGTTATTCCGCATGGTAAAATAAGCTTTCCCGCTTCCTTTCCCGGTAACATGATGATAGTTTATCGCGGTGCTGAAGGCCGTATTGGATGAAGCCCCGTTATTACCCCCTGTGTAAATTGTATTGTGGTATAAGGTATCAAAACGTGAGCCCATCGAAGCCATGATCTCGAAACCACTGATCTCGCAATTATTGGACAATCCCCCATTATCCAGCGAGACCATGTT
>JBEVLT010000265.1:0-3930 GCA_040509055.1 Chitinophagaceae bacterium
TTCTGTTTACCCCGGCACCCGGCAGGACGCATCCGCAAAACCAGGTCACCGCCACCAGGCTGTAAATCGGGTAATAGTATTATCTTAGCCGCCTAACCCCCACCCCTTACCTTATCCGGGATCGATCATTTCAACTCGTCAATTTAATCCGAGTTTTCGTGCGTCGTTGTTCAGCTGACGTTGGGCAACGGCATACCCAAAACCCTGTTGCTTGAGATACTGCCTCTTTTTTATTATCACCTGTTGCTGCCTGTGTGCTCTCTCCTCGCATGCCCAGTATGAAGCGCTGCTGCACAAAACCCATGGCAAACGGATGGAGCTGCTGCTGCAGATGTACCACAGCACACTGCGAAAGGACTCTGTCACCATTTTCAAAAAGATCGATTCGATCAGGACATTGGCGATCAAACACGGGGATGACGACCTGCTGCTGGAAACCGGCCTGATGGAGATGCACTATTATTATTACAATGACCGGCGCTTCCCCGTTTCCGTGGTCGAGCACCTGTTTGACAGCCTGAAAACCGAGAGCATCCGGCAGAAAAAAGTATGGATGGAAGCCTCGATCGAGAACATGGAGGCGCTCTATTATTTCTATTTTTTAAAACGGTATGACCTGGCTTTTGAGCGCCACCTGCGGGTGTACGACCTGATCCGCGACCTTTCGCCAAAAGAATACCCGGATAAGCAAAATGTGCTCAACCAGATCGCCATGGAGTATTACCGGTTCAACGATTTCCACGAATCGATCTTCTATAACCAGGAAGCACTGAAAGCTGAACCGGAAACGCCGGAAGTATTCAAGTACCACTACGTCAGCCTGGATATCATGAATACGATCGGGCTCTGCTTCCAGCAATTCAACCAGCTGGACTCGGCGGATGTTTATTTCCGCGAAGCGCTCACCCAGGCCCTGCGGGCAAAAAATATAGCCTGGGAAGGGATCAGCAGCGGCAACCTTGGCTACAGCATGTTCCTGCGGGGGGAATATGACCAGGCGATCCCCCTGCTGGAAACAGACATACGAATTGCTATCCCAAGAAAGGATTGGGGACTTGCCTCCAACTCATTGATGACCCTGGGCAATATCAGCCTGGAACGGAACCAGGTAAGCCAGGCGTCCGAACTGCTCCGGACAGCACGGGAATATGCTTATCGTTCGGGACAGTATCACCGGTTGCAACGACTGTATCCCCTGCTGTCCAAGCTGTATGCCGCGCAAAACCAGCCTGCGCTTTCCGCCCTATTCATCGACTCTGCCCTGTTCGTAAAGGATAGCTTTATCCGGCAGCTGCACACCCTGCGGATGTTGCGTGCCAATCAAAAAAACGAACTGGATGGCTACCGTGCCGAGATCAAAGATATCCAGAACCGGAAGCAGATCAATAAGCTGCAGCGGGATATCCTGATCATCGCGGTGCTGGCCATTATGGTGGCGGTGGTATTTATCTACCAGGCGCAGCGGAGAAAGTACCGGCTGAAGCAGGAACAGTTTGCCAAAGCGGAAGAAGAGCTGGCCACTGCCTCCTGGCAGCTGGAAGATTTTGCCAAACACATTGCCGAAAAGAACGCCCTGATCGCGCTGCTGCACGAGCAGCGGGACAACCGCAGCACCAATGCGCTGCAGGAGCTGCAGCAGCGCACCATCCTGACCGACGAGGAATGGAACCATTTCCGGGTACTGTTTGAAAAAGTGCACAGCGGGTTCCTGCAGCGCCTGAAGGAAAAGCTGCCCGGCCTCACGCCCGCCGAAACCCGTTTTATGGCGCTGGCCCGGCTTGGTCTTTCTACCAAAGAAATGGCAGCCATGCTGGGCATCGGCCCGGATGCCATCCGCCAGTACCGTACCCGCCTGCGCAAAAAAATCGATATCGGGGATGAAGACAGCCTGGAGGAGCTGATCGCCCGGATCTGATCTCCGGTTACTTATTCCTGCCATTTCACCGACAAAAAGTCTGAAACAGTTCATTTACGTCTGCCTTTCCGGCTTATCACGCTTTTGTCACACCCCCTGTCACAGCATTCTCACGCAGAAAATACAGCGCCCAGCCGGCCCGTGCCCATCTTTACCGCATGGCGCAAAAAACCCTGCCCGGGGATCTGCCGGTTACCAAAAGACTGCTTTTCATCATCCCGATCCTGCTGGTGCTTGCACTGGCCCTGATCGGGATCTGGCTTTGGTACGACCGCGAGCTCAGGTCCCTTGACCAGCGGCAACAAGCCATTCCAGTCTCGTCACCAACCCGTATTGCCCAATAATAACTCCCGTGTATGAAACTAAAGCTAACCTTTCTGATCTGCTGTTTCCTGGCTGTGACAAGCCTTTCAGCCCAATCCATCACACTGTTCAAAGAAAGCTTCGGCACGCAACAGGATCATCCCTTTCCATCGGGATGGACCCGCGCCAATGTAGACAATCTCCCTTATGTTGTCGGCTATGGAGTGGAAGTTTTTACGGATGCCTGGATCGCCCTGGACGACCAGGAAAGCCCGACACATGAAATCCGCGCCTTCTCCACTTCCTGGTATGAATCCGGCGGCACGGCCAACGACTGGATGTGGACACCGGCGATCGATCTGAGTGGCGGAAATATCCAGCTGAGCTGGCAGGCAAGACGCTTCTTTCCAGGTAACAACAGTTGCAGCTACGAAGTGCGGATCATGACGGCTGCGCCTACCGGCACTACGGGCAATATCGGCAACATGCTTTCTTCTACGGTTTTGTTCAGCACTGCCGGCGAAAATTATGCATTGACGGATCGTACAGCCGATCTCAGCGCTTATGCCGGCCAAAAGGTCTATATCGGTTTCCGCAATACGACAGCCGTCGACGATATCCTCATGATCGATGATGTAACAGTGAAAACAAATTTTGCCATTACCTCTCCCAATGCCAATACGCTGTTCAGCAACACAGCTGCTTTCAGCGTGGCTGAAAATACTACAGTGGTCACCACCGTAGCAGCCACCGACGAAGCCGGCGGCAATCTCAGCTACAGCATCGCCGGCGGGGCAGACGCTGCCTTATTCACCATCGACATCATGACCGGCGAATTGTCCTTTACGGATGCACCTGACTTTGAAGCTCCCGGGGATGCCGATGGCAACAATATTTATGAAGTGACGGTGCAGGCCACCAATGGCACCCTGACCGACGAGCAAACGATGGCGGTGACCGTAACGGATGAGAGCGGCGAACCCATCAATTTCTCCGGCACCTACCTGGTAGGCGATGCCCAGCCGGTGTATAAAAAGCTGAGCGATGTAGCCGCCGCGCTGAATAATCCGGCAAATACGGTTACCGGCAACGTGGTTTTTGAGCTTGACAGCGATTATGACGGCACCACCGGGGAAACCTTCCCGATCACCTTCAACCAATTCAACAATCCCCTCTTATCCACGGTGACCATCCGGCCCAAAGACGGGGTTTCCATGCGCATGACGGCCGGCGATCCCGGCACGAACAATACCCTGATCCTGCTGGACGGGGTCGATTACCTGCAGCTGGACGGCAGAGCCGGCGGTGAAGGCAGCACCATCAACTGGACTATTCGTAACAAGCGTACGGCCGCTTCCATTGGCTCCGCCATCCGCCTGCAAAATGATGCGACCATGAACCGGCTGGATTACCTGCAGCTGGAAGCCAACCCTACCGACGCTTCGCAGGCCGTAGTGGTGCTGGGTTCTACTAACGGCTCGCAAGGCAATGACAACAATGTGGTCAGCTACTGTAATATCAGGAACAGGTCGGACCTCTCCCCTTCAAGTATAGGTGCAGGAAACATGGTGGCAGGCATCCTCTCGGCCAATACCACGGGTGTAGAAAGCAGCTTCAACTCAGGGAACGGCTTTTACTCCAACAATATCTTTAATTTCTTTTGTGCTGCCGATTCCAGCTTCGGCGTCAACCTCTGGTCGGGCACCACGAAC
>JBEVLT010000266.1:0-14654 GCA_040509055.1 Chitinophagaceae bacterium
CAAAAACTGCGACCCCGGCAGTAACTGCCGGTGCCGAATCGGTTGCCGAAGCTGCCATGGTATACCACAAGCTGGGACTGGCAGAAAAGGGCCTTTCGGAAAAAGCATTTGAATATGCCTACAAAGGTTACGAGCGCCTGCTGGAAAAAGGGCAGCTCCAACAGCCCGGGATGCTTACCATCTGCGACTTCAGCCAGTCGTCCAACAAAAAACGCCTGTACCTGGTGGACCTGGAAAATGAAAAAGTAGTGATGAATACCTATGTGGCGCATGGCCGCAATTCCGGCGGTGAGTTCGCTACCAGGTTCTCTAACAATCCCAATTCCCTGCAGAGCAGCCTCGGATTTTATGTAACGCAGGGCACGTATATCGGCGGCCATGGCCTGTCGCTGAAGATCACAGGCATGGAACCGGGTTTCAACAGCAATGCGATGCAAAGAGCTGTGGTGGTGCACGGCGCTGATTATATCGGCGAAAGCCGGCTGCACAGCAGCAGCTACATGGGCCGCAGCTTTGGATGCCCCGCCGTACCGGGCAAGGAATCCGCCCGCATCATCAACACGATCAAGAACGGCACCTGTCTTTTTATTTATCATCCGTCGGCCAACAACTACCTGCAGCGATCCAACTTACTCAACGGTTGATTACCATAACAAGGATGACGAAAAAAAGCCCGATATAGTTCTCTATGGTTGGGCTTTTCCTTTTGGGTGAGACAAAAAGGATTGTTTTCCGGAGCTTAGATCATTAGGAGCAAGGTTCAGGCCTTACCCGGATTTCTTTGTGCTTTTCAGCCTTCATGGTCCATCAATTTCCAAATTCTTCTTTTCCCGATTTCTAAAACAGCCTGCTGAAGCTTTCCTCAACGGCCTGGTATCCCATCCAGCCCATCACCGCAACTACCAGCCATCCGGCTACCTGCATCCACAGCGGGTGCCTGTAAGTGCCCATGATCCGTTTTTGCGTGGCGGCAACCAGGATGATCGCCAGCGCTACCGGCAATATCAATCCATTGATGGCGCCGGCCAGCAACAACAGTTCTGTTGGCTTTCCCAGCCAGACAAAGACGGCCGTGGCACAAATAATAAATACCGAAATACACCATCGCTCCCGCCGCTGCAGCCAGGGATGAAAGGTTTTGAAAAAAGAGACCGATGTATACGAGGCGCCTACCACTGAAGAGATGGCCGCGCCCCAGAGCACTATGCCGAAAATGCGCAGCCCGGTTTCGCCTGCTGCAAAGCGGAATACGGTGGCAGCAGGATTATCGCGATCCGGCACCGCGCCCTGCAGCAATACGCCTACTGCCGCCAGGAACAGGATAAACCGCATCAGCGTGGAAATAAGAATGCCGCTGATGGCACTGCGATTGACCTGGCCCAGCTGCTCCCGGCCTTTGATGCCTGCATCCAGCAGCCGGTGTGCCCCGGAAAAGGTAAGGTACCCGCCTACGGTACCGCCCACGATGGTGGCGATGGCCGGCCAGCTGATGCGTTCCGGCACAAACGTATGGCGGATAGCCTGAGCCAGCGGCGGATGGGCGCTGAACGCGATATAGAGCGTCAGGCCGATCTTGATAGTCCCAAGCACCTTGGTAAACCCATCCAGCATCTTCCCGATCTCCCGGGCCCAGAACAGCGCCAGCGCTACCGCACCGCTGATGATGGCGCCCTGCTGGAAGGAAAGGCCGGTAAGTACATTCACCCCCAGGCCGCAGCCGGCGATGTTGCCGATGTTGAAAGCGAACCCGCCCAGCACCACCAGCACCGACAGCAGGTAGCCCAGCCCGGGCAGGAGCCGGTTGGCCAGGTCCTGCGCCCGCAGCTCGCTTACCGCCAGCACCCGCCATGTATTCAGCTGGGCGCCGATATCGATGAGCACGGAAACCAGGATCACGAAACCAAAGCTGGTCAGCAACTGCTGGGTAAACACGGTGGTCTGCGTGAGAAAACCCGGGCCAATAGAAGAATTGGCCATCAGGAAGGCGGCACCCAGCCCGGCGCCGCTCCACCACTTAGCTTGCTTTGATTTCAATACCCTGTTGTTTGAATGAAGCATGAATAGTTTGTGCAAACGCTACAGCCTGTTCACCATCGCCATGAAGGCAAATGGTATCGGCTATTACCGGAACCATCTTTCCGTTACGGCTTGTTACCGTCCCGGTTTGTATCATTTGCAATGCCTGCTGTACCACCTGTACCTTGTCGTTGATCAGGGCGCCGGGTTGCGAGCGCGGCACCAGGGCGCCATCATCGCTGTAAGCCCGGTCGGCAAACACTTCGCCGGCCGTGCGCAGCCCGGCCGCTTTTGCCGCATCGATAGACGCGCTGCCGCTCAACCCAAAGAGAATAAGCTGCGCATCAACATCCCTGATGGCTGCCGCTATCGCCTGCGCCATCACCGGGTCCTTTGCCGACTGGTTGTACAATGCACCATGCGGTTTTACATGACGAAGCTGTAGCTGCAGGTCAGCAGCTATTGCACCGGCCAGGATCAATTGTTGTACAACAATCCTGTACACTTCTTTGGCCGGCAGGTGCATTTCGGTTCTGCCAAAATTGTCCCGGTCCGCAAACGACACATGTGCGCCGATCGCCACACCGCTGGCTGCCGCCAGTAGCATGGTCTGCCGCATGATGCTTTCATCGCCGGCATGATAGCCGCAGGCGATGCTGGCCGAGCTGATATACGGAAAAAGGGCCGCATCGTGGCCCATGCCTTCGCCCATATCGCAATTGAGATCGATGAAATGCATACTCATGTTTTCAGCCATTCCTCCAGCCTGAAAATACAGGCATTTTGCAGCTGCAGCAAATGCCGGTGCTGTTGCAGCCATAATTTTTCGGCAACGGCCTGATCGGCCAGCCTGAACTGCAGTACATCGCCGGGTCGCCGTTGCGCCAGCCGGGAATGATGCGCCGAGATCACCTGCGCGATCACGGGATAACCGCCGGTGGTCTGGTGATCGGCCATCAGGATGATCAGCTGCCCGTCTGGCAGCAATTGTATCGCACCAAAACAAACCGGTGAGGAAACAAGCTCTTCCTGCAAAGACAGTTGGACGGCTTCTCCCTGCAGGCGGTAGCCCATGCGGTCGGACTGGCTGCCGATCAGAAAAGAAGTGTTCAACAATTGTTGTTGCAAAGCAGGAGAGAGAAGCTCCCATTCTTTCCCGGGTAAAATACTGATGGTACCGGTTGCTCCTTCCTCCGGAAGATCGCTACCCCGCCAGGGCAGGCAGATCTGTTCTTTTTGCTGCAGCCCGCGATCATCGACAGTCCTGCGAAACGGCAGTTCATCTTCCTTTTGCAGGGCCCTGCCGTTGTACCCACCCGCACCGGCCTTCAGGTTCGTGCTGCGGCTGCCCAGCCAGCTTTCGATGGCAAAGCCTCCATGCACCGCCAGGTAAGCACGGGCGCCGCTGCGCTGTGCATGAAACCGGAGTATGCTGTTGTTGCTGGCTATTATTGGTTGAAGCCGGTGAACCGGCTCACCATTGACATGAGCTGAAAAATCAGCCCCGGCCAATGCAATAAGCGCTGTCTGCTGAAACAGGATGGCGGGCCCGGGAAAATGCATTTCCATCACGGCTTCCTGTGGCTCGTTGCCCGCCAGCAGGTTGGCCACCTGCATACCGAACCGGTCCATGGCGCCGCCCGGATTGATGCCGAGATGCTGGTAACCGAAGCGCCCCTGGTCCTGCAGTGTATCGAGTATGCCTGCCTTAATAATTTTCAAACTCATGACGGCTGATTGAATAAAACTGTACCTGGTCCCCGGCCTGCAGCAGCACAGGGGTTTCATTCGCTGCATCAAATAGCCGCAGGGGCGTACGGCCGATGATGCACCATCCGCCCGGCGAGGACAGGGGATAGATCCCTGTCTGGTTACCGGCAATGCCTACACTGCCTGCTGCTACCTGTGCGGGGCTGGCCTTACGCGGTGCGCGGAGGCGCTCATCCACCGGTCCCATGTAGGCAAAGCCGGGCAGGAAACCGAGCATGTACACCCGGTAGGGTACCGATGTGTGCATGCGGATCAGCTCTTCCACCGATAGGCCGTTAGTAGCAGCCAGGTCTTCGATGTCCGGCGCAAAAGGTTCTTCATAACACACCGGCACCTGCACCAGCCGCGGCGCTTCCTTTTCTCCTGTCATCGTCGCGGCCATCCGCTTTTCCACCTGCTGCTTCATCCAGGCATAAGCAGTTTGCCCCGCAGGCGCCAGCTTGTACACAGCCCCCGGGTCGTAATGCACAGCCAGCGAACTATAGGCAGGTACCGCTTCGATCATACCCGGCAGCGGATCGGCCTGCAGCCGGCGAAACCAGCCGGTAATGGCATGGCTGACGGCATCGCTGATCGTATTGCCGCAATCGACCAGGACTGCGGCATCCCCGAGGGGAAGAATACGGTATGCCGGATAGCTGTTCATGAAATGGATGCGGTAAGCACCCAATTTACAATGTCTTGCCGAGAGAACAACAGGGACACGGCGGCGCAACGTTTCACGGAGCAATTTCCAAATCCTCCTTTTCCCAATCCATAGATTCCTACCTTTACCGCCGCATGTCAAGGCTTAACCGCAACGATACCCTCAACCTCCTGTCCAAGCTCAGCTTCCGCCGTGCCTGGAACGGGGTAAAAGTGCTGAGCAGCTATTACGTAAGCAAATGGACCAAAAAACCGGTGCAATGGGGTTATCCTGTTTCCATTTCCTTTGAACCCACCACCTCCTGCAACCTGCGCTGCCCCGAGTGCCCCAGCGGCCTCCGTGCCTTTACCCGGCCTACGGGCATGCTGCAAAAGGATTTTTTCCGCGACACCATCGACCAGCTGTACCGGGAGCTGCTGTACCTGGTATTTTATTTCCAGGGCGAGCCTTACCTGAACCCGGGATTCCTGGATATGGTAAAATATGCTTCGTCCAAAAAAATCTATACCGCCACTTCTACCAACGCGCACTACCTGACCGACGACAATGCCAAACGCACTATCGAAAGCGGGCTGGACCGCCTGATCATCTCCATCGACGGCACCACGCAGGATACCTACCAGCAATACCGCGTAGGCGGCCGGCTGGACAAAGTGATTGCCGGCGCCAAAAACATCGTGAAATGGAAAAAAGAGCTGCACAGCAAAACGCCCTTCGTGATCTTTCAGTTCCTGGTGGTCAGGCACAATGAGCACCAGGTGGAAGAGATAAAGAAACTGGCAAAAGAGATCGGGGTAGATGATGTGTGGTTCAAGACAGCGCAGGTATACGACTACCAGAACGATCCCAACCAGCTGATCCCGGCCAACGACAAATACAGCCGCTACCGCAAAACAGCCGATGGCTACGAGTTCAAAGGCAACCTGCAGAACCACTGCTGGCGCCTGTGGCACGATCCCGTCATTACCTGGGACGGGCTGGTGGCGCCCTGCTGCTTCGACAAAGATGCGCAGCACCGCCTGGGCGACCTGAAAACAAAATCATTCAAAGAGATCTGGAAAAACGGGGAGTATACCAGGTTCCGGACGCAGATACTGCAAAGCCGCAAACAGATCGATATCTGCGCCAACTGCTCGGAAGGAACAAAAGTGTGGAGTTAACGTTAAGAAGTTGAAACCTGCCGGCCGGCAGGGAAGAAAAGGCTAAAGAGGTGATATCACCCGGAGCGTAAAGACTGGTATCTGCATGAAAAAATCTCTTTCATGCTTCTTTGATTCTCCCGGCACCGGCCGGGAACCTGCTGGCTCACCAACGCTTCATCTCGTCGTAAAACGAAGTATAGAAGGAGAGAAAGCCCTCACAAAAATTACGGATGGATTCTGTTACTAATTTCATAGCTGCTACAGGTTAAGGTCTTACCGGGTGTATAAATCAACGATGCTTTGAGGCCCCGTACAAACAACAGGACAGGATTTTCCACACAATTGCTGCACAAGGCATGTTAAGATAAGATTAGCAAATTGCAGACCAGTCGCGCAAAAGAACGGGTGCCGATGCAGTAACTTTGCGGCGGCAAATCGCGCGCCCGGCGCAGGCCGGGCTTTATATTTACGGATCAAATCGTGTGACCATGGGCATCGACCAGGATATTTTGCAGGAGCGGTTCCGCAACGAGTACCAGAAGGCGGCCGTGAACCTCATCTACACCTATAACTGGATGACGGAGCGCTCCAAAAAGCTGTTTGCGCCGGAAGACATTACCCCGCAGCAATTCAACATTCTCCGCATCCTGCGCGGCAGCTATCCCCAGCCGCTCTCCACCCTGCAGATACGGGAACGCATGCTGGACAAAATGAGCGATACCAGCCGCATTGTAGACCGGCTGATCGCCAAGGGGCTGGTGAAGAAAGGCACCTGCAAAAGCGACCGGCGGCTGGTGGACGTAATGATCACCGATAAGGGGAAAAAGCTGCTGGAGCGCCTGGACGAGCGGCAGGACGAGCTGGACAACATCATGAGCAACCTCACCAAAGAAGAGGCGGCCCTGCTGAGCGAACTGCTGGACAAAATAAGGAGTTAATAGGCTCCGGTTCATCGTCAGTAGCCAGGCCATGAACTGCGGATCCAGCACTACAAGCTATTTTATACTTAAATTAACCGGCGGGACGTTTACCTTCGCGCTCCTTTTTCATCTATCCCATTGAAAACATGAGATCTACTCTTCTTTTTTGCTTTTTCCTATTACTGTGTGCAGCGCCTGCGCTTGCCCAGCCGAAATACGAATTCCGTGGTGTCTGGATCGCTACGGTGGACAATATCGACTGGCCAAAGAAAAATGCGGCGGGCTCTGCCGGGCAAAAGGCAGACTTTATCCGTCAGCTGGAGCTGCACAAGGCAAACGGGATGAATGCCGTGGTGGTACAGGTGCGGCCGGCCGCAGATGCTTTTTATCCTTCGCTCTTCGAGCCGTGGAGCCAGTGGCTCACCGGCACACAGGGGCAGCCGCCTTCGCCGTATTACGATCCGCTGGCCTTCATGATCGAAGAGGCGCACAAGCGCGGCATGGAGTTTCATGCCTGGCTGAATCCCTACCGGGCCAATTTCAACATCAACACGGCCTCCATTGCCCCGAATCATATCACCCGCATCCACCCGGAATGGTTCCTGACCTATGGCGATAAAAAATACTTCGACCCGGCCAACAAAGATGCCCAGCAGTTCGTGGTAACCGTGGTGCAGGATATCGTGAAGCGCTACGACGTGGACGGCATTCACATGGATGATTATTTTTACCCGTACCGCATTGCAGGCAAGGAATTCCCGGATGCGGCCTCCTACAGCCGGTCGGGCAGTGCCCTGTCCAAAGACGACTGGCGCCGCAGCAACGTAGATTCCATCATCCGGAAGCTGTATACCGCTATCAAAAAAGAAAAGCCGCTTTGCAAGTTCGGCATCTCGCCCTTTGGCGTATGGCGCAACAAGGACCGCGATCCGGAAGGAAGCGACAGCAGGGCCGGGGTGACCAATTACGACGACCTGTATGCCGACATCCTGCTGTGGCTGCGCAAAGGCTGGATCGACTACGTGGCGCCCCAGCTGTACCTGGAGATCGGCCACGACAGGATCGCCTATGAGAAGCTGCTGGACTGGTGGAGCAAACACAGTTATGGCCGGCATGTATACATCGGGCATGGCATTTACCGGGTGGACGAAAACAGTGCGGCCTGGAAAAACCGCAACCAACTGCCCGACCAGATCCGGCTGCTGCGCCGCTACCCGAACGTACAGGGCAGCATTTATTTCAGCAGCAAATCGTTTGACCGCAATCCCAATGGCTGGAACGACAGCCTGCGGAACAATTATTACCGGCAGCCGGCCCTGATCCCGCCGATGGCATGGATGCAATCCAAGCCAGTTGCAGCCACAGCCCCGGCTATCGCTGCCGCCAGGCCGGCCAACCCGGATTCCATCTACATCAGCGTACGGAATGATCGAAATGCCGGAACATCCTATTCCCTTACCGCTTATTCAAAGACAGGAACAGAGGGTATCCGCTCCCTGATCGTTTACGTATCGGCAAGTATAGCAGACCTGAAGCAACGGTCAGGCGGCATCCAGAAATTTACCGTGGCCGGAACGGCCAACGGCAATACGATCGAATACCCGGGCTTTAACCCTGCGTCGTATTTGCGTCATTCGCCCCGTTACTTCATTGCGGTTTCCTTCCTGGATCACCAGGGACAGGAAACTGCGCTCAGCAACATCATTATCGTAACAAAAGAAAACAACGGCTCTTACAGCTTCAGGTAACCGCATCAATGCAGGCGCGCATTGGGCTTCTGCTCCAGGTAATCGGTATACTGCAGGGAACCAAACCTGAACCGCAACGAAAGCGAAGTGGCTTTTTCGAGCTTCCATTCCGTGCGGCAGAAAAAGGAAAGACGGCTGCTGTAAAAATCGGCAGGCACGATGGACTGCGGCATTGATAGCCGCAAATTTATCCCCTCCGGCAGCAGGGATTGCCGGTTGACCGCAGCCGGATCAACCGGCTGAAACTTATTTACCCAACTTGCTGACTTAGAATAGCGAAGCGGAATATTTTCCCCAACTTTTTGTTGCCCGTAAGCCCCGCCGGCCAGTAAAATCACCAAAAGGGTGATCGAAAAAATTCGGAAAAACATCCGTATTAGTTTGTTTTGTAGATTTACGGCCTGATTTTTGTTGAATGGCCGGATTTTTGCCTAACTTACCCCTGTGAGATAAAATTCCTGCTTTAAAGCCACCACTAAATTATGGCCCTTAGCCAAATACTACAACAAAAGCTACTACAAAAACTGTCGCCCCAGCAGATACAGCTGATGAAGCTGCTGCAGGTGCCTACCGCCAACCTGGAAGAACGCATCAAGGAAGAGCTGGAAGAAAATCCTGCCCTGGAGCTGGACGAAGAGAAGCACGACGATGCACAGGATGAGCTGCACGACGAGTTCAAGGAAGGCGAAGCCGAGTACGAGGAGCAGACAGGCAGCGAAGACGACTATGACAACATCGATGTAAGCGAATACGTGCAGGAGGGCGACGATGAAGTGGCCGATTACAAACTGCGCGATGATAATTACGGCGATGACGAACAAAAACAGATCCCCTTTAAAACAGAAGCCAGCTTTTACGAAACCATGCTGAACCAGCTGGGCCTCCTGAAGCTGGATGATAAAGAACAGGCCATTGCCGAACACCTTGTGGGCAGCATCGACGAGGACGGCTACCTGCGACGTGATACCACGGCCATCGTGGACGACCTGGCTTTCCGGCAAAACATCATGACCACCGAAGAAGAGGTGGAAACCCTGATCCGCCGGATACAGCTGTTTGACCCGCCCGGCGTAGCCGCCCGCGACCTGCAGGAATGCCTGCTGCTGCAGCTGCAGCGCCAGAAAGACGAAGGAAAAAATGTAGACACCGCCATCGTAGCCATCACCCGCTACTTCGATGAGTTTACCAAAAAGCACTACGAAAAAATACAGCGCGGACTCAACATCACCGAAGAGCAGCTGAAGGAAGTGATGCAGCAGATCATCCGGCTCAATCCCAAGCCCGGCGGTAATATCGGCGGCATCAACAAAGCCGAAAGCTACGTAGTGCCGGATTTCTTTATCATCAACAACAATGGTAAGCTGGAGCTGACGCTGAACTCGCGCAACGCGCCTGAGCTGCGCATCAGCGAAGGCTACCGCGACATGATGAAGGAGTATGACCGGGGCGCCAAGAAAGACAAGCGCCAGAAAGAAGCCGTCCTCTTCATCAAGCAAAAGATCGATGCGGCCAAATGGTTTATCGACGCCATCAAGCAGCGGCAGCATACCCTGCTCAGCACCATGACGGCAATCATGAATCACCAGCACGACTTCTTCCTCACCGGCGATGAAACCTCCATGCGGCCGATGATCCTGAAAGACATTGCCGAAAAAACCGGTCTTGATATTTCCACCGTCAGCCGCGTGGCCAACAGCAAATTCGTGCAGACCGAATTCGGTACCTACCGCCTCAAGTTTTTCTTCAGCGAATCGCTCAGCACCGACAGCGGCGAGGAAGTATCTACCCGCGAGGTGAAAAAGATATTGAGTGACCTGATCGAAGGGGAGAGTAAAAAGCACCCGCTGAGCGATGAGCGCCTGACCGAGCTGCTCCAGGAAAAAGGCTACAATATCGCCCGGCGTACCGTAGCCAAGTACCGTGAACAGCTGAATATACCGGTAGCCCGGCTGAGAAAAGAACTCTGACCGCCGGCATGAGCAGGATAAGCATCCATACCATCGCCTTTGTCTTCTTTCTCCTGCCTGTTATTGCCTTGGCGCAGCCTGCTCCCATGCCGGCTGATGACAACAGCCTTACTGCGAGATATCCCTTTGTCAGCACCGTCTTCAACCGCATTTTCAACAGCAGCGGGCTGGATTCGTTTTATCATAAGCTATACCGGCTCAGGACCACGAACACCGGCACGGTCTCCATCGTGCATATCGGCGACTCGCATATCCAGGCGGGCTCCCTGTCCGGCGTAGTACGGACGGGGTTGCAGGATTTTTTTGGCGATGCCGGCCGGGGCCTCGTATTTCCTTATCAACTGGCGCGCTCCAATGCCCCGGACGATATCGGCAGCACGTCCAACAATACCTGGCAGTTTAACCGCGTGGCGCATCCCGAGATCCCGCTGGCGCCTGGTATTTCAGGGTTTGCCATTACCAGCACCAGCCCGGTTGCTAATATCGACCTGTTCATCAAATCCACAGGGACCACATTTCCTGCCTATAACCGGCTGAAGTTTTTTACAGACAGCAATACATCCGTTTCCTGGATATTGCAGGCTGCCGGCAATGGTATACCCTATATCATCCGAAGGGAAGATGGCGACACCTCGCTCTACCAGGAGATACAGCTGCAGCAACCGGTCGGCAGTTTCACGCTATCATCGCTGCCTTCCGGTGCGGACAAAACCTTTTACGGGGTATCGCTGGAAAACTCGCGGCCGGGCGTGCTGTACCACACCATCGGTGTGAACGGTGCGCGCTACGACCAGTATAACCTGGCCGACCTGTTCTGGCAGCAGCTGCCCGGCCTGAAAGCTGACCTGTTTATTATTTCGCTGGGCACCAACGAAGCGCAACGGGCCGCTTTTGCCGAAGCCGCTTTTTTCACGGAATTGTCCGTCTTCCTGCAAAACCTGAAGAAAGCCGCGCCTGGCGCCGCTATCCTGATCACGACCGCGCCTGACTCCTACAAAGGGCGGCATTCGAATGCAGTATTGCGATCGCTGAATGTATCGCTGACGGAGTATTGCAACAGGAATTACCTGCCGCTTTGGGACCTGTATCGCATTACCAACGGCTACGGCTCGGCCTACAGCTGGGTGCGCCGGGGGCTGATGGCCCGCGACCGGGTGCATTTCACCACCGAAGGATACCGCCTGCAGGGCAGCCTGCTGCTGAATGCACTGGCCAGGGGCTACAACAACTACATCAGCATTTTTTAAAGCTCCCGTTAAACGCTCTGGCATAGTTTTTAAACCTTTTAGGTTAAAACAGGATAATAATGTCGTCTCCCCTTGAAAAATACATACTCGATAAAGTGCAGGCCGAACTGAATGAGCTGGACCAGGAAACCGTAGCTATAGATGGCCGTGCGATGAAACCGAGCCAGTGCTATCACTTCAGCACCGACCCCGCGCATGTGCTGTTCAACACCAACTGCCCGGACAGCCTGAAAGAAAAAGTGCAGGCTATTCTTGACAAATACATCCCGGCCGATGAAAGTAGCGCACCTGAATAAGGAAGAGCCGGAACCCATTACCGTGCATGACTGGCTGGCCAGGGCAAAGGAAGCGGAGACTGCCGGTGATGCCGAAGCCGCTGCCAGGGCTTATGAAAAAGTGATCCGGCTGGACCGGCTCCATGAATTTGCCTACAACCGGCTGATGATTATTTATCGCAAACTGAAAGAATACCAGAAGGAGCTGAAGGTGATCGATGCCGGCATTGCCGCGTATCAAACTTTCTTTGCTTCACACAAAAAAAAGAAATCGAAGAAAATAACCGACCTGTCGCTCAGGCTGAGCAAAGCCGCAGGGCTTACCGATAAGAAAGGCAATAGCCTGTATGCGCCGGAGCCCGTGGGGAGGTGGAAAAAGCGAAAGGCGGTGGTGGAAAAGAGACTATAAAGGCCCTGTCACTTTTAGCTGTAACAGATCATTCGCTACATTTTGGCAGCTGAATGCGATCCGTAATATCCATGTCTTTCATCACAAAAGCAACCTGATCGAATATTCCCTTGCGTTCACCATCGCTCCATAGAACAAGGTCCACTTTTTTATACTCCTTATAGTCCTGGAAAAATTGTGTCCACACTTTTGAAAGCAGGGTATCCGATTCGATCAGCTTTACAGCATTGCAGAGCGGAATGCCTTTTAATGTATCATAGCGTGCAAGGTTCAGGATATTATTGAACCTTTCCTGCCAGTATACCCGCAGCCTTCCTGCATCAAGATTGTCAAGGTAACCATCTTCATCGCTCATGGCGCTCAACGCATCTGCCTGCTTTAAATAATCTTTTTGTCTGTAGTAAACACGGGTCAGCCCCATATCCAGTTCATACCGTTGGCTATTACTTTCAAAGGCCTCTGTCCCCAAGGCATCGCTATAAATCTGCAGGGCCTTATCATATTGTTTTGTATTCATGCTCCTGTTAGCCTGCTGTAAAAAATCTGCATATACATCCTGCTTTCTTTTTATATAAAGAGATTGAAAGCCACTTACCTGGTACTTATAAGGGCAGCTGATGCACTGATAGCCTGTGGGGCTGGCAACGATAGCATTGAGCCAGATCGTATCTCCATTCCTTTTCTCGATACTATCTCTGAAAATAAGTGTTTTATCCAGCTGTAACTGTTTTAGCACGTTGCCATTCACACTTACATTGAGCATAATATCAACGTTCGCAGGTTTCGCCGATTTGAATGCAATATTACCATTAATGACAAAGAACTCCTGCTGGGATAGCGAGCAGTGTGCTATAAGCAGAAGTACGGCAACATATAGTTTTCTCATATCCTTTTATTTTTCCAGTAATATTTTTTCTGTATAGCTGAATTTTGAAGATTCACCAAGGAATGTCTTATCCCAGGTAATGTAATTGGTCGCGTTCACCTGCACTTTGTCGATCTTATTGAATAAAGGCCGGTCGATAAAAAAGCTGAATTCCCCTGATCTGTTGGTGACGGTTTGCATAGCCTCGGCACTGCCTCCTGCCATAAGCATTACATCTGCATCACGCACCGGAGTCTTTGTGCCGGCATCCAGCACCCGACCTGACATGATATAATAATCCTTGAACAGCTTCACTTTCGCAAAACCGACCGTCAGGCTGCAAAAGATCGTAATGTAGAGAACAAAGTTGATGATCACAAGCGGCTTGCTTTTTCCTTCATTCACCTTTTTCATTCCTAGAAAGAAAATGATGAAGTAAGCAACAACCAGCACAACGGCAATAAAAATAAAAGCTCCCCATGACGGCAGCCACAGCAATTGATAGGGACTTGCATAGTAGCTGTACACAAAAAGACTGCAAGCAAACAGGGAGGCAAAAAAATTATAAATGGCAGAAAGATTCACGCCATCAGTCTTAAAATGGATTTCCAGCTTTTTAAATTCGCTGATCCAGGGAAACGCGCCGACGAGAAACAGTTTTGCAATATCGTCCCAATTGAAATTTTCCATTGCTGCGCAGTTTAATACGTTCTATGCATTAGTTCTACATGAGTGTTTACGGTATTATACCGACAGACATTGGTGCCAGGCAAATCATTCAATTTTAGTGTCTCGTCGGTATAACAGTATACCAAAGAGTGACTGGCGGGTCTGAAAGATCGTAGCGTGAAATTCCACTTTTGACAGGGGAATGTCAACCGTGTTAATACGGTATTCTTTTATCGTTTTTAGACGGAAAGCACAAGTGGCTCAAACCGGGTTGGTAGCAGGGACTGTGGTACCGGGTTGTGCAGGCGTTTTGGAAGGCAGCCAGGTATTCAGCATCTTCTCTATCCATGGGATGAACGGGACAATTAATAATAGGCTTGCCGTATTGAAGATCATGTGCGCATTCGCGATCTTTTGTTCCATCTGGGCCCCGTTGGAGATCCATTCGATAAAGCGTACGAACAACGGGAAGCACAAAAGTCCGATGCAGATAGAAGCTACATTGGACAACAGGTGGAAAATCCCCGTTTTAACCGCTTGCCGGTCTGAGTGGATGATCGCGATCGGCCGATATTTGCCCCCACAATTCTCATCGATTGGTGAAATGTCGGCGGGCCTTGTCGCCAGTATATCTCTTTTAGCGTAACGCACAGGTTATTAATCGCAAACAGAAACAACTCCAGCGCGCCCAGCACCAAAAAAATTTCTGTATAATGCATTATCGGAAATATATGATTTTGATGCTATGGATACGGTTGGAAGGATTGGCTATGCAGTTCCTGGTTCTGTCTCACGAACCAAGGCTGGCGGGCAACGAGTATTGTTCTGCATGTTGGCTGCAATACCGGGATAAATGATCATCAAAACTGAATGAAAATTGGCAAGAAATCAGAAGCTGCTGGTGATACGGAAACCGCTGCAAAAGACTATGAAAATTGATCCGGCGGACCACGTCCATGAATTGCCAACAACCGGCTGAT
>JBEVLT010000267.1:0-7848 GCA_040509055.1 Chitinophagaceae bacterium
TGGCCTACTCGGGAGATATCATCGAACTCAAAGACGGAGACCTCTTTGTAAACAAGCGGCATGTACCGCTGCCCTATACTGCAAAAACGGTTTACGAGCTACGGTCTACGGTGGTCATTGAAGACCTGGAAGAGCTGTTGATCCCTTATGGCGAACAAATTCAACGCAAGGGAGATACCATCATTTACCAGGTCGGACTGTCCGAAAAGCAGGCAGCGGAATTCCGGCAGCGGAAACCGGCCGTGTTAAGTGTTCGCCGGAGCCGGTATGACTACCAGGTTGCAGACTCGTTTTTTGCAAGATCTTCAGCAAACGATCACTGGAGCTCCGACAACTACGGGCCCTTGAAGATCCCTTCGCCGGGCGATACGGTGGAAATAACGGCCGGCAACTACAAGCTGTATAAAAACATACCGGGTATTGCCGTGGGCAAACATCCTGTTACAGAAAAACTATACTTTTTACTGGGCGATAACCGGAACGGTGCCGAAGACAGCAGGTATATGGGGTTGGTACCGCATTCAAAAATGTATGGCATTGTAAAGAAATAGAATATTTTAACCGGTCCTGTATCTCTTAAACTACGGATAAACACATGCAAAACGAGCTTCTGATCCGGCATATCGAACTATACAAACTTTCCATCCCGCTGAAAGAGCCCTTTATCACTTCGCTGGGCCGCGACGATGATGCACATAACGTGGTAATAAAAATCGTCACCGAAGCCGGTATTACCGGTTTTGGTGAATGCAGCCCGTATAGGACCATCAATGGCGAAAGCCAGGATACCTGTTTTATCGTCGGACAGTATTTTGCCCGGGTACTGAAAGGCAAAAACGCGCTGGCCATCGAAGACCGGATCGCCGATATGGACCGGCTGATCTATGGAAACAACAGCATCAAAAGCGCCTTCGACATAGCCCTGTACGATATTGCGGCACAACATGCCGGACTGCCGCTGTACAAATACCTGGGCGGCACCAATGATAAAACGATCGTAACCGATTATACCGTCAGCATCGGGGAACCGGAAAAGATGGCTGCCGATGCCGTGAAAATAAAAGAACAGGGCTACCCGTCCATCAAAGTGAAGCTGGGGCGCGATGGGAAAAAAGACGTGCAACGGATGAAGGCCATACGCGACGCTGTGGGCGCCGATATCCCGCTGCGCATCGATGCAAACCAGGGCTGGGGCGTGCAGGAAGCCATCGATACCCTGCAGGCCCTGGCGCCGCTGGATATCCAGCATTGTGAAGAGCCGATACCAAGATGGGATTTTATGAACCTGCCGGCGGTTAAAAAAGCCAGCCCCATCCCCATCATGGCAGATGAAAGCTGCGGCGATGAGCACGATGCCCAACGCCTGCTCGACCTGGATGCCTGCGATTATTTGAATATCAAACTTGGCAAAGCCGGCGGCATTTTCAGGGCACTGAAGATCGTGGAGCTGGCCGCCGAAAAACAAATGCACCTGCAGGTCGGCGCCTTTATGGAATCCCGCCTGGCCATGACGGCCTTTGCACACTTTTCTTTATGCAGCCCGCTGATCGTACACTTCGATTTCGATACCGCCCTTATGTTCAGCGAAGATCCCATAGAAGGGGGTATCCTGTATGAAAAAAATGGTGTGATCCGGGTACCGGAACAAACAGGGCTGGGCGCCCGGCCCTATGAAAACTGGCTGAAAAAATCCGAAACAATCCTCATATAACATGTATGGCTACTTTCGAAGTCTTCAAATCATTTTATTCCGAAGAAGAAGCTGTTGCCCTGTGCGCGTTGCTGTCAGAAAACGGCATTGACGCCCGGATAGAGAAAACAGCCATCATCATCGATAAGCGTATTACCGGCGACGGTGTGGACCCGGATATTCACCTGAAGATCGCAGCCAGCGACTTTAACCGGGCCAATGCCATCATCGATCAGCATATCAGCAACAACCTGTCACAACTGGAGCCGGACTATTACCTCTTTGCTTTTTCCGACCAGGAGCTGCTTGGTATCATCAAAAAGCCCGACGAGTGGAGCAACCAGGATGTGATCATCGCCAAAAAGATCCTTGCCGGGCGGGGCACTGCTGTTTCTGACGAAGAAGCGGAACGATTCAGAGCTGACCGCAACCGGCAGCTTAGCCAACCGGAAAAAGGCCTGCGGAGCTGGGTGCTGGCAGGTTATTTCATCGCTGTTTTTTTCAGCCCGGTGGGCATTTTCTTTGGTGCATATATGCTGAACGCCAAAAAAATAATACCTGACGGAAACAAAGTGTTTGCATACGATCAGGAAATAAGGAATCACTGCCGCATTATTATGATTATCTCCATCATCCTGACAGTGGCTGCTTTAGCCGGCATTTTGAATAATTTGCTCAACGATACCCTTTACCTGCGGCCTTTCTGAGCAGCTTTTTTCTTTGCCGGCACCGGTGCATTATCCTTCCACCGCCACAGGTGCAGGCAGGCATATGTACGATAGGGGCTCCACTTTGCCGATATACGCAGCAGCTCCTTTCGAAACTGCAGCTTATCCGCCCGGTCAAGCTTATATAATCTGATCATCGCGTTCTGTATACCCCAGTCGTCGATAGCAAATACATCTTCCCGGCCCAGGGCAAACATCAGCAGCATTTCTACCGTCCACCGCCCCACGCCCTTGATTGGCGTCAGGTACGCGATCACTTCTTCATTGTCCATTTTCCGCAGCTTTGCCGCATCCATGCCATGATCCAGCTCAAACCGGGCCACGTTCTTTACATAGTTTGCCTTGGCATTGGACAGACCGATGCTTCGTAATTGTTCAAACGGTGTATCGATGATCTGCTGTGCCGAAGGTTCCCTGCCGCCATACAAGGCCAGGAACCGGTTATGGATCACGGTTGCCACCTTTGTGGACAGCTGCTGGCTCATGATCGACGCGCAGAGATACGTACAGATATTCTTTCGCTTCTTCAACCGGTGCGGCTCGCCGGCTTCCACCAGCTTCTTCAGCTTTTTATCTTTGGCCAGGTGTTGTATGTATTCCATGCGGATTGATGATGAGAGGAGATGAAAATTGGAAAATAAATATAGAATTTTGTGCCATGCAGCGGGACATTATTTTGACAAAGGACGGATCGCATTCCATCACGGTGCCTGGTATGAACGTGACCTATCATTCCGTACACGGCGCCATACAGGAGTCGCTGCACGTATTCATCGAAGCAGGACTGAAAAACACGCCATGGCCCGGTTCCGGTCAGCCAGTACGCATTCTCGAAATGGGCCTGGGTACCGGGCTGAATGTCCTGCTCACGCTCATAGAAGCAGAAAAAAGGGAGCAGCCCATCCATTATACAGCACTGGAACTCTTCCCGCTCACGCCGGATCACCTGTCGGCGCTCAATTATTGCGAACAGCTGCGCCGCGAAGACCTGCAGCCGCTGTTCAACCAGCTTCATCATGCTCCCTGGGAGCAGGAAACGGTGATCTCCGCTTATTTTACCCTGTTGAAAACATATAGTGATCTCGTGGCCTTTGCCCCGGTATTGACGGCAGATACGCTGTACCAGCTGGTATACTTCGACGCATTTGCGCCCGGTGCGCAACCAGAGCTATGGACCACCGCTATTTTTTCAACCCTGTTTGCATTGATAGCGCCAGGCGGCCTTCTCGTTACTTATTGCAGCAAGGGAGATGTAAGGCGGGCTATGCTGTCAGCGGGTTTTGCCGTGGAAAAAATACCGGGGCCGCCGGGAAAAAGGGAAATGTTGCGCGCCCGCAAACCGGTACATTGATTTTTTGTGTACATTGATCATCACGATCACTACACCAAACGATTGCCATGTCTACCCGCAAACAATTCTTAAAAAACTCGGCGGCGCTGCTGGCCGGCAGTACCGTGCTTTCCGCTTTCGACAACCAGGCTTTTGCCATCTTCAAAAACAGGGTAGCGCCATCTGATCAGCTGAATATTGCAGCTATCGGCATCAAAGGCATGGGCTGGGCCAACGTAGGCGCGGCGCTGAAAGTACCGGGCGTCAACCTGGTGGCGCTCTGCGATATCGATAAAAACGTGCTGGACCAGCGCCTTGGCGAATTGAAAAAATGGAACATCGATGCACGTAAAGTAAGAACGACCGGCGACTACCGCACCCTGCTGGACGATAAGGATATCGATGTCATCATCGTGGGCACGCCGGACCACTGGCATGCGCTGCAGATGATACATGCCTGCGAAGCCGGCAAGCATGTATACGTGGAAAAACCGGTCGGCAACTCCATCGGCGAATGCCGGGCTATGATAGCGGCACAAAAAAGATACAATAAGATCGTGCAGGTGGGGCAATGGCAGCGCAGCCAGCAGCATTTCAAAAATGCCGTGGACTTTGTCCACAGCGGCCAGCTGGGTATGATCAGGACGGTGAAAGTAGCCTGCTACCAGGGATGGATGCGGCCGCAACCGGTGGTAGCAGACAGCGCTCCGCCCGCCGGCGTGGACTATGCTACCTGGCTGGGACCGGCCGCCACGCGACCTTTCAATGCCAGCCGGTTTCATTTTCATTTCCGCTGGTTCTGGGACTATGCCGGGGGGTTGATGACGGACTGGGGCGTGCACCTGCTGGACTATGCCCTGCTGGGCATGAAAGCCGGAACGCCGAAAACGATTGCTGCGCTGGGCGGAAAATTTGCCTATCCCGACCTGGCACAGGAAACACCGGATACACTCACTACCCTATATGAGTTCGATGGCTTCAACCTGGTGTGGGACTCGGCCATGGGTATCGACAACGGTTCGTATGGGCGCACGCATTGCATCGCTTTTATCGGCAACAACGGCACGCTGGTGCTGGACCGCGGCGGCTGGGAAGTGATCGAAGAAAAGCAAAGCAAGAATAAAGTGAGTCGTCCGCTGGAAAAATCATCGGACAACGGGCTGGAAAAACACTGGCAGAATTTTACCGAAGCCATCCGCAGCAACCGGCCGGATATCCTGCATTGCAATGTGGAAGCAGCCGCACAGGTGGCCACCGTGGCACAGATGGGCAATATCGCTTTCCGAAGCGGGCAAAAGCTTGGCTGGGACAATGCACGCAACGCGTTTACAGATCAATCCATCAACCGCGACTACCTGACTGCGAAATACCACAACGGGTATACACTTCCCTCGCTGTAACGATTATTCGATAGAATAGCTCATGCCGCCATCCTTTTCATCCTTGAGCAGGATGCCTATTCCGGACAGCTGGTTGCGAATTTTGTCGGAAGTGACAAAATCTTTACGGCCCTTGGCTTCTCTCCGGATATCGATCAGCAACTGCATCACGCTTCGGAACAGGCCATTGTCAGCCTCCGTTATATTCTTCAGGCCAAGTATCTGCTCTATGTACACGCTGAACTGTTTTTGCAGCAGCGCAAATGTATCAGCCGATATGGAAGAGACGGGAATGATCTTATCCTTCATCGAGTTGATGACCGGCGCCAGCTCGAACATATTGGCCAGCACCTTCGCCGTGCTGAAGTCATCATCCATGAACTCATCAAACTCTGTCACCAGTTTTTTCACCTTATCATCCAGCTCCTTATTTACCGGCTCTCCGCTTCCGGCCTCAGGTTTCAGATTTCCGTCATCCAGTTTCTTCAGGTTCTCATACGCCTCCCACAACCGTTTCAATCCCTTTTCCGAAGCCAGTAAAGCTTCGTTGCTGAAATCGAGCGTGCTGCGGTAATGTGTCTGCAGGATAAAGAAGCGGATCACCATAGGGTGATAGGCTTTTTCCAGCACCGGGTGATCGCCGCTGAACAACTCCGTGAGCTTGATCACGTTGTTGTAGCTCTTCCCCATCTTCTTCCCGTTGATGGTGATCATGTTGTTGTGCATCCAGTAGCGTACCGGGCTGGTATGATTGCAGATAGTGCTTTGTGCAATCTCACTTTCATGATGGGGAAACAGCAGGTCCATGCCGCCGCCGTGAATATCGAACTGCGCGCCAAGGTACTTGGTAGCCATGGCCGAGCATTCGATATGCCAGCCGGGAAAGCCGACGCCCCAGGGGCTTTGCCAGCGCATAATGTGTTCAGGCGCTGCATTCTTCCACAGGGCAAAATCCGCCTTGTCTCTTTTTTCTTCCTGCCCTTCCAGCTCGCGGGTGGTTTCCAGCAGGTCGTCGATCACGCGGCCGCTCAGCTTGCCGTATTCATGCGAAGCCGCATATTTCTTTACATCAAAATAAACGGAGCCGTTTACCTCGTAGCCATAGCCGGCACGGATAATTTCTTCGATCATCCCGATCTGCTCCACGATATGCCCTGTTGCCGTAGGCTCAATGGAGGGGCGCAGCGTATTGAATTGCTCCATGCCCCAGTGAAACAGGTTGGTATACTTCTGTACCAGTTCCATCGGCTCCAGCTTTTCCAGCACCGCCTTTTTGGAGATCTTGTCCTCCGCTTCCCGCCCTTCTTCTTCAAAATGGCCGGCATCGGTAATATTGCGCACATACCTCACTTTGTAACCCAGGTGAGTGAGGTAGCGGTACACCACATCGAACGTAATATAGGGACGTGCATGCCCCAGGTGGCTTTCGCCGCTGACCGTGGGACCGCACACATACATACCCACATGGCCCGGCGTGACCGGGGTAAACACTTCTTTCTGCCTGCTGTATGAATTATGAACTTTTAACTCACTCATTGCTCACGAAAAATAAAAAGTTGGGCAAAAATAACATTTCTGGGGCGGGCCGGCCTGATTAATTCAGGTCAGCGGGGCTTCAGTTCCATGTCGGATACCAGCATGTAATGATCGGAGTAATTTTTCACCAACCGCCTGAACTGGAGGATGCTGAACCGGTCGACGGCGAAAATATAATCGATACGGAGCGTGGGCGACAGGGCCGAAAAAGTACGGCCGATGCCAAACCCCTTTTTGAGAAAAGCGTCCTGCATATCACCGCGGATGGTGGCATAGGCATAAGAGTTGGGCACATCGTTCAGGTCGCCGCAAAACACAAGCGGGTACGGAGAGTCTTGCAGCACCTTGGCAATGATATCGGCCTGTATGCTGCGGTTCACCACCCCCCTTTTCACCTTGGAAAAAATAGCCCGGGAGTTGGAAAGCAGGCTGTCATCGGCCTCTTTGATCTCGCTGATCTTCCGGTAATCTTCTTTTTTGAAAAGAAAGGACTGCAGGTGGCTGGTATACACGCGGATGGTATCGCTATTGACAAGAATATCCGCATGAATCAGCGCTTCCGGCAGGGTGGGGCGCGGGTAGCGGATGATGCCGCTGTCGAGTATGGGATAGCGGGAGAAAATAATACTCCCGATAAACTGTTTGTAGCCGTCGTTTTCGCGGGAGTAATAATAATACGGGTACTTCAGGTTGTCCCGGATATAATCGATGTTGGCATACCAGCCGGTATCCTGCGCGGAATGAAAAAACTCCTGCAGGCATACGATATCAGCGTCCTGCTCCTTCAGCAGCTGCATCATCTTCAGCCGGGTCTGGCTGCCCTTGTTGTTATTTTGCTTCATCTCGATGAAGCGGGCCACGTTCCAGGTAGCAATGCGCACGGAACCGGGTTTCTTTTGCTGGGTAAATGATCCTGAAGCATGAAAGGCAAAAAAAGCCATGATACTCCGTATACCGATCAGCAGCGCCACCAGCGAAAGGAGTGAAAACTTCGCTTTCACAAACAGCCACCAGGCCAGGAAAACGATCACCAGCAACAATAAAAAAGGAAAAGCCAGGCCCAGGAAGGAAACGAACCACCAGGTCTGCGGGTGCAGCGACGAGGCCAGGCAGGCCGCTAAAAAAAACAGAACGGTCAGTATATTCAGAAAGAAGAAAAACCGCCTGGTAAAAATCCGGAACTTA
>JBEVLT010000268.1:0-26158 GCA_040509055.1 Chitinophagaceae bacterium
ATTTCACTTTTAAAAAGCCTCAGGACCCCCGGCTATTGTACTACCCTGATCACTCCTGCACCGTTGTAGGAGTGGTATTCCCCATTGTACATGGCATCGGCGCTTACCGGCCCCATCTTGTAATTGCCAGGCGATACGGCCCGTACGGCATAATAATACACCTGTTTGTTATAATTGGCATCTACGAAGAAATGGATCCGGTCGTCCCGCACATCCAGGGCAGTCGGCGTTGCCCCGTCTTTGATCCAGTCCATGCCCGGTATCTCCCTGGTCCGCGGGTTCTCTATCTCGAAGCCCGCCGGCAGCAGGTCGGTGATCACCACGTTCTCGATGGATGTGGAGAACGATCGCTCCAGCGTGATGCCGACGATGATCAGTTCGTTTTGCCGGAACGTATTGCCTGTAATTGCATTGCCGTTCCGATCATAAAAACGTTTGCGCACCCGCAGGTAGCTATCCTCTTCTTTATAACTGCCGCTGGCGCTGATGCCCTGCGCCTGCCAGTAATAATACAGGAGGCCACTGCCTTTGGCAACGATCTCCACATTGGTACCTCCCAATGCCCTGGCATCGCCCCGCCAGGTGGCTCCCTCCGTCTTTGCAATGGTTTTCCCGTTTACCCTGATCTCGGCCGTAGCCGTAGACTGGTTGGCGGCCCGCGCATGCTTGCCCAGCGCCAGGAAGGCAAAGGCCCGCTCCTGGGTGCTCAGCCACCTGCGTGTTTTCAGCTTATTGCTCACATGCCGGATCATCACGGGCACCTGCGCATTGCCCGGGTCCACATCCATCAGTGCGTTCAGCGCAATGGCCTCGTCGCGCACATCGGAGTAAAAGCTGCCGCCCGTTTGCGGCACTGATTCTTCTCCGGCAAAAGCCGCTGGCAGCATGGCAGTAAACGATCTTTTATCGCCCGCAGTGGCATAGGCTGCCGACAGCAGGTAACGGCTGTCCAGCGCCAGCACTTCCGGTTTGGCCTTATAGTAGTTCATCGCCGGCACATTGGTACGGCCGGCCAGGGCCAGCACATACAGGCTATACGCTACTTCCTTGGGTGCGATCTTTTTGTTCTGGTCCCTGTTGTAATAATACGTGATCAGCTCCCTGTTCTTCAGCCGGTTGTTGATATACCCGAGCATTGTTTCCAGCAGGCTGTTGTCTACATCAAAGCCGGCTTTCCGTGCCTCCAGCAGGAAATGCGCCGCATACACCGTGGTCCACCAGTCTTCCGTACCGCCGCCGTCCCACAGGGTCACAGCACCCGTGTAGAGCTGCCGCATTTTTATTTTGCGTATCGCTTCAATGATATTGGTATTGGCGTTACTCTTATTCTGTCCCGTCCCGTTCAGCTGCATCAGGTCGGCCATATCGCCATAATATAACTGGGGAAAAGCAGCCGATACCGTTTGCTCCGTACAACCATACGGGTATTGCACCAGGTACCGCAAGTGCGTACCCAGCTCCAGGGCCGGCGAGCGGCTTACCACCAGTTCGTACCCGGTACTGCCCGGTATAAAATCGCTTACGCCGATATTGACCCGCCCGGTACTTCCGCCCGCTACCGAACCGCTGCCGGTTACTTTTTGCAGGGTCGACGGCGGACGAATGGAAATTTCAGTGGCATCGGTAAACTTCTCTCCCAGCCCATCCACCACTACAGATACTTTTGCTACCGCAAGGATAGGATCGGCTACCAGCCGGAAGCTGGCCCGGCCTTCACTCTTCGCCTTCAGGGCAACACCTGCGCTGCTGCTGCCTATTATCTTCAGCGGCCCGTCCGTTTTGAGGGTAGCCGTCACCGTAGCCGCTTTATCCGTTGTGTTGCTGAGCGTGACCGGTACCGTAACGGTATCGCCGGGGCTCAGAAAACGCGGCAGGGCGGTGCTGATCACGATCGGATCGGCTACCGTCATGGTATTTTCCGCTGCCCCGAAGCTCTCGCCTTTGTACGATACAGCCATCAGGCGCAACTCGCCGCTGAACTGCGGGATGTCGAATTCAAAACTGGCCTCTCCGCTGCCGTTGGCTTTCTTCATCCCGCTCCAGTAGCTGACCACTTTGATCCGTTTGGCCGGCATGGGGTTCACGCGCTTATTCATTTCCAGGTCGCCGTCACCACCCGTGCTGCTGGCCCTTACTTCTGCAAACAAGAGCGGGTACAGGTCGTAGGCCGTCACCTGCAGGGCCCGTTTCTGGTAAAAATAGCCGTAGGGATCCGGCGTTTTAAAGTCGCTTACCTGCAGCACGCCGTTATCCACCGCGGCCAGGGTAACATAGCTGCCGGGTGCAGCTTTCACCTTCACCGTCTGGTGTGTGCGGGAGCGGACTGTTTTCTTTGCATCGATGGTCACCGGTATTTTACGGCTCTTCTCCTCCACCTGCACGTTCTGGAAACCGTGCGCCACCGTCAACGGTATATCCGACAGCTCGTGCGGCTTGATGAGGGTGGCGGTAATGTATACGTTCGGCACATGCTCTCCTTTCAGCTTCAGGTCCAGTTTGGCGGCACGGTTGCTCACGTCCACATACTGGTACGATACCACGTGATCCGTCTCCAGGGTAACGAGCATCCGGCCGTTGAAGGGTGCCCGGAACAGGGCCGTCACGTTATCGCCGCTCAGGTACGACTTTTTATCCAGCGTAATATCGATGCTGCCTTCCGTATTGACTTCGAATGAAGTGCTGGCATTGCCCCAGCTGCCATAACTGTAGAAGCTGCGGCTCACATAACTATTGGCACCAGGCCGGTAGACCCTCACTTCATAATCGCCGGGCGACCGCGGCACATAGGAGTACACCGTATTGCTGCCTACGCTTTGCTGCACCGATACCATCAGCTTATCGTCCTTTTGCGATTCGTAGCGGAAATAACTGCCGCTCTTTGTCAGCACCGTCCGGTACTCATGCTTGATCACTTCTATTTTCGCTGCGGCGTTTACCCCCTGGCCATCCTTATTCACGGCGGCCAGCGCAAACTTCACCGGCTGGTTGAGCGGGTAGTAATAATAACCGTCCTCCTTTACCCCGAAAAATACGTCCTGCGTAAAGATATCAACCGAGGAGGCCCTGCTCACCGGCCGGCCCGTCTCATCGAATACCGTGGCATAGAAACTGGCCTGCAGCACGCCTGCATCGGCATAGGTTGCCGGCACTTCGTAGGGTTCTGTAGCATTCCCTTCCGCGTCGGTGGTTCCTTCTTTTACTTCCTTATCGAAAAAGCTGGTTTGGTTGGCCAGGCTGAAATCATAGCCCTCATACTTCGCCGGTGAAAAATATTTCTGCTTCACCTGCACCTCCATTTCATAACTGCGGTTGGCAGCCGGGGGTCCAAAGAAGTTCATGGCATTGATCGATAGCATGGCCGTTTCCGAAGGACGCAGGAAGGTTTTGTCCAGCCGGGTATTGACGCGGATGCGGTCCGGCACAAATTCTTCAATGGAAAAATTCTTTGTCGCCAGCAATACATCATTGGACGTATATACTTCCAGCGTATAGCTGCCTGTAATGGCGGCCGTGGCTATATCGATGCTGCCTTCCAGTGCGCCCTGGTCGTTCAGGCTTTTGCGAAGGGCACGAAGCTCTTTGCCGTTTGGAAGCAGGAACTTCAGCTTCAGCGGTATTTCGCCCGGGCTTTTCCATTGCCGGTCGCGGACGATCACGGAAAAATTCACTTTTTCACCAGGTCGGTAAATATCCCGCTCCGCATACACGAATGCGTCCAGCCCCGCAGGATTATTGCGTTTGCCTCCCACATCAAAACGCGATGTATTGACCCGCGTGGTATTGAACGGAAGGTAATTGAAATCATCTGCTGTTTTGGCAACTACCATAGCCGGGCGAAACCCTTTGAACTCCTTTTTGGTGTAGGGTATTTCCGCCACGCCTTCGCTGTTGGTGGTGCCGGTGCCGATCAGCTGGTTGTTCATGGCATACACGGTCACGTTCACGCCTTCTGCAGGCGCTGCCGTCTTGATGGAATTGGTAAATACGTACATCTTATCCTGTCCTTCCTTGGCAATCAATCCCAGGTCCGATAAGGAGATAAACCGGCTGTCGCGGACCCAGTAATCTTCGGTAGAGCGGATCATGACATGGTAGATGCCTTTGAAATCGGGCAACCGGTCTTCGAACTGCGAAAAGTTGAGCAGCCGGCCGGCACCGCTTCGCGGCAGGGAGCGTGTATCGATCTCCTTTTCGTAGATCACATCGCCCAGCATGCCTTCGCCGCCGCCATCATAATAGTCGCCTTCGTATTCACCGTCGTAACCGCGGTTGCCGCTCTCTTCCGGGTAATACCCGTAGCGCTGGGCCATCAGCAGGTTGTTTTCATAGATCCTGGAAATGACCAGTTTTACCTTTGCTACATTGGTGACCTGCACTTCAATGTTCTTGCCGCCTCTTTTGGACAGGTATACAGCTTTGTTGTTGGTAAAGCTGATGCCGGCCTCCAGTTCGCCGAATGCGATGCTGCCATCATAGTCTTCCCGCAGCGTGCCGCCTATTTTTCCGCGCAGGCCCTTTATAAGTGTCACGGTATAGCTTTTCTCCACATCGAATTTATCGCTGCGGATAATAAACCCGTTATCCGACAGCTGGGTAGTATAGGTAAGTTCCGGGTCGATCTTTATAAAGGGCTTCAGGCTTTCGCTGCTGAGCTGCTGGCTGGTGGTCACCCGCACCAGGCCCTCCACACCGTCGTGCTCGGAAGTAATGCTCTGGATGGTCAGCACATAGGGCGATGGTATGGAAAACGACGCATTGATCGGCTCCTCGGTAGAATTATTGCCCCCCTGCGGTTTCAGCCCTTTGGAGATGCTGATTGTTGCATCGAGGTCCTTGTCCTCCGGCCTGATCCCGTTCAGGCGAATGGAAATTTTGTTGTCCGGGGAAACGGTTACCGGCACAAAGCTGGTTTTATTCCCTCCTATTTCGATGGTCAGCTTATCCTTCAGGTCTTCCGGTTTTACCGGGTAGTTAAAGAGCAGGTCCACCTGGGGCACGGCCGTACGGCCGTCTTCCTCCTGCTGCATCCAGATCACCTGCGTGTTGTCCAGTGCCAGTTCTGGTGTGTGAAAACGGATATCATCGCCATTCTTTACATCGTTGTATTTGGAGTCACGCAGCACGGCAGTACGGACCGTAGCCTTGTACGTAGTGGCAGGCGCCAGCGGCTGCGAAGGGGAGAAAACCAGCTGGTCGGGGCTTTCCCAGCGAAACCGGCCGGGAATCCGGGGTTCAAAACTGATGTATTCGGTAGAATCCCATGCATTGAGCATGGAATCGCTGGCCAGCGACTGGTTGAAGCGAAAAACGAGGTTGCCCAGTTGCGGTACTTCTTCTTTGGCATTGGTATAGCTCAGGCTGACCGCATTGCGGTTGCACGACAAGGCTATAGCCAGTATCACCAGGGCTGGAAACAGGTATTTCGATCGCATAATGTTGGTTGAGTGGTTGCTAACAAGATATAAGGTAAAGAAATTCGGGCAGGCAAAAAACTATCGCCTGCTTAGCAGGTATTTGCCGGAATGAAAGAAAGAAGTGGAAAGCTAAGGAGGAATGCCGGGCGATCCGGGAGGATCTGAAGAGTCCATACTGGAGCTGGTATTTGACAGGAAAGATAATAAGCAGGCTAGGGGTGTCACAAGTTTTGAAGGATAAATATTTGTTAAGCCGTTAAACAAACTACCTGCAAGAAGTATTCCATACCTGCAAGTATCTTATACCTTTGTTGGAAGAGAAGCCTCGTACAGGCCATCCTCCTTTCAGTATGAAATTTCGCTTTACCAAACGTCGTCTTCTCCGGTTTGCAAAAAAATGTGCTGTCGCAATAGCAGCCTTATTCCTGCTGTTCCTCCTGCTCAATTGGTTTTTTCCCTTGCCTGACAAAGTGGAATATTCGGTGGTGATCACCGACAACAAAAACGAAGTGATCAACGCCTACCTGACCAGCGACCAGCAATGGCGGATGAAAACGGAACTGGAAGAAATATCCCCCCTCCTGCGCAAAACGATCATTGCCAAAGAAGACAAATATTTTTATTCGCATCCCGGCATCAACCCTTTTGCCATTGCCCGCGCCCTGTTCAGGAACATTACCCGCATGAAACGCACGTCCGGCGCCAGTACCATTACCATGCAGGTGGCCAGGGCGCTGGAGCCGCGCAAACGCAATCTCTTCAGTAAGACCATCGAAATGTTCCGTGCCTTTCAGCTGGAGTGGAAATACAGCAAGGACGAGATACTGCAGCTCTACCTGAACCTGGTGCCCTACGGCGGCAATATCCAGGGTGTGAAAGCCGCTTCGCAATTGTACTTCAAAAAAAACCCGGACCACCTGTCGCTGGCGGAAATAACGGCACTGAGCATCATTCCTAACCGGCCTTCTTCGCTGGTGATCGGCAAGAATAACGACGGCATCATAACAGAGCGCAACCGCTGGCTGCAAAAATTCGCGGCAGACAAGGTTTTTTCCGAAAAGGAGATCGAAGATGCACTGGCCGAACCACTGACCGCCACCCGCGGCACAGTACCACATTACATTCCCCATCTCGCTTACCGGCTTAAGCGGCAGGGCAAGCCCCTGATCCGTACCACGATCGATCTGAATATGCAGCTGAAGACGGAAAAGCTGGTGGAAGATTATATCCGTGGCCAGCGGCTCAGGAATATAAAAAATGCGGCTGTGATCATCCTGGACAACCGCACACATGCCGTCGTCACCTATGTGGGCTCATCGGATTTTCACGACTCTGCCGACGGGGGCCAGGTAGATGGTATCAGGGCCGTGCGGCAGCCGGGCAGCACGCTGAAGCCCCTGCTGTACGGCCTTTGCTTCGACGAAGGATTGCTGACACCCAAAACTGTCATCACAGATGTAGCTGTCAATTATCAAGGGTATGCTCCCGAAAACTACGACCAGCGCTTCAACGGTTATGTAACCGTGGAATATGCTCTGGAACACTCGCTGAATATACCGGCTGTAAAAAGCCTGCGGCTGCTGGGGCAGGACAAACTGGTGCATGCCCTCACGGCCTGCCGCTTCAAACAGGTGGAAAAAGACCAGCGCAAACTGGGCCTGTCGATAATACTCGGCGGCTGCGGCGCCACGCTGGAAGAGCTGACCGGGCTGTTTTCGGCTTTTGCCGGTAATGGTTATTACGTTTCACCTGCTTACCTGCAAGGCGATACCAACCGCAGCAGGCAGGCCGTCATCAGCCCGGCCGCCAATTATATGATCAACGAGATCCTGTCCAAAGTAAACCGCCCCGACTTTCCGCTGAACTGGACGGCGACAGAGCGCATGCCCAAAATAGCCTGGAAAACCGGTACCAGCTATGGCCGGCGGGATGGGTGGAGCATTGGCTACAACCGGAACTACACCATCGGTGTTTGGACCGGAAATTTTTCCGGCGCCGGTGCTGCCGACCTGAGTGGCGCTGCCGTAGCCACGCCATTGCTATTCAGGATATTCAACACGATCGACTATGACAGCGATGCAGAATGGTTCAGCCAGCCGGCCGGCTGCACTATCAGGCAGGTGTGCAGCGAGACGGGATTGGTGCCAGCTGATCATTGCACGCACCTGGTCACCGACTATTTCATCCCGCTTATCTCCTCTACGCAACCCTGCAGCAATTACCAGGAGATCATGGTAAGCCCCGATGAAAAGATAGCCTATTGCCGCAGCTGCATGCCGGCGGCGGGGTACAAAAAGAAATGGTATAAAATAACGGAGCCGGATATGCAGGCCTGGTATGCCGAAAACCGGATGGCCTATGTGAAGATACCCGAACACAACCCTGACTGTGAGCTGATCTTCAAAGGCAGCGCCCCCTTTATTACCTCACCGGTGAACGGTACTGAATATCTCGTTGACAAAAAAAACCCGGAGCCGCTGCAGCTAACCTGTAAAACGGCCAACGATGTAGGCAAAGTATACTGGTATATCAACAACAAGTTTTTCAAAAGCTGCCAGGCCGGGGAGAAACAGTTTTTTGTACCGGAAGAAGGACCGGTAAAGGTATCGTGCACGGACGATAAAGGAAGGAACCGGGATATCCGGATCATGGTGAAGTATGTGAACCTGTAATAGCAGGGAATTTGTCAGCTTACTAAAAAGAAGTTCTTAAAGCAACTTGATAAAAGTCTTTGAAACCCGCCAAAAGCTGAGGAAATCCTTGCGCGGAGCCAAGCTTCTCAATCCACCTTCTTCACCGTACCCGCTCCTGACACATGCTGGCTCAACGCGCCATTGCCCCGGTAGCTGACCCCGGCGGCACCCGATGCATGCGCATCCAGCTTTACACTGGCAAACACTTCGGCATGACTTGAACCGGACAATTCCACATCCACATTCTCCGCCTTCAGCTCATAGCAACGGATGGTAGAAGCGCCTGATCCATCCAGGTTGAAATCCTTCGTTTCCCCGCTCAGCTGCACAGTGCTGGCGCCGGACAGGTCGGCCTCCACGGCCGGTGCCCGCAGGTCCACCTCTGCATAGCTGGCGCCACTGAGGTCGATATCCAGGGTCTCGGACAATGTGATCCTGCCCTGGCTGTAGATATTGCACGCACCGGATGCATCCAGCCGCTTGAAAACCGGGGCTGACACATATACCTTGATCTCCCCCGAGGGGTTCAGGCCAAAACGCTGCCGCGGGCGGATCTTCAGTTCATCGCCGCTTACTTCTGTCTCCACCAGCTCCAGCAGGTTCTCATCCGTTTCGATGCGCACCGAATAGTCCTGCGCCTGCGTGACGTACAGCTTTATGGCGCCACCCACGCTTACACGGGCAAAAGAACCGACCGACCGGTTCTCGGTCCTGATATTCCCGTTGCCACGGACATGGTCCTTGTCAAGGAAACAGGAAGCAAAAACAAGCGGGAAAAGCAGGAGGAGAAAAAGATAGCGTGTCATGGCAGATGGCTTTGGGCCTACAAATTGGTTCATCTATTCTTATTTACAAAATAATTCGGTGGCGAAACGCCGCAACTACCGCTAAAACGGCTAAACCTAACTGGCAACTCTTTTTTACCTTCGCAGCACTATGACCGAAAAGATACTCATTCTCGATTTTGGCTCCCAATATACCCAACTGATCGCCAGGGCCGTCCGCGAGGCCAACGTATACTGCGAGATCATTCCCTACCACAAAAATTTTGAATTCGAACAGGGCCTGAAGGGCATCATCCTCTCCGGCTCCCCGTTTTCGGTAAACGAAGAAAATGCACCGGATGTGAATGTGCAGGACTTTATTACCAAAGTGCCTGTGCTGGGCGTGTGCTACGGGGCGCAGCTTACTGCCAAACGCTTTGGAGGCCGGGTGGAGAAAAGCAGCAAACGGGAATATGGCCGGGCCATCCTGCAACGGGCAAAAGAAGACCGGCTGCTGCAGGACGTATCGCCCCAAAGCCAGGTATGGATGAGCCATGCCGACAGCATCCTGGAGCTGCCTGCCAACTTTGAGCTGCTGGCCACCACGGAAAGTATCCCGGTCGCAGCGTTCAAGCTGACAGAGCCGGGTGAGCAACAGAATGGCACGGAAGCTTATGCCTCCTGCTTTCCGCTGTACGGCGTACAGTTTCACCCGGAAGTATACCACTCTGCCGAGGGCAAAAAGATCCTGCACAACTTCCTGGTCAATATCTGCGGCTGCTCGCAGGACTGGACGCCCGCCCACTTCATCACCGACACAGTAGAAGCGCTGAAAAAGCAGATCGGCGACCGCAAAGTGATCATGGCCCTCAGCGGCGGCGTGGACTCTACGGTGGCTGCTACCCTGATCCACAAAGCCATCGGCGACCGTTTGTATGGCATTTTCGTGGACAACGGCGTACTGCGGAAAGACGAATTTGAAAGCGTGCTCGACACCTATGCCCGGCTGGGGCTGAACGTGAAGGGTGTGAATGCCAGGGAACGTTTCTATACCAAACTGGCCGGCCAAACCGATCCGGAGGCTAAGCGCAAAACCATCGGCGGCCTTTTCATCGACGTATTCCAGGACGAAGCGCAGCATATTCCAGGCATCGGGCTGCTGGGCCAGGGCACCATTTACCCGGACGTGATCGAAAGCGTATCCGTACACGGGCCCTCGGCCACCATCAAGTCGCACCACAACGTAGGCGGGCTGCCCGAAAAGATGCACCTGGAGCTGGTAGAGCCGCTGCGTTACCTTTTCAAAGACGAGGTACGCAAAGTAGGCAGGGAACTGGGTATCCCGGCCGATATGATCGACCGTCACCCCTTCCCGGGACCGGGCCTGGCCATCCGTATCCTCGGCGAGATCACCGAGGAAAAGGTACGGTTATTGCAGGAAGCAGACCACCTGTATGTTAAAGCGCTGAAGGAAACCGGGCTTTATGCAACGGTTTGGCAGGCCGGCGCCATCCTGTTACCGGTAAAGAGCGTGGGCGTGATGGGAGACGAGCGGACCTATGAATACACAGTAGCCCTCCGTGCCGTGACCAGCGTGGATGGGATGACGGCAGACTGGGCGCATTTACCCTACGATTTCCTGGCCAATATTTCGAACGAGATCATTAACAACGTTCGGGGCATCAACCGGGTGGTGTATGATATCAGCAGCAAGCCGCCGGCTACCATCGAATGGGAATAAGCTGATCCAAATTATGATGAAGGCAAAACAGATACAACGTTTTTTGTTAGTGGCGCTCGGTATAGCCCTGCATTGTTGCGCTTTTTCGCAGCAGCCTGCGCCGCCCCGTAAACACAAGGTCGCCATCTTTGTGCCGCTGTACCTGGACTCTGCTTTCGATGCCGGCAACGAATACCGCTACGCTAAAAATAACTTCCCGAAGTTCATCAACCCGGGCCTGGAGTTTTATGAAGGTGCGCAACTGGCCCTCGATTCGCTGGGAAAAGAAGGTGCCCCGCTGGAAGTATTCGTGTACGATTCCCGCTCTGCCACTGAAACGCTTGAACAGCAGCTGGCCAAACGCGAGCTGAAAGACGTGGAGCTGCTGATCGCACACTGCACCGGCAACGAACTGCGGCTGTTTTCTGACTTTGCACAATCCCATACCATCCCGTTTATCAATACCACGGTACCGAACGATGCCGGCATTGCAGGCAATCCTTTTTTCGTGATCCTGAATCCCACCCTGCGCACGCAATGCGAGGGCATTTACAATTACCTGCAGAAGTATCATGCCAGCGAGCAGATTATCGTTTTCCGCAGGAAAGGCAGCGCCGATGATATGGTCAAAACGATTTTTGACGACTACAGCCGGGCCACCCCCTCTCAGCCGCTGAAGCTAAAATACGTATCGCTGAACGACAGCTTTACGGTGAGCCAGTTGCAGGTATACCTGGACAGCAACCGTAAAAACCTGTGCCTGGCCGCCAGCCTCGATGTGGCATTCGGCAAACGATTGACACAACACCTGGCCTCGCTCAGCAAAAAATATCCGGCAACAGTGGTGGGCATGCCCACCTGGGAAGCCCTTGGCCGCGAGCTGTCCAGGTCTGAATTCAAAGGGGTCGAGGTGGTATACAGTACGCCCTTTTATAATCCCAAAACAGATCATGTCAGCTCGGGCATCAGCAATTATTTCAATACCGAAATGTATGCCCGGCCCAGCGATATGGTGTTCCGCGGCTATGAAACCACCTGGAAATTCTCGAAACTGCTGGTACAATACGGCCGCGACATCTCCTCCAACCTCGCCAATAAGCAGTACCAGGTATTTACCGACTACGATATACAGCCGGTGATCAACCGCAATACAATGGCGCTGGAGTATTTTGAAAACAAGAAGCTCTACTTCCTGAAATGGGTGGACGGCACCATCCGGTCGGTTAACTAGCCCATCCTGCTCTTCCTTTTGTGGCAAACCATTTGTTTGGTTATCCTGTTTACTATTGCTTTATCATTTGCTCATCGAATTCACCAATAAAGGACTTTACTGTACGGCCGGCCGGTTTTACATCGACCCCTGGGCGCCGGTGGAAAAAGCTGTGATCACCCATGCCCACAGCGATCATGCCCGCCCGGGCAGCCAATCCTATCTCTGCCATCACCTGACCCGGCCGCTCCTGCAGCTTCGGCTTGGCGATCATCACTACGAATCTGTGGACTGGAACGAACCGGTATACATCAACGGCGTCACGGTGTCGCTGCATCCCGCCGGTCATATCATCGGCTCCTCGCAGGTGCGGGTAGAGTACAAAGGCGAAATATGGGCGGTGAGCGGGGATTATAAAACGGAGAACGACGGCCTCAGTGGTGCATTCGAACCCGTGGCCTGCGATACTTTCATTACCGAATCTACTTTTGGCCTGCCGATCTATAACTGGAAGCCGCAGCAGGAGATCTTTGCCAATATCCGCAACTGGGTGATGGAGAACCATGCGGCGGGCAAAACCTCCATATTGATCGGCTACAGTCTTGGCAAGGCCCAACGCCTGCTGTCCTGCGTAGCAGAAACAGGCTTGCCCCTATTTCTGCATGGCGCCGTGTACAATGTGCACCAGGCACTGCTGCAGGCGGGCATTCCATTGCCGCAAGCCACGCGTGTGCAGCCGGACATGGCCAAAGACATTTTCAAAGGGAATGTCGTGATCGCGCCCGGCAGCGCGGAAAGCAGTCCCTGGATAAAACGGTTTGCGCCCTACAGCATCGGCGTATGCAGCGGCTGGATGCAGGTGCGCGGCAATACCCGCCGGCGGAATGCGGATGCAGGTTTTGCGCTGAGCGATCATGCGGACTGGACAGGATTGTTGCAAACCGTCAAAGCTACCGGTGCACAGCAGGTATTCGTCACCCATGGATTCCAGGCTGCCTTCAGCCGCTACCTGAACGAAAACGGCATCAATGCAGCCGAAGTAAAAACAGAATACGGCACGGAAGAGGAAGAATCACTCACCAAAGAAGAGGGATGACCCATGCAGGAAACGCTTGCCCATACAACGACTGCAGCTTCGCCGGCTGAGCCTGGAATGAAAAAATTTGCGGGGCTGGTCAGCATCCTGGGCACTTCTACTAAAACCAACGATAAACTGGATGCCCTGTCGGATTACTTCGCTACGGCGGACAACCGCGATAAAGTATGGGTGATCGCACTTTTCAGCGGCCGCCGGCCTAAACGCACCATTAGTTCTACCCTGCTCAAAGAGTGGTGCGCGGAACTTATCGGCCTGCCGTTGTGGTTGTTCGACGAATGTTATCATACGGTAGGCGATCTGTCTGAAACCATTGCCCTGCTGATACCCGATACACCGGCCGGCAATGCAGCAACATCTCAACCTTTACACTATTACGTAGAGCAGTTTCAGGCCCTGGAAAAAGCACCGGAAGAAGAAAAAAAAGCGTTTATGCTGCGGTCGTGGCGGGAGCTGTCCACACCGGTGGAACGCTTCGTGTTCAACAAACTACTCTCCGGAGCATTCCGGATCGGCGTATCGCAAAAAATAATGGTGAATGCGCTGGCTAAAACCGTACGCCTCGATGCTTCGGTAATTGCGCATCGGATCAGCGGCAACTGGGACCCCTCCACTACTACTTACGCGGAGCTATTGAGCGAAGCGGCTGTGACCTCGGATGATTCCAAACCCTACCCTTTTTACCTGGCTTATGCGTTGGAAGAAGAGCCGGACCTGCTTGGCGAACCGGCAGCCTGGCAGGCTGAATGGAAATGGGATGGCATCCGCGGACAATTGATCAAGCGCAACGACGAACTGTTCGTCTGGAGCCGTGGCGAAGAGCTGATGACGGAAAAGTTTCCAGAGTACCATGCCCTGAAAGAATTGTTGCCCAATGGCGTGGTGATCGACGGCGAGATCATCCCCAGCAATGGCGATACGCCGCTGCCCTTTGCACTGCTGCAAACCCGCATCGGCCGCAAGAACGTGACGAAAAAACAATTGCAGGAAGTACCGCTGTCGTTCTTTTCGTACGATCTGCTGGAATACGGGGGTGAGGACTGGCGAAGCAGGCCCCTGGCCGAACGAAGGACGCAACTTGAAAAGATCGTTGCTGCCACCCATCACGAAGTACTCAGGTTATCGGCGCTCGTACCGTTCAGCAACTGGCAGGAGCTGGCCGAACTGCGCAGCCAATCCAGGAACATGGGCGCCGAAGGGCTGATGCTGAAACGGAAAGACTCACTCTATCAATCCGGCCGCAAACGCGGCGACTGGTGGAAGTGGAAGATCGATCCGCTGGTGATCGATGCCGTGATGATCTATGCACAAAAAGGCAGCGGCCGCCGCAGTAACCTGTACACCGATTATACCTTCGCTGTACAGGACGGCGACCGGCTGGTGGCCTTTACCAAAGCCTATTCGGGTCTTACGGACAAGGAATTTGCAGAAGTAGATGCATTCGTAAAGCGTAACTCGCTGGAAAAATTCGGGCCGGTACGCACTGTTAAACCCGAGCTGGTTTTCGAGATCGCTTTTGAAGGCATCGCTGCCAGCAATCGTCACAAATCCGGCGTAGCTTTGCGATTCCCCCGCATCAGCCGCTGGCGCAAAGACAAAAAGCCGGACGAGATCAACACCCTTGCAGAGCTGAAAAAAATGCTGGAGATCTACGGTAAGTGAAACTGGAGCAAACAACGGGATACCGGATCATCAAGGACTGGCTGGCTGGCTGCGGCAGGCAGCCTTTTGCCTTCCAGCAGCAAACCTGGCAGCATATCAGCAACGGCGAAAGCGGCCTGGTCAATGCCCCTACCGGTTGTGGCAAAACATTCTCCGTTTTTTTAGGATCCCTTATCGATTTCATCAACCGTTATCCCGATCATTACAAAAGCAAAAAAAAGAACGGCTTGCAGCTGCTGTGGGTCACGCCGCTGCGCGCCCTGGCCAAAGACATCGGCCGTGCCATGGAAGAAGTGATCGGGCAACTGGGCATGAGCTGGCAGGTGGGCATCCGCAACGGCGACACCGACCTGGCGGAGCGGGCACGGCAAAAACGCCAGATGCCGGAAGTGCTGCTCATTACGCCTGAAAGCCTGCACCTGTTATTGGCTCAAAAAGGTTATGCCGATGTGTTTCGTTCCCTCCGGATCATTGCCGTGGACGAATGGCATGAGCTGCTGGGTAGCAAGCGGGGGGTGCAAGTAGAACTTGCCATTTCAAGAATAGTCGAAAGTCAAAAGCAAAAAATCGAAAACCCGACTGAGCTTCCGGCTCCCGGCTCACCACTTTCCGTCTGGGGTATCTCTGCTACCGTAGGCAACCTGGACGAAGCAAAAGAAGTGCTGCTTGCTTCGCTGGAGCAGCACGGCATAACGGTTCGGGCCAATATGGACAAGGCCATCGAGATCGAATCCATCCTGCCCGATGAAATCGAAAAATATCCCTGGGCCGGTCATCTCGGTATCAAACTCGCCCATAAAGTATTACCCATCATCGAGCAAAGCAGGACCACGCTGATCTTTATCAATACCCGGGGGATGAGCGAAACCTGGTACCAAACGCTGCTGGATATCTGCCCCGACCTGGCCGGTTCCATCGCGCTGCATCACGGTTCGGTAGACATGGAGCTGCGGAACTGGGTGGAAGAAAACCTGCATACCGGCAACCTGAAAGCCGTGGTCTGCACCGCCAGTCTCGACCTCGGCGTGGATTTTCGCCCGGTGGAAACGGTGATCCAGGTAGGATCACCCAAGGGGGTGGCCCGCTTCCTGCAACGGGCGGGGCGAAGCGGTCATAGTCCCGATGCCGTCAGCAAAATTTATTTTCTGCCCACTCATTCGCTGGAGCTGGCCGAGGCCGCAGCGCTCAAGCAAGCCATCCGGGAAAAAGTGATCGAAAGCCGGCCGCCGATGCTGCTGTGCTACGATGTGCTGATCCAATACCTGAACACTCTGGCCATCTCTGACGGGTTCAGACCCGCAGAGATTTATACAGAGCTGGTAAAAACCTATAGCTACCGCGACCTGACCACAACGGAGTGGGAACAGATCCTCTATTTTATTTCATCCGGCGGTAACGCGCTGCAGCAATACGACGATTACAAAAAGATCGAGATCGAAGACGGCGTATACAAAATAAAAAGCCGCCGGCTGGCCATGCGCCACCGCCTGCATATCGGCACCATCGTAAGCGATTCGATGATGAAAGTAAAGTTCATCAGCGGCGGTTATATCGGGGTTATCGAAGAGTGGTTTATCTCCCGCCTGCAGCCCGGCGATGTGTTCACGCTTGCCGGCCGCAACCTCGAGTTTGTGATGATCAAGGACATGACGGCCTTTGTACGGAAAAGCAATTCGAAAAAATCCATCGTACCCAGCTGGCAGGGCGGCCGCATGCCCCTGTCGGCCAACCTGGGTAAAAAGCTGCGCGAAACCTTTGACCGCAAATCGAGCTCCCGCAAACAAAAACAGCGGGCAGAAGCAGAACTGGAAGTGCTGGAGCCCCTGTTCGTATTGCAGGAAAAACTGTCGCATGTACCAAAACAAAACGAGCTGCTGATCGAACAGATCGAAACCAAAGACGGCTTTCATTTATTCGTCTACCCCTTTGAAGGGCGGCTGGTGCATGAAGCCATGGCGGCCATCCTCGCCTACCGCATCAGCCGCATCACCCCGATCACCTTTTCGTTTGCCATGAACGATTACGGTTTTGAACTGCTGAGCGATCAGCCCATCCCGGTAGACGATTCCAATGTATATGAACTGTTCTCGCCGGATAATTTGCTGATTGACATACAACGCAGCGTGAACTCCACCGAAATGGCGCGCCGCAAGTTCCGCGACATTGCCGTGATCGGCGGGCTCATCTTCCAGGGTTATCCCGGGGAAAAGAAAAAGGCCCGGCACCTGCAGTCTTCTGCTTCCCTGCTCTTCAATGTGTTCAGCGAATACGAACCCGGTAATGTATTGCTGCGGCAGGCCTACCAGGAAGTGCTGGACCAGCAGATGGAAGAAACGCGGCTGCGCGATATGCTGCACCGGATCCGGCAGTCAACGATCATTCTCACTTTTCCGCAACGGTTAACGCCCTTCTGCTTCCCGATCAAAGTGGACAGCATGCGCGAAGACCTGTCTTCCGAAAAGCTGGAAGATCGGGTGAAAAGGATGCAGTTGCAGCTGGAGAGAGGAGAGTAATGGCCAGGAAGCGAAAAAGCGTATGCCTCTGTCTGCGTATCCATGACATCATCACCTCCCGGCATCAACAGCTGTTACTAAGCAGAAAAGCAATGGCCCCAGAAACTTCCGACCGGTAAATTAGCATAAACGGATACCTTCCTTTGGCTGCCGGCGCTGTGGCTAAGCCCACCGATTTTTAATTATCATTCCAGGCTGATGACCCGGAATGAAGGCCTGTCAATAATCGCTGTAAAGACCTGCCACTATTCATTTTTGCTCCAGGATTTCCAAAGGCATCTGCGCTATCATTTACCAGAAGCAATAACCGTGGAAGCACGGAAAAAGCGGTGCACATAGAAATGAAGGAAGTGAGAAGTCAGTCCCTTTCATTCCTCCCGTCTTCGTAAATTTGCCTCCCCTTCATGCCTTCTTTTGTACCGTATCATATCGGCGACGAGCAACTGATCCTGACCGGCGAGCGCACCCTCTTCTGGGAAAGCCAGCGCACCCTGGTAATCGCCGACCTGCACGTGGGCAAAACAGGACATTTCCGCAAGGAAGGCATCAACATTCCGCAATCCGTGTACAAAGACGACCTGCACCGGCTGCTGGCACAGCTGCTTTTTTTCAGGGCGGAAAAACTGGTGATCGCCGGCGACCTTACCCACAGCGTGGAAAACAGCGAGATGGACCTCTTCAAAAAATGGCGGCATGATTTCCCCTCGCTGGAGGTGCACCTGGCAAAGGGCAATCATGATATCCTGAAAGAAGATTGGTATAAAAAAGCAGGCATCATCGTGCATCATGAACCGTTGTCCGTCGGACCCTTCCTGTTCGTGCATGATATCACCGATTGGAAAGACGACCGGCCTGCGGAACAGTATATCTTTTCCGGGCATGTGCACCCGGCCGTATCGATGGCGGGCAAAGCCAAACAATCGCTGCGGCTGCCCTGCTTTTACTTCACCAAACAGTATTGCATCCTGCCGGCCTTCAGCCGGTTCACCGGCGGTTACCGGGTAATGCCACGCAAAGGGGATAATGTGTTTGCCATTGCAGGAAAAGAGATCCTTTCGTTTCGTGATCTGCAATAGTGCAGGGCCATAAAAAAGCCAGCCGGTAACCTCTGGCTCCCGGCTGGCTGCTGTTCGTTTTCAAAAGGGATCAATTCATTTTCTTCTTCAGCGAAGTCACCTGGTCCTGCAGGTCGCTTACGATATTGCTGAGCTGCCCTACATCCCAGCGCTGCTGCTGGCTGGCCTTGGAGATGACCATCTGCGCCTGCCAGACTTCCAGTATATCTTCTTCGTTGATCGTATAAGGATGGTAAACGGGGTTGTCGCTCACCAGCGTCAGCTTGTTCCTGGCGCGGTTGCTTCGCTGTATGCGTTTGTACACAATCCCTTCGTTGCGCGACACGACAATGCAGGGCATGTTATTCTTCATGTCATCCACGCTGTCTATTTTTTCGCCTACGATCACGGAGCCGCTTGGTGTGGGCAGCATGGAGTCGCCGATGATCTCGAAAGCCCGGTAATTGCCCCCGGTCAGCATCGGCAGCGTGAAGGTGTTCAGCTCGTCCACAAACTCAGGATCGGCATAGCCAGTCAGGTACCCGGCTGCCGCCTTGACCGGTACAAACGGAATATCGGTGCGGCCGGTAACCAGCTTCATGGCCCGGCGCTTCGCCAGGTAATTGCTTTTGTTATCGCTCAGGTCGGTCCGCAATATTTCGTCCAGCGTGAGCTTGAACATATCGCAAACCACTTCCAGCACATCGATCCGGGGCTCAGCCCGCTCTTCTTCGTATGCACCGAGCAGCGAACGTTTGATGCCGAGCTTCTGTGCAAATTCTTCCTGCGTCCATCCCCGCAGCTTGCGGAGGTATTTCAGGTTTTGATTGGAAATTGCCATACCCTAATAAGTTTAGCACGCAAAATACTAAAAAATTTATCAAAAGCAAATAAATGCGCTGTTTTTTCTGATTCCATTATAAAAAATCCCCGCCGATACCGCGAAAAATACGTGACTTTTGCACCGTTATGGCAGTAAAGAAAGCAGCGAAGAAGAACAAACCGGCAGCAAAGAAAAAAGCGGCCCCTAAACCCAGGGTGACAAAGGAAAAGCCGGTGATCCTCGTGGTGAACGACGACGGGGTAACGGCGCCCGGCATCATGAACCTGGTAGAGGCCGTGAAAGACCTGGGAAAGATCGTCGTGGTAGCGCCGGATAAACCGCAATCGGGTATGGGACATGCCATCACCATCGGCCAGCCCCTGCGCCTGCACAAGGTGACCAGCTTTGGCGATATCGAAGCCTATTCGTGTACCGGCACGCCCGTGGATTGCGTGAAGCTGGCCGTGGACAAGGTGCTGCACCGCAAACCGGACCTTTGCCTGAGCGGCATCAACCATGGCGCCAACCATAGCATCAACGTTATTTATTCCGGTACCATGTCTGCCGCCGTGGAAGCAGCTATCGAAAGCATTCCCTCGGCCGGCTTCTCCCTGCTGGACTACAGCATCGAAGCCGATTTTTCCGGGTCACGGAAATATGCACGGCTCATCGTGGAAAAAATGCTGTCGACCAAAATGGACAAGCACACCGTGCTGAACGTAAACATTCCACAGCTGCCGCCCGATCTACTGAAAGGATTGAAGATCTGCCGGCAGGCTTATGCGAAATACGAAGAAGACTTTATCGAACGGCAGGACCCCAACGGCCGGCTGTACTACTGGCTCACCGGCGAGTTCGTGAACTTCGACAAAGGAAAAGATACCGATGTGTGGGCGCTCAACAACGGTTTTGTGAGCGTGGTACCCGTGCAGTTTGACCTGACCCACTATGCGCAACAAGCGAAACTGCAAAAACTCTGGCAAAAATGATCCTGAAAAAAGACAGCCTGAAACTGGGGTTGATCCTGGGACTTATCGGCCCGATACTGGGGCTGGTGGTTATTTATTTTATTAAATTTTCAGGTATCGGGTTCGGCGACTTTCTCGACGAATTCATCCACAACAACCGGCTGATCACCTCCATCGGTTCCCTGGCGCTGCTGGCCAACGCCGTGGTCTTCGCCATCTATGTCAATGCCAACAAGTACAATACGTTCAAAGGCATTTTCCTGGTCACGCTCATTTACGGGATCGCTATCCTGGTGCTGAAAATCACCAACTAAATCATTCGCCCCGGCCATGAAATACTACATCATTGCAGGCGAGGCATCGGGCGATCTGCATGGCAGCAACCTGATCAAAGAATTAAGGAAGCTGGATGCAGCCGCGGCCATTCGCTGCTGGGGCGGTGATAAAATGCAGGCAGCCGGCGGCGAACTGGTAAAGCATTACCGCGACCTGGCGTTTATGGGTTTTACCGAAGTGCTGATGAACCTGCGCACCATCCTGCGCAACCTGAGATACTGCAAGGAAGACATCCTGCGCAACCAGCCCGATGCGCTGATCCTGATCGACTATCCCGGCTTCAACCTGCGCATCGCCAAATGGGCCAGAGAGCAGGGACTGAAAGTGATCTACTACATCAGCCCGCAGGTATGGGCCTGGAAGGAGAACCGTGTACGGATGATGAAGGAATGCATCGACAAGATGATCGTCATCCTGCCCTTTGAAAAAGACTATTTCAAAAACAAGTGGAACTGGGAGGTGGAATACGTGGGGCATCCGCTGGTGGAAGTGATTGAGGGAACGAAGTCGGAGGGGGGAAGTAGGAAGCCAGAAGCCGGAAGTCGGAAGTCAGACCCTGATAATCAGAGTGAGGGCCAAAGGTTGAATAAACCAGTAGTGGCTTTATTGCCAGGGAGCAGGAAGCAGGAGATACTGAAGAAGCTTCCGATTATGCTGGAAGTCAGTAAGTCATTCCAGGATCACCAGTTTATCGTGGCCAGGGCGCCGGGCGTGGAAGATGCGTTTTATGCAGACCTGCTGCAACCTTATGCAAATGTATCGGCGGTATCGGGCAAAACTTACGACCTGCTGGTGAAGGCAAAGGCGGCGCTCGTTACCTCCGGTACCGCTACGCTGGAAACGGCGCTGTTTGGTGTGCCTGAAGTGGTATGCTACAAAGGATCACCCATCTCCTACCAGATCGCCAAAAGGGTGATCAAAGTAAAATATATTTCACTGGTGAACCTGATCATGGACCGGCTGGTGGTGAAGGAGCTGATCCAGCATGAACTGACGCCGCAAAACCTGGAACGGGAACTGAAGCAACTCCTCTATAATGAGCAACGAATAGCACAGCTGAAAAAAGACTACGCAGCGCTGCAGCAATTGCTGGGCAAGGGCGGACATGCTTCGGCGAAGGCGGCCCGGTCAATTGTGAACTTCCTCGGCGGGTCTACCGCAGCAGTTTAATCGCCAGGATAATGAGACAGAGAATAAAAAGCAGCAGGCTGATGCGGTTGATGCCATGCATATAGCCGATCCACTGGCTTTTGGGGCGCGCAGGGTCTTTCTTTTTCAGGTAAAGGTATTCTGCCAGTTGTTTGAAGACTCCCATGGTTCTCTGTTTATGCACATGCATAAAATCTGTCGGTAAAGCTACACCATTATCCCGGGTTGTCCGTCGCATCCTGCTTGTCCGGCATAGCCGGCACTATACTTCTCCGCTCCCCTACCTGCTGCCGCCACATGGCATAATACAGCCCTTTTTGCTCCAGCAGCTCATCATGTGTGCCTGTTTCTGAGATACGTCCTTTTTCCAGCACATAGATCACCCCGGCATGCATGATGGTGGACAGGCGGTGCGCGATCAGGATGGTAATTTGTTCGTGACTCCGCGATACCTCGCGGATAGTGGTGGTAATATCATCCTCGGTGAGCGAGTCGAGCGCCGAGGTAGCCTCGTCGAAGATCAATAGCCGCGGATGGCGCAGGAGCGCACGGGCAATGGAGATGCGTTGCTTCTCCCCGCCGGAGAGCTTCATGCCGCCTTCGCCCAGCACGGTATTGATGCCTTTGGCCGAACGCGTCAGCAAGCCTGTACACGACGCCTTCTGCAGTGCATCGATGATCTCCGCATCCGTGGCATCGGGTTTTACAAACAACAGGTTTTCGCGGATGGTGCCGGCAAAGAGCTGTGTATCCTGCGTCACAAACCCGATCTGCCGACGCATCTCGTTGTAACGGATCTGGCCTGCATCCACATCGTTGAAGTAAATATGACCGGACACGGGCCTGTACAGCCCCACCAGCAATTTCACCAGCGTAGACTTGCCCGAGCCGGAAGGACCAACAAACGCGATGGTCTGTCCCTGCTCTGCCCGGAACGAGACGCCATCCATCGCATTGATGCCGGCTGTTTTGTGCCGGAATACCACATCTTCAAACCGGATGCTTTGCAGAGGGCCCGTTTCTACCGGCGTGTCGGGGCGCCGCTCGATGGGTTTGTGCATCAGCTGGTCGAAGTTGTGGATGGACGCTTCCACCTCCCGGTAGTTGAGAATGATATTGCCCAGGTCCTGCAAGGGACCGAAAATAGCCGTGGAGATAAACTGCATGGCGATCAGCTCGCCATTGCTCAGCACATTGCGGAAGATAAGCCAGAGCAGGATGAACAGGATAGACTGCTTCAGCAGGTTGAGAATAGTACCCTGCAGGAAGGAAAGCGTGCGCACCTGCCGGGTCTTTTTCATTTCCAGGTCATAGATCTTCTGCGTTTGCGTACGCAGGCGCCTGATCTCGGGAAAAGTGAGCCCCAGGCTTTTCACCAGCTCGATATTGCGCAGCGACTCGGTGATAACGCCCGACAGGTAATTGGTTTCGCGGTTGATGGAGCGCTGCACCGTTTTTATTTTCTTGCTCAGCAGCCCGGTAAGCGATCCCAGCACCAGGATGCCGATCACGAACACCGGTACCAGCAGCCAGTTTTTGGTGAGCGAGTACCAGACCAGGAAGCCCATGCCGACCAGCGAGGAAAAAAGAATGTTGATAAAGGAATTGACAAATTTTTCGGTATCGGTTTTTACTTTCTGCAGGATGGAAAGTGTTTCCCCGCTACGCTGCTCTTCAAACTCCTGGAAGGATAACCGCAGCGTTTGCTTCAGCCCGTCGTTGAAGATCTGCATGCCGAACCGTTGCACGGCCAGCCGGGTAAAATATTCCTGGAAAGCTTTGGCAATGCGCGCCGCCAGCGCAACCAGGATCGCGACCACCAGCCAGTACAAAGCGCCGTTTACCAGGTCCTGCTGCGGCAGGTGGTGCGGGTTGGTCGCATATTCATCAATGATTTTGCCAAGAATAATCGGGTCTACCAGGGTGAGCAGTTGCGCCGTGGCGGCCAGCAGCAGCGCCCAGATCACCCACGCCTGCTGTTGCCTTAAATAGCTCCATAAAATCTTCATACGCCTGGGCAACAAATACCATACCCGTAGGGAAACGAAGGACTATACCGGGATCACCGTTTCCTGCACCGATCCGGCAGTGCTGTGCGACCAGATGATCTCTGCAATGGTTTCCGGTTTGGTCCAGCTATTGAAATCGGCATCCGGCATGGACTCGCGGTTCTGGGGCGTATCGATAGTGCCGGGTACGATCACGCTGACAACGACATCACGGCCCTCTGCTTCTGCATTCATCAGCTCAGCCAGCCGGAACAGCAATGATTTGGCCAGCGCGTAAGCCACTACACCTTTCCCGTTCCTTGTATCCAGCCCCTGGCGCGAACCGACCAGGTAGATCCTGCCGCTGCCCTGCTGCAGCATCTGCAAAAAAACAGGGCGGGCAATGTTATACGCGGTTTCGAAGTTCAGTTTATACTGGTCTGTCAGGCTGGCCGCCGTGGCATCTGCAAAGCCACCCATGGCAAACCCGCCTACAGCCAGCACCGCAGTGTCGATACGCCCATAGGTAGAAATAACCGAAGCTACCAGGTGTTCGGCACTGTCGGCTTCGGTCAGGTCGATCGCCGCCCGCTCATAATTGCCTTCCGTATGTCCCGGCAATACGATCCTGCTACTCACCAGTCCCACTACATGATAACCTTCTGAAAGAAACTTGTTGACGACGGCCTGTCCAAGGTTGCCGGCTGCGCCGGTTACGAGTGCTGTTTTCATACTGCCTGTTTCGGCTAAGTTACTCATATGCGGGACGTATCGTTGCAGGCCGTGCATATAAAATCATATCGTTGTCGTATGGGCATGACGAAAATCAACCCGGCAAATGAGCCCGGGCAACCCGCAAGCGGCTGCTTCAGCGGTTCTTTGCGGGCGAAAGCAATCATTAGCACATGAATATTTACCTGCTGCTGGCCCACCCTGACAAAAACAGCTTCAACGGCAGGCTTGCCGAAGCCTATGAGCAGGAAGCCGTCCGCCGCGGACACCAGGTAAGAAGGCAAAACCTGGGCGATCTGCAGTTTGACCCCACCCTGCACCAGGCATACAAAGCAATACAGGCGCTGGAGCCCGACCTGCTGGCAGCACAGCAAAACATAAGCTGGTGCGATAAATGGGTGATCATTTATCCCGTATGGTGGGGCATGGTGCCGGCTCTTTTCAAAGGTTTCCTGGACCGGGTATTGCTGCCCGGCTTCGCGTTCCGTTATCACGACAAGGGTCCGTTCTGGGACAAGCTGCTCCGGGGAAGATCGGCGCAGGTGATCACCACCTCCGATGCACCGGCCATCTGGCTGTGGTGGCAATACCGCAACAGCGATCTGGCTGCCATCAAACAGGCGGCGCTGAAATTCTGCGGCATCACTCCTGTACAGACATTCCGGATCGGGAACATGAAATACCTGAACGAACCGCAGCGAAACAAAAAACTTGCTGCCGTCATCCGCAAACTATTCTGATAAACCTCCTGACCTGAACTATTCCGGACGCTGCCACCGTACGGGAAGAATACACCCGTCGCATACACGGTTCGAAATGACAAGTGATTACAGGTTCTGTACAAGCTACACCCATTCGCTTTCGATAGGTTTGTTCCTGCATAAAGCTTAGTGCCTGTACCCCGCCCTTGCCTACCATGTAAATTGATAATGATGCCACGCATATACGCTTGTGTATTTAACAGGGATGCTGCCACCGGCAACCGATCCGTTCTTATCGGCAAAAAACGTATACAGGCCAGGTGGCTTAACTGGAACAGTGCCAGCTACGATGTTCCTTTCCAGCACCCCAGCGTGCAGGTATCGAACCGGGTGCCGTATGATATAACCGACAACCCGGGACAGCCGGTTTTTTCCGGCGGGGAGCAGAATATAGCTGAGCAGGAAGTGCTTGAAGGTGATAAACGGTTTTGGGAAGACACCGGCATCGACCTGCTATCGCTGTATCCCGGCCATACCATGTCCATTCCATCCTACCCGGGCACGATCAAACGATTTACGAACGAGGGACAGCCTGTTGCCACGGGCCAGCCTCCTGCATTCACCGCCGTATACTTCGAACTGCCGCAAGCCCTTTACCAGGCCGTTTACATGCAGGCCTTTACCAATATCCTGTACAATAACCTGACGAGCAGGCCGCCCAACATGCAGAATGACGAGCTGGATTTTATCTGCTCCATGCCGCAGGCCGATGCGGCGCAATGGTTCACGGATGCAAACATCAGCTCTTGCCGGAACAGGTGCACGGACCGGTTCAATGTTATTTTACGGAACCTTCCTTAAAGCAGGCAAAACGCCCCGGCACAAATCTGTTACGGATGGAGGAATCGGAGTTCCCGGAGCTGCTTTTAAAAGAGGTCATTAGTTGTTCTTTCCAGGGATGTGGCAGGAATTATTGGATATTGTCATTCCTATCGTTGTTGAAAAGGTGGGATTGAACAACGCGCTATTTATAAGGATCAAAAGATTAGTAAGCCTTGGCGATGCGTATGGCATATGCTCCCGGCACGCAGTCATTTTCTCAAAACATAATTATTTTCAAACGCTATCTCCCGGCTATAGTCAGGCAGTTTCGTTTTGGTTTTGCTGACAGACAGTACCTGAAGCGTATCTCCCCTGACAACAGCCCTGATGATCCGGTGTACCATTTCTTTTTCCGGTCTTTCAACAAACTCAACCCCGATCACGTTGGGTATCGCACTCTTCTTAACATTCAGCGGATCGTTTTGGGTTAAAAAACCATACCTCTTCTCTGT
>JBEVLT010000269.1:0-10108 GCA_040509055.1 Chitinophagaceae bacterium
TTAGAATAACATTAAACGGTTCTATCTTCGTCTTTATATTTTAACAACCATGCCCATCGTTTTTATCACAGGCGCCAGTTCCGGTTTCGGAAAAGCCTGCGCCGAAAAATTTGCTGCAAACGGTTATGATCTCATCCTGAATGCCCGCCGGAAAGACCGGCTGGAAGAACTGTGCCGCTCTCTTGAAAACCGGTACAATATAGCCGGCCATGTACTGCCTTTTGATGTGCGCGAAGAGCAGGCCGTTTTTGAAGCCATCGGTTCGCTGCCCCGTTCCTGGCAAAAGATAGATGTACTAATAAACAATGCCGGCCTGGCAGCCGGGCGGGACTATTTTGAAGAGGCCAGCCTGGACGACTGGAACAGGATGGTAGATACCAATATCAAGGGATTTGCCTATGTGGCCAAAGCTGTGGCCCGGCTGATGATCCAATACAATCCCGGCGCCGGTCATATCATCAACATGGGTTCCGTAGCGGGCAAGCAGGTATACGACCGGGGCAATATGTACTGTGCCACCAAATACGCCGTAGACGCCCTGAACCAGGCCATGCGGATCGACCTGCTGCGTCATCATATCAGGGTCACCGGAATCCATCCCGGCGCTGCAGAAACCGAATTTTCCATGGTCCGTTTCAAAGGCGATGCAGCTACGGCACAAAGCGTGTACAACGGTATCCGCCCGCTGGCGCCGGAAGATGTGGCCGATGTGATCTACTATTGCACCACGCTGCCTGCGCACGTTTGCATCAACGACCTCGTCATTACCTGCACACAGCAGGCCGACGGCATTTACTTCAACAGGAACGCCTCCTGAGAACGGCGTACGCTTGATTGACGATCATCCTTATTGCGCCAGGGATATCCGTACCTGCAGCCCCCCTCTTGTATTGGTCACCGGGAAGGCATTGCTCACTTTGGGTATGTTACGGTTTTGCTCGAAGTACAGTTTCAGGCTCACGCGGTTGTTGAGCACATAGTCGATCGATGGGGCAATGCGGATCACCTTCTGGCCGGCTGTACCAAATGCCGTCCCCTGGTCCAGCTTACTGTTGGCCGTGGCATCGTCGCGCAGGCTGAAGTCGAAGCGGAAGGTCACATCGTTGTCCAGCTTCATGCCCTTCTTGCCGATCTTCAGGTTTTTGATAATGGGCACACCTTTCTTTCGCCAGTTGAACCCGAAGGTCATTTCAGTAGAGCGGTTCTCCGCCAGCTGGTAGTCGATCAGGCTAAGGCTCAGCGTACGGCTCTTCCTGAACTCTATCCGGGTAGACAGCTGGTTGGTAAAGGTCATATCCACTTCGATCAGCGGATCGAACTGCTCCTGGATAGTGATATTCGGCACCAGGAAGTAAGGGATATAATCCCCTTTGGCGTCCTGGAAGAAGGGATACCCGACCCGGAACGGATCGAGGAACAGCAGCGCCGTATTGAAGCTGTTCATGCTCAGCGAGCTATGGTAGCCGTGCCGGATGGTCACGTTGGAGAATATCCTGTCCAGCCCGCCCAGCCTCGACAAACCGTTGTAGGTAATGGTCCAGTTAGGCTTGGGTACCAGCCCGGAAAACGGGTTGGAATTGATTTTGGGATTGGTATTTTTAAACAGCCTGACGCTTGAGGGGTCCTTGTTGGTATAAGCCGCAATAAACGACGGGATCACCACATCCTGCGCATAGCGGCCGTAGCCTTCCACGTAGCCGTCGGGGTCCTGCGGGTTACCGGAGGCATAGGGATTCACCGTTTTCAATCGTTGCGACAGCAACACCCGGTTGGCCTCAAACTGCTTGAAAGTTTCCGACACTACGTTCGGATCGAATTTGCGGAACAGGGTCTGGTACGAGATATAACTGATGCTGAAGCTGCCCATGGCATAGGGATTCAACCGGGTGAGGCCCACGTTGTCCACAGCACTGGTATCCTTGTACAGTTCGGAATATTGCTTGCTGAATGACTTATCTATGTTCAGGTCGATGTTCAGGTCGCGGATGGGGCTCAGCTGCGCTGTCAGAGTCAGCCGCTGGTTGTAGCGTTGCTGTATCTGTGCAGAAAGCAGGGTATCGTGCGAGAGCAATCCACGCGCGCCGAAATTATTGATCCAGCTGGTATCGGGCTGGTAGCCGAAGATGAACCCGAAACCCGGATTGCCGCTCTTGATATTGGCGCCGAGAACATGGGTGCTGTCCATATACCCGGGCAGCATAGTGCCAAACTCTTCGTTGTACTGGATGCCCACCCGTTTGAGCGAAGTAGCCAGGCCGGTAGCAAACCGTACTACACCACCCGGATCGGGCTGGCTGGCATTCCGGTTTTGCTGGCGCAATTTCCGCCGCTCTTCCCTTGCCAGGCGGCGCGCTGCTTTGATGGCTTTTTTCCGTTGGCGGGGCGTCATGCCGGCCAGCGCCACACTGTCGATCTTCGGCTGCGGCTTTTCAGCTGGCTTAGGCCCGGCGGGAGCAGCAGGCGCTGCGCTCTTCTCACCAGGCCGGCGTGGTGCGCCAGCCGAGGGGTTGCTCACAGCCCGCAGGAACCTTGACTTGTTGTATAGCTGATCGAAGTTGAGCTCACCATTAATGATACGCGTCTGTGTATTCGAGATGGTATTGCCCAGGCTTCTCCTGAGCAGGGAAGCGGCCAGCCAATCGTACTGCGTACGATAAGAGGCCCGGAAGGTAGTCCAGTCGAGCAGCGGTATCTTTTGCGTGGGCAGCGTATAGGTCAGCGCAGCCTCCTGGAAATAGCGGGTATTGCGACCGCCGTTCAACAGATTTTTACGCACCGAGTCTTTTTTCTCTTTGGTGTCGATACGGCCAAATGGTTCATCCACCCTTGCATTGTTGGTAGCCGTGAAGTCGAGCATCAGCGAGCGGGTCAGGTTCCACTGCAGGATATAATAGCGGTCGAAGGTGAAATACTTGTCGTAGGTCTCGGGTATCTTGTAGGGTCCGCCGCCCACGTTGCGCGGGCGTGTGGCGCCAAACTGGCGAAAGATGTCAGCCCGGAACGACAGCTGCGACGGAACATAGTTGAAATTAATATCCTTGATAAAGGTCAGCCATTTCGAATTGGATTTGATCAGCCTTTTGAAAGGCTCCAGGTACCGGGGTTGCGGCGCATAGTTGTACCCGATGGCCCCGCGTGTCCGCCGCATTTCATAGTTCTCGATCAGCGGGTTGTGCTGGGTGGTTTGAATGTAAGAATAGTTGAGATCGAAGTTGGACACGCTCCATATCTTGGGGCGTTTGCCATCGGTCTTCAACTTCTTGACATTGGTAAAGTTCAGCGTCTTGATAGTGGTGATATCCTGCGCATCGTTCCGGATGGAATCTTTGGAGTTGCCGCTGGCCTGTTTCAGCTTGTCGGTAAGTTTGATATCCAGGTCGTAGGGATCGTATTCCGGCGTGCTGGCGATACGGCTGATCCCTGCATACACTGGTATCTGCACACCCAGCTGGCGCGGCAGCAGTTTACCGGCATCGATATTGGCCGACAGGTCGAAGGTATACACATCTTCCCTGCTTCGTTCGTTCACACGCTGCTCCAGCGTACCAAATCCTCGGCTGCGGGCCGTACCGGCCAGGGTAAGGCTGCCCAGGTCAGCCAGCCTTACATCCACCCGCCCCAGGGCGGCCCAGCCACCTTTTTCGTCCAGGTTGGAAAGGCGTAGTTCGTTGAACCATACTTCGGCGCAGGCATTTCCATCTGCAATATTGGTATTCTCCACGGCCAGCAGCATACCCCTCACCTCGCCCAGGTTGGGGTTGCCAAGAATGCCGTACGAGCGGCCATCGGCCTGTATCTCGCGGTAGTATTGCGATGATGGCGTGGCCGAATTATTCCTTCGCAGCTTTAGTTTGGTCAGCTCCTGCAGGTCAAAATCCAGGTTGTTGGCGGCCGGCCATATCCGCAGGCTGTCCCGCTCTCCCCAGTTGGTTTTTTTCAGCGGTATGCGTATTTCATAATAGTTGCCCTGGAAGTCGTTGCCGATCCGGACAACGGCAGTGAGCGAATTATCCTGGATAAATGTATTATCCTGGCGTGCTTCGGCGTGGATGAACATCTGCAGCCTTCCGTACTGGCGCAAGTCCATATTCATGGTCTTGAATACACCGCGCGACTCGAACTGCTGCAGCCCGCAAAACTGTACGCTCAGCGATTGCTCGTTCAGGTACAGCTGCACGTTGTTGTTGCTCAGCTGCTGCTGGCGATCGATGCCGGGCGGGATCACGTACGGGATCGGCTGCCGCTGGTCGTTCTCCTCCAGGTTCACGGCCAGCGTGTTGAACTCTACGGGGTCCACGGCAGGCAGGTTCTTATAGTTGCCGGTGGTATCGATCTCGTACCTGAACTGGCGCCATTGGTTGCGGATCAGCTCCAGCTTGCCAAAGCGCATGACCACCGAATCCTCGAAGCCGGTCACGAACATGCGGAGGAAACGGATGGATTTGAAATCCGGGATATTGCCCACCTTGGTCTGAAAATCCGAAATGGGTATGCGGAAAAGATACCAGGTCTCTGTACGGGTGCCGCCGTTGGCCAGGCGTACATCCACCATCCTTTTGTCTGTGATGAAGTTGGTACCGGTCAGCATGTTGGGCTGGATATCTACTTCGTACTGGAAATATTCCTCTACCTCGTTCAGTGTATTGTCACGGTTCAGCTCTTCGGCATCGGGGTATTGCGTAAAGGCATTGACGAACTGGCTGTTGTTGTTGGATACCGGTGAGTTGCCATGCGGGTTGTTGATGTCCTTGTACCGACCCAGGATACCGGTATTGGAGGCGTCGTACGAAGCATCGCGGTAAGGCCGGAAGTTATCGGCAGACGGGTCGTTCTGGGCTTTGGCAAAAGCGCCGGGCGCACTTGCCTGCAGGTTGCCGAGGTAGGTGCTGAACCTGGTACGCTCTTCCTCGTCGGTCAGCCCGTCAAAACCTACGTCCTGGTATTGGCGATCGTCCGGTTCGTTGCTGAAAGCATTGGTCACCTGCAGCGGGTTGGAGGGCACTTTGCCCCATACCGTATTTTGATCCACGGGCGCCGGGATATTCGGCGTGGGCAGCCCGTTCTCGTATTGCCGTTTCCCGTCGCGCAGCAGGTCTTCGGAGATATTGCCGAGATTGAAATACAGCTTGCCGCCGCTGCTGGCCGGGTTGGTGATGAAAGGGTCCTGCAGCCAGAACTCGAGGTATTCGATATTGCCGGTCTCGAAATCGATCTGGTCGATATTGCGCATGATGCCGCCCCACGATTGTTTGGGATTGGCCAGCCTGCCGTCCGGCGTTATCCGGCCGGGCCTGTACTCAAAGTTGTAAGGCGCCTTGTCTTTCGGGTAAAAGGCCAGGTCGAACGTGGTGAGCAGCCCCTGGCCAAAATCGGTGCTGCGCTGGGGGAAGATCTCCTGCTGCAATACCTGCCGTGTCTCCGGCCTGGACAGCTCCGCCAGGTTGTTGCGCAGGGGGTTATTGGAATTATTTTTTTCCTGCAATACCGGCTCGATATTGTACCAGGCCAGCTTGGCCCGGTTGTAACCACTTGCCAGGTCATTGATCAGCGATGACTCGGTAAACAGGCCGTTGCCCTGCGGTATGGAAGCCATGTTCCAGCTGATAAGCGGGAACCGCAGGTCGATGGCCGAGCGGGTGCCTTCAAAATCGTCCACGTACATCACCCCCTGGCTGCCCCGTCCGATCTGCGGCGCATGGCCGGGATCGAGCACGGCAGCTTCCGCATAACCCGTGATGGACGACATGGCGCGGGTGGAATAAAACGGCAGCTTATCCAGCCACTTGGACAGCCGCGGCCAGTCGCTGCGATAATCCACATCCAGCCCATACATGGTATTGCGGATCGGATCTTCCCCATAAGATTGCTTGATGAAGAAGGGCCGCTCACCCAGCCGTACGATGGTACCGCCGAGCGTCAGTTTTTTATTGGCAAAATAGTCCAGCCGCAGCCCCATGTAGTTGCGCTGCTGGATGCCGAAGGCCGCCTGGTTTTCGTACTGGATATTGACAGGCACGCCGGAATTAATGATAGCCTGGTTGATCACGCGCAGCGTACCAAGGTCGTAGTTGATCTCGTAATCGATGTTTTCCTGCAGGGTTTGGCCGGCTGCCGTTACCGTCACCGATCCGCGCGGAATATTGAAGCCAAGCTGGTAATCGCCGCTGCCCGAAGAGGACGTACGCGACCGGCCGTTGATCTTGTACCGGTTCAGGTTGGCATAGGTTTGCGCGATGGCCTTGATAGTATCGTAAAGCGGATAGTATACATATTTATCGCGCTGCGCCTGCCCGGCAAACACATATTCCAGGTCGCGGCCAAACGGCTCCAGCACCGGGAAGATGATGCGGCTCATGGACGAGATGACGGTAAACCCTTCCACGAAGTCGAACACGCCATCGGGTTGCGGGTCATTCTGGTTATTCAGCCGGTCCAGGTTCACCAGCGAGATCAGCGGCTGGCCTTCGTATTGGGGCAATACATCGGGCGGGGGCAGGTATCTTTTTTCACCCAGGCTGGGCTCTTCGTACAGCACATCCAGCTTGAAGTCGGTACGCTCCAGCTGTCCGTACCCTACCGAATACACGTTTTTCATCATCAGGTCCCAGATGGGTAGGTTGGTACGCTGCGACGTGGCTTTCAGCAGCTTCAGGAACAGTACGTTCTGCGTGGTACCCGTAGAGTCCGGCGGCACATCCTGCGAGAACTCACCCACCTGAAACACGCGGCCGTTGTAGGTGTATTGAAACGCCACACCCAGTACTTCATCGGGCTGCAGCGGCTGGTTGAGCGAGAGGAAGCCGATCTGAGGGTTATAGTAATAATCCGAAGGCTGCAGCTTGCGGGCAAAGGTCTTTTCAAAATCCTGTACCGGGGCCAGGCCATTACCGGTCAGGAAGCTTTGTATGGTGCTGGAGTTGCGGGTGGTGGAGCTGCCGGTAAGCAGGGCATAGAGGCTGTTGATTGGGTTGTTCGGCAGCGAATTCGGATCGCCGGTGCCGCCCCAGGGCCCGTAAGGCTGCCCTTCGCCCAGGTCCATCAGCGCCACGATATCCCTGGTTTCGGTAGTGGCGCCGGTGCGGTTGGTCACCCACACTTCCATGCGCAACACCTGTATCGCCGACGTCACCACCGGCAGCTGGCTCATGGCCCGGTTATAATTCCGGTTGAAATACTGGGCCAGCAGGAAGTGCCTGTTCTCCTCGTAGTCGTCGGCCCGCAATGAAAAACTTTGCGTGGCGGTACCGCCTTCCAGCCCCATGGACTGGCGCTGGGCCCGCTGGTTGGCCAGTACGCCGGTCACGAACAGCTTGCCGAATTGTGCCTGCGTCTTGACCCCGAACAGGGACGTAGCCCCGGGGATCAGCGTGCCTTTGGAGGTGAAACTCACGTTGCCCAGCTGGAACTGCTTGATGATCTCATCGTCCTTGCCCTGGTAGTTCAGGTTCAGCTGGTTCTCGAATTCGAAGTTGGCCAGCGTGTTATAGTTGATCGGCAGCTTCAGTTTGTCGCCGATATTGGCATCTACCTGCAGCTGGGCGTTCATGTTGAAGTCCAGCCCGCCGTTCTTCGTAGCCCGCTCCGGCAGCGTGGGATTCTTGATATTCTGCCCCTGGTAGCCGGCCAGGATGTCGACATAACCGGAAGGCCGTATGTCGATCTTGCCCGTGCCCACGATCCGGTTGAACCAGTCTTTCGGGGCATTGAATTTTGGCTTGAACAGCCGGCGGTTCATATCGGCCAGCATGTGAGAGCGCTGGCGGAAATATTCGTTCTCATCCAGCCGGCCCTGCAGGCGGATGAATTCGTCGCGGCTGAAGGAAACCGGGGAACGGTAATAGCGGTCGCCGATCTTTTCGGTGATGTAGTATTGCCCGGTCAGCGGATCGTACTCGACATGGCGGCGGATGAAGCCGGTATCGCGCAGGTCAAAGGTATTGCGGCTGGGATTGGTATAGGGATCGCCGTAGCGGTCGGACAGCGGATAGCGCAGCGTATCGCGGCCAAGGGTATCATAGGCTGCGCGGGGGGCAGCGGGTGCAGAAGGGATAAAACGCGCCTGTGCCTGCCCGGCAAAGGCAAGCAGTATGGCCATAGCGATCCATGTACGGAAAATATGCGCAGTCTCAGAATTCACAAGTAGTCCCAGTCAGTTAGTTTCCTGAAATATTTGGCTATCAGAGGATACGAAGTGTCTTTTTGATCAGTTCTTCCACGGGTATATCCGGATCGTTTGCCAGGGCCTTTTGAAGCGCCTGCTCTGCAGCCATCCTGTTGATCCCCAAAGCCGTCAGGGCATTTAACGCATCATGGTGCAAAGTATTGTTTTTCATAGGAGAAATATTTATTTCTGCTCCCTGTTTGGCCAGTTTATCCCTGAGTTCCAATACGATCCGTTCGGCTGTCTTTTTACCGATGCCTTTGATGCGCTCCAGGGTGCGGCTGTCGCCCTGAACGATCGCGGCGGCCAGCTCCACCGGCTTCATATACGAGAGCATAACCCGGGCAGTGGATGCGCCGATACCGGAAATAGCGGTCAGTTGCCCGAACATCTCCTTTTCAGCCACGTCGAAAAAGCCGTACAGGATATGCGCATCTTCCCGGATGATCAGTACGGTGTGCAGCACCCCCTTTTCCAGGTTTTGGATGCGGCCATAGGTGTTCAGGCTGATCTGTACCTCATACCCTACCCCGTTTACCTCTATCTGCACCCAGGCGGGCGTTTTGGTCACAAAATCTCCTTTCAGGTATGCGATCATGGCTGCGAAAATAGGCGAAAAGGTCCGATGTTCCGGGTTTGATGTTCGGGGTTAGGGTCGTTTATCCGCATGGCAGAATCTGCTCTTTGCACGAAACGCCGAACATCGAACCTCAAATCGCAAACTATAGTATATTCGTGCTCAAATTTTTAATCATACAGATGAGTAAAAAAATCACGGCCGCCATCACTGCGGTGGGCGGATATGTACCCGAGGATAAGCTGACCAATTTCGACCTGGAAAAGATGGTGGATACCAACGACGAATGGATCAGGACACGAACCGGTGTAGAAGAGAGAAGGATCCTGAAGGGAGAAGGCAAGGCCACATCGGACATGGTGGTACCGGCGGTACAGGACCTGTGTAAAAAAAGAGGGATCGACCCTTCGGAGATCGACTGCCTGATCGTAGCTACAGTTACCGCAGATATGCTATTCCCGGCTACCGCCAATATTGCCTGCTATAAGCTGGGGGCTAAAAACGCCTGGGGTTTCGATGTAAGCGCTGCCTGCTCCGGTTTCCTGTATGCGCTTACACTGGGAGCCACAATGATCGAAAGTGGCCGCTATAAAAAAGTAGTGGTGGCCGGTGCGGATAAAATGAGCGCTATCGTGGACTATACCGACCGGACCACCTGCATCATCTTCGGCGATGGCGCCGGGGCCGTATTACTGGAGCCCGGTGAAGAAGGATATGGCATACAGGACAGCATCCTGCGGAGCGATGGCAGCGGCTGTCATCACCTGCACATGAAAGCAGGCGGATCGCTGCGTCCTGCCTCGGCCGAAACAGTGGCCAACAAAGAGCATTACATTTACCAGGAAGGGCAGGCTGTGTTCAAATTTGCCGTCAAGGGCATGGCTGATGTAAGCGCCGAGCTGCTGGAACGAAATAACATGACCGGTGAAGATGTTGCCTGGCTGGTGCCTCACCAGGCCAACCTGCGCATCATCGACGCCACGGCCAACCGCATGGGACTGCCCAGAGAAAAAGTAATGATCAATATACAGCGGTACGGCAATACAACCGCAGCCACCATCCCGCTCTGCCTGTGGGACTGGCAAAGCCGGCTGAAGAAAGGCGACAATATCGTGCTGGCCGCCTTCGGCGGTGGCTTCACCTGGGGCGCTACGCTGGTGAAGTGGGCATATGACGGGGAATAAGGATCAGGTGAACGGGATAACCGGCAGCACATTTTCTTTGCCACGAAAACCACCTCTGTTTCTACGCAAATCCCCCGGTGCCTGAAGCCGCAGTGAGATAGTGGAACGGGCAACCTGTTAAGCAAAAAACAAAAGCGAAAGCGCTGACGGGTACGCCATTACGGCATTTCATTATACATCAACATC
>JBEVLT010000270.1:0-6124 GCA_040509055.1 Chitinophagaceae bacterium
ATATGCCGCTTTCAATGCAAGAGATATTGACAAAGCACTTACCACCATGCACCCTGAGGTTCACTGGCCAAAGGCATTTGAAGGCGGGTATGTGACCGGGCACGATGAAATCAAAAAATACTGAACCCGCCAATGGAGTGAAATCAACCCCAACGTAGAGGCAACCGGGCTGAAAGAACGGCCGGATGGAAGCCTGGAAGTGGAAGTGCATCAAAAAGTAAAAGACCTGCAAGGCAACTCCTTGTTTGATGGGATGGTCAGGCATATTTATACGTTTCAGGATGGCCTGATCAAAAAGATGGACGTAGAACTGGTATAGATGCCCACGCCGCTAGTGTCCGGACGTTCCTGCCATCCCGCTTGGATTTTTCATTCCTGTTGCCTTTCTTTGATGCGTTAAACCTGGTTGTGAAAAAGATAAGCCCTTTCTGTAGGTTATTCCAAACCACCTGCTGGCCAGCCAGCAGGTCCTCCCGTTCCGTATTCCTGCCGGCTATTTTATTGATGCGGCGCCTGCCGTGATGATACAGCACAACCCTTATCCATCATTTAAAAATCAACAACCATGACAGTCCCGGAAAAAGTAAAAGAAGAGATCAAAGACTCAGTATCCGGAATCAATCCCGAAGTATTGGGCGATGTGCCGGCAAAGACAGATGGCAACCTGTTTACCACTGTGTCACAGGCCATAAACAACCTGGCGCATGAGGCCACCGAACACCAGCAACCGGGTTATGTGCCTGAGCAGGGAGCCACCACTTCCGGCATTACCGCCCTGTTTAATCATGATGAGGTCACCGATGGCATCTATGGGAACGACCATCCGGCTCACTAGTCTTTATGTATCCGGGCAAAGCGCTACCGGGTATGTACTATCCGGCCCGTATCCCTGCCCCGCCTAACCTTGATCCCAAAAATCCCTGTAACATCCCTTAAACCTTTATATGGAACAACACGAACAAAACCAGCCTGCCGGCGCTCCGGCAGAAAACCAGCTCCGGCAGATCCGGGCCTCATTGAAAAATCAAATCGCGGAGCTGAAAAAACAAGTGGCACAGATACAGCAGCAATCGCTCAAGGTTCTGCAGCAGTCGATTGATACTGCTTTCAACGCACAAACGGGTGGCATAAGTGAGCAAATGAGGAACCAGGCCGTGCCGGTACCACCCACAGACCCGGGCATTGACCCTGCCGGCAGCCAGGCAGTAGCTACCGCCATGCAAAGCGTAGAACAGGCCATGCAGGCTGCTGCGCAAAGCATTGAGAATGCTGAAAAAATACTGAACAGCCTGGGGCAAGCCGCCGGATGCTTAGCAGAGGAGTGAGCACCATCACTTCGTTATTACAACAATCGCCGGATAGCGGCCTATCCACTACTGCCGGATGGCCTGCTCCCACCGGGGCTGCCAAAGCCTTTATACACGATTGCTTCCCGATCGCTATCCAATTTTATAAGGAAATTGAGGGTTTTAAACACAGTCACTACGACGCGAACGCCTGCCTGTAACAAAAGGCTTACGCCAACTTTTTTAACATAAAATTGTACGTTAGTCAGCATTTAAAAGACGACTTTTCATCTCAAACGCTGCACACATGAGAAGTAAACTATTTTCATTGCTGACCGTACTTGTATTATTTGCTTATCAACCGGGCCTGCTTGCGCAAACGCCTGACTATACAGGCACCTGGGTGCTGAACTTTGAGAAAAGCACATTGGAGCACCGCCCGGATGGATTAACAGGCAGTGTGTTTATCATAAAGCAGGAGGGCGATAAATTCAGCTTAACCAGGTATCACCTGTTTGGCGACAAGAAAAAGAAAATAAGCTTTAAGATGGTGGCGGATGGAAAGACGAGGAAAGTAAAAATATTATTCAAGGGCAAGCTGGAGCGGAAAGAAAACACGTTGCAGGCCACGCTCTGGAGAAAGAACTTCTTAAATATTGTCAATTACAAATTCGGGGATAGCCAAAATGAATTTATTGCCGACGAACGATTTACAGGCAACCCGCAGAACCATCATAATATCTGGGTTTTTGACAGGGAAATTCCAAAATAGGGCCGCCAGCCCAAACGGCGTACAACAGGCGGTTTGGCAACAGGACGGGGCGGTAAAGTATTTATCAGCTGCAGCCCGCTGCCCCGGACTGGATAGCTGACCCGGAAACAACAAATCCGGGCTGAAACCGTTAGCATATCATCCCCAACCATACCGCCTCCATGCAAAAATTTTTACTGATCCTATTGATTATTGCCAGCGGCAACTCAGCCATTTCCCAATATACCTACCGCGGGAAAGTAATATCGGAAGCCCGGCAGCGGACCGTGGCAGGCGGAGAAGTCAGGGTCCGCTCCAATAACGGCACGCGACAGCGCTACACGGTTGTCGGGACAATCGACACGACAGGACATTTCAGCGTGAATCTTAAAGATCCGCTCGTTACGCTGATCATAGATTGCTCCCTGGCCGGCAGCATGTCCAAAACAGTTTCCTGCACGGACACGGTAACCGTATTTGCCCTCAGAACGGATTGCAACCAATACAATGTAAAAAAGGCAGAGCTCGATATTGAAAAAGGGAGTCCCCTTTTGTTATGCTACTTTGGGTATGCCTCGTATCAATTCAGCGATGCAGACAGGGACTTTGAGAAAAAATACGGTATCTCCTATTATAGTTTTGGAGATGAACCTATCCTGGCAGATTGCATGTGGCTGTACAACAAGACGGTGGCTGCCTGGCTCGATAAAAAATTCGGGACAGAATGGAGAAACGAGGCGCGATGGGATACTAATTTGTACTGATCTCTTTTACATTCATTTCTTATCCATTTTGTTCCGTGGGGACTGTTCATCGTACATGCCCGGGCCATCCATTCAAAACTTCTTTATATTTGATCGTGTACGACTTAATCTGCTGCGATACATGAATACAAGCATCACCCAAAAGATCATGCGGATCCTGTTAGGAGGTTTCATGATCCTTGCAGGAACAGCACACCTTACCTTCCAACGACAGGAATTTCAGGCCCAGGTACCCCGGTGGCTGCCGGACAGCACCGCCTTTATGGATTTCGTGGTCGTCTCCTCCGGCCTCGTGGAGATCGCGCTTGGCCTGGCCCTGGTCTTTCTCCGGAAGCACCAGGTGAAAGTCGGGATCATCCTCGCCATTTTTTTTGTCCTCGTCTTTCCCGGCAATATTTCCCAATATACCCACCAGGTCGATGCGTTTGGCCTGGATACGGACCAGAAACGATTGATCCGCCTGTTCTTTCAGCCGGTATTGATCGGCTGGGCATTGTGGTCCACCGGGGCATGGCAAGCTTTACGAATGAAGCTTCGCAAAGCAAAAAAATGAATGCCCGGGCAAATTAAATTTTGCAGCGACACCAAAGCACACCAGCCCTGACCGGCGGTCTGATGTATTTTTATTTTAAGGATAAAATTTGTGGATCCAGGGTTTACCTGGGTTAATACCTTTTAGACATTAGTTCTGCATGAGTGTGTGCGGTATTATACCGACAGACATTGGTGACAAACAACTCATTCAATTTTAGTGTCCCGTCGGCATAAAACACTAATGCAACGTTAAAAAGATAATGCCGGCGCATATCTTTGGTTTAAAGCGTTAGTCTTTTCCAAAACCACGAAAACCATGCTCTCGAAAGCAATTTTCACCTGCACTGTCACCTTGATGTTCTTTTCATTATTGCTAACCGCGCAACCAGGCAAGGAGATCGCTCCACCAAACACCAGTGATGCGCAGAAATGGTGGAACCTTTTGCATTATTCAATTGCTGTTACGCCGGATTACAACAAACAATTTATTACCGGGACGAATCAAATCGAATTTTCCGCCATTGAAGAGGGGAAAACCCTGCGGATAGATCTGGCACACCCAATGGTGATCACTTTCATCAGATCGAAAGGCATCCCGGTCTCCTTTAAAAAAGAGAATGTTGATTTTTATCTTATTCATTTTTCCGAAGTAATAAAGAAAGGCCAATCCATATTGCTTGAGATCGGGTTTGAGGGAAAGCCGGGAACGGCAAAAGATGCCCCGAATGACAATGGATGGATCTGGGCCAGCGATAAAAAGGGCAGGCCCTGGATGACGATTGCCTGCCAGGGTTCCGGCCCCGGCATCTGGCTGCCCTGCAAGGATGTGCTGTATGATGAACCGGAAAAAGGAGTTGTGATCAGTATCACTGTTCCCGATACGCTCAAAGCAATTGCCAATGGCCGTCTTCAGCACATGCTGAATAATAAGAACGGAACCACCACATGGACATGGAAGGTCAGCAGCCCGATCAATCATTACAACATCATTCCTTATATCGGCAAATACGTTACCTGGAATAAACACTACCAGGGATTGAATGGAAGGCTGGACTGCGATTTTTGGGTATTGGACTATCATCTTGACAGGGGTAAAGAACATTTCAAGCAAACGGATACGCTCCTGAAGGCTTTTGAACATTGGCTTGGCCCTTACCCGTTTTACAAAGACGGCTATAAAGTAGTGGAAACGCCCTACCCGGGAATGGAGCACCAGAGCGCCATAGCTTATGGGAATGGTTTTCAGAATGGATTCAAAGGCAAAGACCTTTTCGGCACCGGCTGGGGATTGAAATGGGATTTCATCCTGGTACACGAAAGCGGGCACGAATGGTTCGGCAACAGCATCACCTCTTCTAACCACAGCGACACCTGGATACATGAAGGGTTCACCAAATACCTGGAAACGATCTATACTGATTTCGTATTCGGTACTGCAGCCGGGAATAACTATGCAACAGGAACCTGGAAAAGGATCAAAAATGACAAGCCCATCCTGGGTACAGGCACCACAGACCAGTATTACAAGGCAAGCGCCATGCTGCACATGATACGGCAGATCCTGGGCGATTCAATGTTCAGAGGCTGGTTGCGGCAGCTGGGCCGGGAATGCTATCACCAAACCGTTACAACAGCGCGGATCCTGCATTCGCTCAATTCCTTTTCAAAAAAGGATTTTACAAAAGTTTTTGACCAGTATTTGACAACCACCAGGGTGCCTGTACTGGAATATTACAGGAAGGATACCGTGCTGCGCTATCGATGGACAGACTGTGTCGACCATTTTGACATGGCTGTAAAGGTTTCCATCGGGCAGCCCGGTAAAACCGGCTTTATCTATCCTGCTACGGAATGGCAGGAAATGGCTGTGGGCCAGGATACCGGCGCCCTTGTGATCGACAGTAATTTTTATGTCCGGTCCAGGGAGATGGATCAGTAAGCCAGTGGTAAAGCGCAGGCGTCGTTTATGGATTAGTTGGCTCATTGAAGACTCCGCATTGGCTCATTCCTTCCGCCTGAAGCAAGCATCCTGATTACTGTTGCCCCTTTTCCCGCCGCTCCTGCCGGATGGTATGCGTCGCCTGCATCAGCTCTGTCATTTTCCCGTACAGGAACAGGATATCCGAGCGTTCCGTGGGCGGCTGCTCACAGTACGTGCCGCCGATCCACCCCGCAGCGCTCCAGCACAGCCCCACCCTGCTGCCGGAGCATTTTCTGAAACGCATGCGCCCTGTGCCTGAGAAACGGGTCCTGCTCAGCAGCCGCCTTTGCGGGGGACACGTTTAAAAATTACTTTACCATCCCGTTCCACATATTCGCCCGATACGATCGGGTAGGCATACTTGGGCGCGTACGATACGTTATGGCTTCTTATCATTATTTTGTCGTTCACCTTCAGGCTGTGCAATTGCCCGAGCTGAGAGGTTTCCGGCTCAAATCTTACAATGTAATCATCCCCATCAATCCTGGCCATCACACCGAAACCTAATCGTGAGCCTGGCGGGAGAGAAAGAGAGGTGATGACAGCCTCCATATTGGCAAAAGCATTGACAGGCTTCCTTATTTTAGCCATACCGGCAAGCACTTTTTTACCTGCGGGGGACGCTTCCCATTGTTTGAACTTTACCCCCTCAGGGCTAGCCTCCCATTTTTTCCGTTCGGCTTCCCTTTCAGCAGCAGAGAGGGGTTTGGGAGTTGGAGCTTTAGGAGTTTCATTTTTAATTTCGCGATTGGCAAATACCAGTCCGCTTACCACCACCAGCAGCGGCAGGATCAGCGCATAAATGATT
>JBEVLT010000271.1:0-3986 GCA_040509055.1 Chitinophagaceae bacterium
AAAAATGCAAGCCCCTACCCAACAAAATAAAAAACCCGCTGGACAGCAATCATTCAGCTGCCAGAGCAGGGTACCCATATTGTAGGGCTCATGGCTGCGGCGGATCAGGATCATGTTTTAAACCATCGTATTGTGCGCACGACGTCTCGTACGACTAGCTCTCTATCCGCTTCCGGCACACATCGGGTTCTAACGATAACCAGCAGAAAATTTTATGCAAAAAACCGGGAAATTCATCACCTTTAGGATGCCTGTAAATCGCCGCTATGATGATTCACCGCCTGTTTTGTCCCGGCAGCAAATGGTCAGCAGGAATAAAAACCATTATGCTCACTGCAAGCGCGCTGCCCGGCACCTGCTTGTTTGCACAGCAGCCGCTGCCTGCCTCCTACCCGGGAAGTATGCCGGTCAATTCGTTGAGGACATGGAATGCGGCAAAACCGCTTAGCCATACAGACAGCTTTCTTGTAGCCAATCCTTTGCAAACAGCCCGTATCACCACGCAATATGCGGATGGGTTGGGCAGACCGGTCCAGATGGTCGTGACACAGGGATCACTGCCGGCCGGCGATACGGCGCGGGATCTTGTGTCGGCTGTGATCTATGATGAGTTCGGGCGGGAAATTTATCATTACCTGCCATTCCGGGCTAATCCGACGGGCGGCAATGCGTCGCTGGATGACGGGATGTTCAAGCTCAACCCCTTCCAGCAGCAGGAAGCGTTCGGAGCAGTGCAATATCCCGGAGAAACTTTTTTTTACGGAAAGACCAACTACGAGCCGTCGCCGCTGAACCGGGCGACCGGCAGCTATGCCCCCGGCAACAGCTGGGCGGGCAGTGAAGGCGCCGGCAATCCCAATGACCGGCGCGGCGTGGTGCAGGAGTACCGGGTCAACCGGGTACGGGATTCCGTGCGGCTGTGGAAGGTGGACATTTCCGGCGCCTGCACCACGGCTTTGGTTTACCCGGAAGGCCGGTTGTATAAATCCGTGATCACCGACGAGCATAAAAAACAGGTTGTCGAATACAGGGACAAAAGCGGGCTGGTGATCCTGCGCAAGGTGCAGCTGGCAGACTTGCCCGACAGTGCACATTCCGGCTGGCTTTGCACTTATTACGCCTATGACGACCTGGACCAGCTGCGCCTGGTCGTGCCGCCGAAAGCGGTCCGGGAGCTGGCGGTCACCGGCTGGACGCTGACCCCAACCATCCTTGACGAGCTTTGCTTCCGCTATGAATACGATGAGCGGGGCCGGGTCATCGTCAAAAAAGTGCCGGGATCGGCTGAACAGCGGATGGTCTATGATACCCGCGACCGGATGGTCATGTCGCAGGACGGCAACCTGCGGGCAGCGCATCAATGGCTTTATTCGCAATATGATCACCTGGGCCGGCCTGTTGCAACGGGGCTTGTGACAGACGACAGCCATTATGATGACCCGGACTGGCATCGTGGACGAGCTTTGCTTACCGGCAATTATCCAAACGTAGCCGATTACACGTCAGAAGAGCTGACCCGTACCTTCTACGATGACTATGGCTGGCGCGGCAGCTATGGCAACCCGCTCAGCGCAAGCCTCCATACGATCAATACCTCTTACCTGCTACCCGCCAGCAATACGGTTTTTCCTTATCCGCAAGCAGTGCTGCAAAGCAGCCAGACCAAAGGACTTGTCACCGGCACAAGGATCAAAATTCCCGGAACGAGTACCTATCTGTATGCCGTAAATTTTTTTGATGCCAAAGCCCGGCTGGTACAGGTACAGGCAACAAACCACACGGGCGGCACAGATATCCTGACGACCCAATACGGCTGGACCGGCCAGCCGCTGCTGACCATCCGGCAACAGCAGAAAGGGGGCACGAACGCGCAGACAACCCTTGTCCTGACCAAACTGACCTATGATGAGCTGGGCCGCATCAGCAAGGTGGAAAAGAAAGCCGGTAACAGCCTGATCAATGGCGGCGCGCTGCCCGGCTCCTGGACCGTGATCCTGGAAAATGAATACGATGCCATCGGCCAGCTGAAAAGGAAAACCCTTGGCGAAGACGTGGAGGACCTCGCCTATGATTACAATATCCGGGGCTGGATGCTCGGCATCAACCGGGATTTTATCAAAGACAGTACGGATCATTATTTCGGGTTCGAGCTGGCCTATGACAAAACAGGGACGATCATTGATGGCAGCAACTATGCTGCCGCGCAGTATAATGGCAATATTGCCGGCATGCTGTGGAAAAGCAAAGGCGACAACGAAAAGCGCAAATACGACTTTACCTACGATGCGGTTAACCGCCTGCTGGCGGCAGACTTTAACCAATATACAGGCGGCACATTCGATAAAACGGCAGGTATTGATTTCAGTGTGAAAATGGGCAACGGCACGGATCCGGATTCGGCATATGATGCCAATGGTAACATTCTACGGATGCAGCAATGGGGCCTGAAGGGATTCAGCAGCCCGCAGATCGACGATTTGCACTACACCTATTCCAGCCATACCAATAAGCTCAAAAATGTCATCGACGGCTATAATGACACCGGAACGGGTTTGGGCGACTTCCGCAGCTCGGCTGCCTATATGAGCGCGTTGAACGGCAATAAGACCGGCAGCGCTACGGATTACACCTATGACGGTAACGGCAATCTCAAAACCGACCTGAACAAGGATATCAGCTCCGACACGGCGGATGCCATCGAATATAATATCCTGAACCTGCCTGCCCGTGTGCGGGTGAAGGGCAAGGGCCTGATCGAATACACCTACGACGCGCTCGGCAACAAGCTGCAAAAGACCGTCAAAGAAACCGGGAAACCCGACCGCACAACCCTTTACCTGGGCGGCCTCGTCTACGAAAATGACACGCTGCAGCTGATCGGCCATGAAGAAGGGCGCATCAGGCCTAAAGGCGACAGCCAGCTGGTGTATGATTATTTCATCAAAGACCATTTAGGCAATATCCGCATGGTGCTGACGAAAGAAACCGATCCGGGCGCCGGTTATTATGCCGGGATGGAAACGGCACGCCGTGCGATCGAGGAGCAGCTATTCGGCCAGGTACCGCAAACGGAATCGGACAAGCCTGCGGGCTTCGACAGCGATACCGCCAATCACAAAGTGAGCAAGCTCTACGGCGTCACCGGATCGGACAAGCGGATCGGTCCCGGCGTGGTGCTGAAAGTGATGGCGGGTGACAGCTTCCGCGCCAATGTCAAAGGCTGGTACCAGCCGGACGTGACCAACCCCAATACAGCGGCCGGGCTGGACGATATCGTAACTACTCTGGCCGGGTCGTTCACCGGCGGCATGCTGGTCAGCAGCAACCACGGCACAGGTAGCGCAACACCGGGCAGTACCGAGCTCAGCGGGCCCCTGCAAAGCTTTATCGACAACAGCCATGATACGGCCGGCAGCCTGATCCCGAAAGCGTACCTGAACTGGATCTTGCTGGATGAAGAACAGTTCAGGCTGGTGGAAGGCAATTATGGCGCTGTCCGCATCCCGGCCATTACCGGCACAATGGAAAAACAGGCCATAGTGGCCAATGGCGGTGAGGATATCGGGATCAAAAAGAACGGCTACCTGTACGTGTATGTGAGCAACGAGAGCAAGGGCAATGTGTATTTTGACGACCTGTCCGTGGTGCATACAAGAGGGCCGCTATTGGAGGAAACGCATTATTACCCGTTTGGGCTGGTGATGAAGGGGATATCGTCGAAGGCACTGGCGTTTGGAGGAGTGGAAAATAAATATAAATACAATGGCCAGGAAGAGCATCGGCAGGAATTTAGTGATGGTTCCGGTTTGGGATGGCTGGATTACGGCGCGAGAATGTATGATGCACAAATAGGAAGATTTCATGCAATTGATCCTTTAGCAGATAAAATGCGAAGATGGAGTCCGTATGCCTTCGCTTTTGACAATCCGATCAGGTTTATGGACCCAGATGGGATGAAACCCGTGGATCCTATCGAGCGATTAAAT
>JBEVLT010000272.1:0-3370 GCA_040509055.1 Chitinophagaceae bacterium
AGGTAGCTCTCCGTATGGTCCGTGTTCATCTCCACCCACAGGGGCAGGTGATCGCTCATCTGGTAGGTCTTAAAATCCCTGAACACTTTTGGCGTTATCTTTTTGTAGTGCTTTTCGATGCGGGCCTCATAACCGTCCAGCTTGTCGAAGACCGTATCAAAAAAATTATAGATGCCCGCTTTTTTGAACGTGATGTCCCTGTATTTGTTGTAGTACAGGATCTGGTCGTATATCTTGTCCTGGGCCACGTTGCTGCCCGGCAGTTTGTCTTTCAGAATAGCGTCCGGAATGCTGAAGGCCGAAGAGGTTGCGGCTTTATACGTAGGGCTCTGGTCATTTTCGATGTTGAAATCGCCGAGGATAAAGATATTGTTCGCTTCGCCTTTGTCCACGTAGTACTTTTTGAAGAACCCCACGATGTCTTCGATCTCTTTGACACGCCGTTTGTATTCGGCCGAGGTCTTCACGTCTTTGCCATAGTAGATATGCGCGGTGCAGATGTCGAACTTCAGCCACCCGGACTGGAAGCGGATGATATAAGGCGAGCGGGCGAACTGCGAGGTAAGGTTTTTAGAGGGCGGCAGAATCACCTGGCCGGCAATATTGCGGAATGACACGGTCCGTTTGTCATACAGGAACGCCAGCCGCTCCTTATTGCCCGAAGCGCCTTCGGTAACCACGCTGGTGAAGATGCCCCAGTCGCTGCCCAGTATGCGGCACACGCTGTTGATGTCCTGCAGGTTGTCGCGCACTTCCTGGATGGCGATCAGATCGAACCGGGAAATGATCTCGGCAATATAATACAGCGACTCGACCATCCGCCCGCCGTATTTGGTATTGCCAAATTCCCGCAGGTTCCAGGTGCCCAGCAGCAGGTTACCACTCAGCTTCTTCTCGGGAATGTGTTCGGAGAGGCTTTTGCGCAGCGTGATGATATTACTGATCACCGCATCCCGGTCCGTTTTGTCTTTGATAAACAGCAGCTGTTCCTTCTGCGGATTGAGGTAGTAATAGTTCATGGAAAAGGTTTTGGTTCCTGTTAAGATAAGCAGGAAAACGGGCAGATGCAAGTGCACGCTGCGAAGAGTGAAAGCGGTGCCTGCGCAGGATCAGTTTTCACAACCGCCAGCCGGGAAGTAGATATCGAAGGTGGCGCCTTTGTCGCGCTCGCCCCGCGCTTCGATAAAACCTTTGTGGTTCTCCACGATCTTTTTTACGATCGCCAGGCCGATACCTGATCCTTTGAACCGGTCTTTGCCATGCAGCCGCTGGAATATATCGAAGATTTTATCTTTGAATTCGTTGTCGAAACCGATCCCGTTGTCCGATACGGTCAGGTGATAATACCCCGGCGAAGCGGTTTCTGACAGCGTGGAGCTGTTGACCAGCTCATGCTGCAGGTGAATGTGGGGAGCGCTGCCCTCCTTTGAAAATTTAAGTGAATTGCTGACCAGGTTGATCAGCAGCTGCCTGAATTGAAACGGGATGACGCAAGCCGCGCCAAGTCCGCCGGATGTTACCACTGCTTTTTTATCTTCGATCTCTTCGTGCAGCTCTTCTTTCACGTCGTTAAGAATGTCGTCGATCGCAGTTTTTTCAAACTTCCTCTCGCTGTTGCTGGTGCGCGAGTATAGCAGCAGGTCCTTGATCAGCGTCTGCATGGTAGACGCTGCCCTGATGATCCGGCCAAAGTAATCCTTTGTTTTGGGCGAGAGCTTCTCCTGTTCCAGTTCCAGTATCCGGTCGGAAAACACCTGTATTTTCCGCAGGGGTTCCTGCAGGTCGTGGCTGGATACATAGGCAAAGCTTTGCAGCTCGGTATTCATTTTTTCCAGCTCTTCGTTTTTCACGGCCAGTTCCCGGGTCCGCTCCCTTACCTGGCGTTCCAGCTCCTGCGAAAACGCTTTTTCTTCGGTAATGTCCCGGAGCGTACCGATGATCTTCAGGGGTTTCCCGCTTTCATCGTATACCACTTTTCCCTGGGTTTTTATCCAGGCCGTGGCTCCGTCGGGGCGCTGGATACGGGCCTCGTACTGGTACACACCTGTTTTCAGGGCCCGGTTCAGGGCCGTCAGGATCGTTCCCTGCAGGTCTTCCGGTATCACCTGTGCATACAGCTCCTGGTGTGTAAGGATTTTATCGGGTGGATGGCCGAATATCTCTGCCAGCCTTGGAGAATGAATGATGGACCGGGAATCCAGGTCCAGGTCCCAGTTGGACAAGCCGGTGGCCTCTACAGCCAGCCGGAGCCGCTCCTTGGTGTCTTCCACGCTTTGGCGGGCCAGCACTTTTTCCGTCACATCGTATACGGTCACCATGATCCCGGTTACCGTACCGGCTGCATCCCTCAGCGGTGCATATTCGAAGTCGAGGTAATAATATTGGGTGCGTACCAGGGCCAGCGCTTCTGTTTCCCGGTGGGGCTCACCGGTATCCAGCACACGGGTCAGCAGGGCGGGATATTTCTGACCGGCCAGTTCCGGGAATATTTCTAAAATGGGTTTGCCCAGCACCTCCTGCTCTGTTTTTTGCCAGAGTGTCCTGAGCAATGTCTCGTTGGCAATTTCGATAATGAAATCATGCCCCCGGAAGATGGTCATGGCGATCGGCGATTGCATCACCAGGTTTTTGAACTGCCGTTCGCTCTCCTCGATGGATTGTTTCGTTTTGACCAGGGTAGTTACTTCGTTGGCGACGACGATAATGCCTGAAATTTCATTGTTCGCATCCTTCAGCGCCTGGTAGGTAAAATTGAAATAGGTCAGCTCGCGCTGGCCGTACCGGTTCAGGATAACGGGAAACTCGAAGCCATGGTAAGGAATGCCTGTTTGAAAGACTTTTTCCAGCAACGGTTCCACAAACTCCCGTACTTCGGGAAGTGACGCATACAGCGACCGGCCAATAAATTCCTCATCCCTCCTGTCCACTACCTGCAGGTAGGTTTCATTGGCCATTTCCACGATCATCTCCCTGCCGCGAAGGATGGTAATGCCGACAGGAGCTTGTTTGACGATATTTTCGAAAGTGCGTTCGCTTGGCACAGCAATTTTTTTTGTCTATATAATTTTATGGCTGCAGTACAAAATCGTTGTCAGAGGTACAACGAAGCCCGGTTTGAAACCGGAGATGGAATACACGGCTGATCAGGGCTTTCAGATCGGCAAAATTGTTGGGTTTAAACAGGTAGCGGTCTGCACCGCACTGGTAGAGCTGCTTTACGATGCGGGCATCGGCCGAAGTAGAGAGCACAACAATGCCTACCTGCTGCAGGCGAGCTTGCTTTTTGATCTCCTGCACACATTCAAACCCGGTCTTCTGCGGCATGTTCAGGTCGAGGAAAACAATATCCGGCAATTCTCCGCCTGCCTCG
>JBEVLT010000273.1:0-10233 GCA_040509055.1 Chitinophagaceae bacterium
AAATGTCACCCGGCCATTTTTGCCTTCACAGGTAAAATACCGGATATAGACCGGCAGCCTGTTCCGCACCGGGATGCTGTGCTTCTCCTTGCGTGACAGCCAGCTGGTCAGCGAATCTTCGCTGGGCGAAGGCCCTTCCTCCACCCGGTCCCTGTTGTCGTAGCGGACAATGCTGTATGCCAGTTTCTGCCAGTCCTGTACGCGTACGCAACCATGGCTGAGCGTGCGGGTGGTCAGGGCAAACAGCGACCGCTGGTTGGTATCGTGCAGGTAGACGGCGTATTTGTTGGGAAAATTGAATTTCAGCACACCCAGCGCATTGGCATCGCCGCTGCCCTGCACCACCCTGTAGGGGATGCCCTTGCTGTATTTGGACCAGTCTACGGTAAAAGGATCAACCTCCTCCCCTTTTGCGTTCACCAGGCTGAACCCCTTGCGGGCCAGGTAGCCCGGGTCTTTTTTTACCGCCGGGAGTATTTCTTTGGCGATGATGCTTTGCGGCACGGTCCACTGCGGATAGGTGACCAGTTCGGAAATAGCGCTGTTGAGCAGCGGGGTACGGGTAGCAGGCTTGCCGCAAATGATCTTCGAGACCAGCTGCAGGGTATCGTTCTCCCAGAAATTCATGTAGAAACCCGGCAGGTTCACCCACACATAGCGGGACGGCAGCTGTTCAGGCAGCAGCTTATAGCGGTCGAGCGTAATGGCGATCCGGGCAAACCGGTCGCGGTCGGTGACGTTCAGCATCCGCACCGTGGCATCGCCGGCCTTGCCGTCGATCGTAATGCCCTGGCTGCGCTGGAATTTCTTTACCGCTTCGGCGAGCTGCGCGGAGTCGGCGGCCGTACTGTCAAAGGTGATAAACCCGCTTTCGAACAGTCTTTTCTGCAACAGCGTTTTGAAATCAGGCGATCGCTGCGACGGGGCAGGTACCCTGGTAAACGTCCTGTTATCGGCGCTGTCCAGGAATGCCGGGATAGCAGCCTTCAGCCGTCGGTATCCCTGATGCGCCGGCTCCAGCGCCGCCAGCACCGGCACCAGGGCCCGGCCCTGCAGTGTCCGGGCCAGCTGTTCCTGGTAAAATTCGTCAGGCAGCACGGAATCTTTTCGCAACGTTACGCTGTCCTGCGGCAGGCGGCCCAGCTTCAGGTCTTTTACCAGGTGGAAGAACGCATCCGTCAGCATCAGTTCGGTATGCGCCCACAAAACGGCATCCTTCCGGTCGCGCCGGCCCAGGCTGTCCCTGCGTATTTTTTCCTGCGCAGCCAGCAGGGCGGGCAGGTGATAATCGTCCGGGTATAACCCATACAGCCTGCCGTTGCTGATAAAATGCAGCAGGGAGTCGGCCAGCGGACCCCAGTCCTGGCCTGCGGTCCATACCGGGGAAAATTGTGTGTTGTCATAAGCCTGCTGTACAAGAATTGTAAGCGCCAGGCTGACTGTATCGTCGATACGGCCATCATTTCCGGCCGCAAATTCCAGCGACTGCTGCAGGTGCTCGGTGATCTTTTTACCCAGCTCTTCAGGAGTTGCCGCAATATCGGTAGCAGGCGGCCGTACGGGGTTGTTGCAGGCAGAAAACAAAAAAAGCGAAAGAAGCAAAGACAAAAAAACAGTTTTGCGGTTCATGGTGCATACCGTGTCGTAACCACGCTTTTTAAACTAAGTTTATGTATTAAAACCCCGGTAGTGAAAATACGCAATCGTTTGCTCATGCCTGTTGCAGGACCTGTTATTTTTTTGCTGCTTATCCCCTGCATTTCACCTGCACAGGATTCAGCATCGCTATCTGTTACCTCCCGCTGGCAGGAGTACCGGCAACAGGTAAAGGACGATCCGGCCAAACAAATGGTTGAGCTGAAACGCAGCATACCCGGCCTGGTATATGACCTGCGGTATGCCGGTACCAATAATTTCATGCATCGCCGGATGTACCCGGCCGGCACCGCGGTCACCTTCCTGCGGCTGCCGGCGGCAAAAGCGCTGCAGCAGGTACAGGATGAATTAAAGGGACAGGGAATGGGATTGATGATATTCGATGCCTACCGCCCTTATGCAGTAACGGTAAAGTTCTGGGAGCTTGTCGGCGATGAACGCTATGTGGCCAACCCGGCCAAAGGCAGCGGGCATAACCGGGGCATTGCCGTAGACCTGACGGTGATCGATCTGCATACAGGAAGGGAACTGGATATGGGTACCGGCTTTGATAATTTCAGCGATACGGCGCATCACGCGTTTACCGGTCTGCCACACGATGTATTACAAAACAGGAAATGGCTGAGAGCGACCATGGAAAAATATGGCTTCAAAGCACTGGAAACGGAATGGTGGCATTATTACCTGCCCGATGCGGCGCGGTTCGAAGTACTGGACATAGCCTTCCATCAATTCAAAAAAAGCCTATAGCACTACCACATCGATCACGGCGCCGGTATTGATCGGCCCGTAGATGTGGGGAAAGGTATCCTGTGTGGACGGCGACCACTCCTGGATATACCGGCTGGTCAGCTTACCGGTATCGATCACCAGCTTTACCAACCCCGTTTGCCCGGCGAAATAACGTTGCAGCACGCCGGCTACCTGCTGTTCCTCGCTGCAATGGATAAACCCTTCGGCATTCAGCGTAGGATGCTCGTAAAAACCTTTTTCCCGGGCCCCGTTCCACTCTTCCGTCGTGGTGATGTGATAGATAATCGGCATAATCGTTAGTTGAAGTTACGGCTTAGCCGCGGATAATACTCTCCGGCTGTGCTGCTCCAGCATCAGCAGGTCCGCCAGTACAATAGCGGTAACGGCTTCCAGCACCACGGGCACACGCAGGGCGATGCAAAGATCGTGGCGGCCTTTTATGGATACCTTTTCGGCCTGGCCTGTTTCCCAATTGAGCGTCGTCTGCTCTTTGGGTGTGGAGGAAGTGGGTTTGATGGCGATGCGCAATACCAGCTCATTACCGTTGGTCAGCCCGCCTACGATGCCGCCTGCATGGTTGGTGATCGTTTTGCCCTGCCTGTTTTCAATGGCGTCATTGTGCTCGCTGCCAAACATCCGGGCGGCCGCAAAACCGGTCCCGAACTCAATGCCTCTCACGGCGGGTATGGCAAATACCGCGTGGCTCAGCAGTGACTCGGCCGAATCGAAGAACGGCTCGCCCAGGCCGGCGGGCAAACCAGTGACACGGCATTCCACGATCCCGCCCACCGAATCCTTCTGATCAATGGCTCTTTGCAATCCCTTGTCCGGATCGCGCTCGCCACCTATCTCGAGAATGGAAGCCACCACCTGCATCTGCGAAAAAAGCTTTTTGGCTACTACCCCGGCCGCCACCAGCGCCACCGTAAGCCGGCCGCTGAAATGGCCACTGCCGCGGTAATCTTCAAACCCACCGAATTTTTGCTGCGCCACGAAATCGGCATGTCCCGGACGGGGTACCGCCCGCTGCTTTTCATAATCGCCGCTCCGGGTATTTTTGTTTTCGAACAGGATGGTAATGGGCGCACCGGTGGTCCTGCCGTTGAACAGCCCGCTTTTGAAAATGGGCAGGTCTTCCTCCTGCCGGGGCGTAGTACCTTTTTGTGTGCCGCCTTTTCTTCGCTCCAGGTCGGGCAAAAAATCTTCGGTATCCAGGGGCAGTCCGGCCGGGCAGCCATCGATCAGGATGCCGACCGACTCGCCATGCGATTCGCCCAGAATGGAAACTCGGAATAATCTTCCAAAACTATTCATGCAATTTCAGCTTATTGTTTAAAGATACGCCGCCACCGAGCTTTTGCAGATCGGCATAAAAATCCGGGTATGATTTCCCGACGGCCTCCGCTTCATCGATCGTGGTATCGCCATCCGCCCCCAGGGCCGCCACGGCGCAGGCCATGGCAATGCGGTGGTCGTGACGCGAGTGCACGGCAGCACCTTTCACGCCGGTGCCGCCATACACGGTCATCGTATCGCCATCGAGTGCTATCCGCACCCCCATTTTCCCAAATTCTTCCTGCAGCGTAAGGGCCCGGTTGCTTTCTTTATGCGCCAGCCGGCTCACGCCCCGGATAATCGTTTGTCCTTCGCAATAAGCAGCCAGCGCTACCAATGGAGGAAACAGGTCAGGGCAATCCGTGGCATCAAATGAAAATGCATTCATCGGCGCCGGGTTGAGGCGGATGCCTTTGGCTTCCACGGCCATGCCGGCATTGGCAGCGAGCAGGGCATCGGTAATGGCTTTATCGGCCTGCGTAGAGGTCATATCCAGCCCACGGATCATCACCGGGCCGGCAATAGCTCCTGCCACCAGCAGGAATGCGCCGCCGCTCCAGTCGCCCTCCACGTTATACGCCCGGGTAGCAGCCGGCAATGGAGGCGGCGCATCGTCAAAATAAAATTCCGCATAATCACGGTTGACCGGCATCTTCAGGCCAAACTGTTGCATCACATCCAGCGTCAGATCGATATACGGCTTGCTCTTAAGATCATTCACACGGATCGATACATCACTGGCGCCGGCTGCGGCATAGGCCAGCAGCAGGCCGGTAAGAAACTGCGAGCTCAGCGAACCGTCCACTTCAATGTTCGCGGGCTTCAGCGGGCCCTGGATGACGAGGGGCAGCTTGCCTTCATTGCTTGTAATCTGCACGCCCAGCTGCGGCAGTATTTCATCGAAGAAATTCATTGGCCGCGTCACCAGGCTGCCAGCACCTTCAATGATAATTGCGGTATCGCTGAGTGCTGCAAGCGGGGTAAACATCCGGATGCTCAGCCCGCTTTCACCACAATGGATAGTACCTGCTACCGGCCGGACACCTTTGCCGGCGACTGTTATTTCATCTGTATGTATCGCTACTTCAGCGCCCAGCCGCTGAATGATATCAAGGGCAGCCTTGTCATCGTTGCTATGTCCCGGGTTGCGGATGATGGTAGTGCCATGCGCCAGTAAAGCCGCCGCACAGGCACGCTGCATGGAACTTTTGGACGCCGGGGCACTGATATAGCCGGTAAGCTGTGAAGGCCGGATAGTTGCTTTCATACCTGTTTCGTATAAAATTCGTTGATTACTTCGGTCAGTCCTGCTATGTTTCCATTACAGCGACAGGATCATGTTTTCAAGCTGGTCGATGGGTACGGGTTTCACAATGCCTTTCCCGATCTTTTCCAGCAATACATAGTTCATTTCTTTCCGCTCCCGCTTTTTATCCATCTTCATCACATCAAATACTTTTTGCTGATCAAAGCTGGCATAGGTCGGCAGGTTGTATTGCTCCAGCAGCCGCACCACCCGTTCGGTATCTTTGAACCGGCCCAGCCGGGCGGAAAGATGACAGGCATAGGTCATACCAATGGAAATGGCCTGGCCGTGAGATAATTCATACTGCGTTTCCAGCGCGTGGCCCAGCGTATGGCCGAAGTTCAGCAGTTTCCGGTCGCCCTGCTCAAACTCATCCTGCTGCACCACCTTCGTTTTGATAAGGGCATTGCGCTGTACCAGGTCGCAAATGGATTTTTTCCTGCGCCGGTAGCCGGCAAAGGAACTGGCTTCCAGTTCGGCAAACAGGGGAGCGTCTTTGATACAGGCATGTTTGATGATCTCTGCAAAACCATTCTCCCACTCAGCCTGCGGCAGCGTGTTCAGGAATGCCATGTCATGCAGTATAAATCCGGGCTGGCGGATGACGCCGACCATGTTTTTGTATACGCCTACATCGATGCCGTTCTTGCCGCCGATAGAAGCATCCACCATCGCGAGTATGGAGGTCGGTATAAAGCCAAAGGGAATGCCCCTCATGTATACCGAAGCGATATAACCTGTCAGGTCCGTTACCACGCCGCCACCCACGCCCACCAGGGTTGTTTTCCGGTCGGCTTCCAGCCCGATCAGCTGTTCGATCACGGCATCCACGGTGGATTGCACCTTGTATTCTTCTCCGGCCTTCAGCACAATGGTATCCCAGCCTTTGAACCGCTTCTGGTGATGACCGTACACGTTTTCATCGGTAATGATCACGGCATTCTTTGTATCCACGATCTCTTTCAGGTGCGACATGCCCCAGGCAAAATAATAATCCACCGACGACCCCGAAAAACTATAGTTTACCTTCTTCATAATAGTATACAAACCCAATCAGCGCAAGTCCAGTAATTAACGCCTTCCCACCCTGTCGTACTCATTCTGATGGAAGCGACCGAACCTCAAACAGTTCTTTAACTATCCAGCACTTTTTTCTGGTGATTAATACTCTCCATATGCACCGCATCGAAATATTTTGTGATGAACTCTTTGCTCAGCCCGATCTTCTCTCCTTTTACAAAAGCCCGTTCGATGATCTCGTTCCACCGGTTGGTTTGCAGGATGGTAATGTTGTTGCTCTTTTTATACTCCCCGATCTTTTCGGCTATTTTCATCCGCTGACCGAGTATCTGCATCAGCTCGTCATCGAGATGATTGATCTGCTGGCGCAGCTTTTCCAGCGCCGCATGGTACTCTTCGGAGTTTACGTCTTCCTTGCGCCAGATGATGGTATCCAGTATTTCGCTGAGCCGCTCCGGTGTCACCTGCTGTTTGGCATCGCTCCAGGCATTGTCCGGATCGATATGGCTTTCGATCATCAGTCCGTCGTAATCCAGGTCGATAGCGCGCTGCATCACATCCGGCAGGATATCGCGGCGGCCGCAGATATGCGAGGGGTCGTTGATGATCAGCATATCGGGATGCTTGAGCTTCATCTCGATCGCCAGGTGCCACATGGGCGCATTACGGTACTCGGTATTGCCGTAGGATGAAAAGCCGCGGTGAATGAGCCCGATCTGTTTCACGCCGGCCCTGGCGATCCGCTCCACGGCGCCGGTCCATAGCTCCAGGTCGGGGTTGATAGGGTTCTTGATCAGCACCGGCACATCCACGCCGCGCAGCGCATCAGCCACTTCCTGCACGCTGAAGGGGTTCACGGTGGTACGGGCGCCGATCCACAGCACATCCACGTCGAAGGTGAGCGCATCCTGCACCTGCTTGCCGGTAGCTACTTCCACGGTCGTGGGCAGGCCAGTGATCTTTTTTGCCTGCTGCAGCCAGGGCAGCCCTTTGGCGCCAACCCCTTCGAACATGCCGGGTTTGGTACGTGGTTTCCAGATACCGGCCCGCAGCATGTCCACTTTGCCGGTGGCAGCAAGGCGCTGCGCGGTTGCCAGTACCTGCTCTTCCGTTTCGGCGCTGCACGGTCCGCTGATGATCAGCGGCCGCTTGTTCCAGGCCTGCTGCGCCACGGCACTGGTCGTTTGTTCTGTTGTTTGCATATTGTTGATTTGTAAAGTTATTGATTTATGATGGTGAGTTAACAGCCGTAAGCGGTCAGCCCGCCTTCACTATTGACTATTCACGATTCACTTAATAATCCTTTTGATCTTATTGGCATTCTCCATCAGTTCCCACAGGTATTCACCGTTTTCTTTTTCCAGGCAGGCTTTGAATTTCCGCAGCTGCGAAATATGCTCGTTCAGCACATCCAGTATATTTTCCCGGTTTTGCAGGAAGATCGGCGCCCACATAGCCGGGCTGCTCTTGGCCAGCCGCACCGTACTTTCAAAACCGGCCGAAGCCAGTTCGAAAATGGCATCCTCTTCACGTTCTTTTTCCAGCACCGTATTGGCCAGCGCAAACGAAGTAATATGCGAGATATGACTGATGTATGCCGTATGCACATCATGATCGGCCGCACCCATGTAGAGGATATGCATACCGAGCCGGCGGTACACCTGTTCTATCTTTTCAGCAGCTTCCGCGTCTGATTTTTCTTTTTCACAGATCACGCAGGCACGTCCGGCAAACGCATCGCGTACGGCAGCCTCCGGTCCGCTGTATTCGGTACCCCACATAGGATGGGTGGCTACAAACCGGCTGCGCCTTGGGTGATCTTCCAGCGACGTGCACAGGGCATGCTTGGTAGAGCCTGCATCGGCCACGATCTGCTGGTCCGTGACAATATCCATAATGGTCTGCATGACGCCCAGCGTGGCATCTACCGGTATGGCCACATAGATAAAATCGCTTTTCTTTACCGCTTCTTCCAGCGGCAGCACTTCATCGATCAGCCCCAGCTCCAGCGCTTTTTGCGCACTGGCAGCCGTCCGGCTCACGCCGATGATATGCCGGGCCAGCCCCTTGTCTTTCAGCCCCAGCGCAAAGGAGCCGCTGATCAATCCTACGCCGACGATCGTTACATTATTGAACATGATTGTTATCTTTTTTAACCAGCTTCTGAACCCGCTGAATGCTCTCTGCTATTTTCTCTTCCGTACTGCACAGGCTTACCCGCACATAGGCATTGCCCGCATTGCCGAATATTCCCCCCGGCGTAATGAATACGCTGGCGTTGTACAACACTTCGTCGCTTACCGCATACCCGCTTTCATACGTATCCGGTATACGCGCCCACACAAACAAACCTGCCTGTTCCGTTGAATACCTGCAACCAAGCAGGTCCAGCAGTTCGAATACTTTCTCTCTCCTCGCTTTGTATATTTTATTCACTTCATCATGCCATTCCTTTCCCAGCGACAGGGCTTTGGCGGCAGCCAGCTGCACCGGCAGGAACATGCCGCTGTCCATATTGCTTTTGAAGCGAAGCACGGCATCGATCTTTTCTTTTGCACCACAGAGCATCCCCACGCGCCAGCCTGCCATGTTGTGCGATTTGCTGAGCGAGTTCAGCTCGATCACGCAGTCTTTGGCGCCATCGATGTCCAGTAAGCTCATTGGATTATTGTTAAGAATAAAGCTATAGGGATTGTCGTGCACGATCAGTATCCCTTGCTCCTTGCCGAATGCTACCAGCTTTTCAAACAGGTCACGGGCAGGCAACTGCCCTGCCGGCATCTGCGGATAGTTGACAAACAGCAGCTTTACCCTGCTCAAATCCTTTTGTTTCAGCACCTCAAAATCCGGCGCATAATTATTTGATTCCTGCAGTTCATACGCTACACACCTGCCGCCCGCCAGCTGCACCGCGCTCCGGTAGGTAGGATAGCCGGGGTCGGGCACCAGCACTTCATCGCCTTCATTGAGATAGGTCATGCAGATATGCATGATCCCTTCCTTGCTGCCGATCAGCGGGAGCACTTCGGTATCAGGGTCCAGCTCCACGCCATACCATTTGCTATACCAGTCAGCGATGGCCTGGCGCAATACGGGCGAGCCTTTGTATGATTGGTAGCCATGCACGTTCGGCTTCGCGCTTTCCTCCTGCAATACCCTGACCACCTCCGGGTGCGGGGGCAGGTCCGGGCTGCCGATGCCCAGGCTGATGATATTTTTACCGGCCTTGTTCAGTGCGTCGATCTCCCGCAGCTTTTGCGAAAAATAATATTCGCCGATGCCGTCCAGTCTTTTGGCTACTTCCATATACCTCTTTTATAGATGCCGTAAATTTTTAGCTCCGCCGTCAACGGCCTGATCGCTTCGATCACGTTCTCAAACTGCGCCGCCGAATCGAACTCCATGTCTGCATGAAAGCTGTATTTGAAATCGCTGCCCGGTATGGGAAAGCTTTGCAGCTTGCTCAGGTTGATACCACCCTCCGCTATTTTGGTCAGCACCCTCGCCAGGCTGCCTTTGGAATGATCGGTGTGAAAATTCACCGATGCCTTGTTTGCTTCTTTCGTATTTACAGTATCGTCCCCGCGCTGCAGCACCAGGAACCGGGTGTAATTGTTTTTCAGCGTATGGATATTCGGTGCAAGTATGTTCAGCTCAAACAGTTCGGCCGCCAGCCGGCTGGCAATAGCTGCTATATGCTTGCTTTTGTGCTGGTGAATATGCCGCGCGCTGAGCGCGGTATCCTCGGTCTCCACCAGTTTCCATTTATACCTGTCCAGGAAATCATGGCATTGCTGCAGGGCCATGGTATGCGAATGCACTTCGCGGATATCTTCCAGCTTCACTCCCGGGTTGGTCAGCAGGTTTTGCCGGATATGCAGGTAGATCTCGCCGGTCACGCGCAGGTCGGAGCGCTGCAGCAGGTGATAATTGGGTAAAATGCTGCCGGCAATGGAGTTTTCAATAGCCATGACCCCGCCGTCGCTCTGCTTGTCCGCGGCTACCCTGATCACTTCACGGAACGTAGCACAGGGAATCACGTCCGTGTCGCTGCCGAAAAACTGCCGGGCCGCTTCCTGGTGAAAGCTTCCTTCATAGCCCTGTATGGATACTTTGACTGCCATAGCAAAAAAAATCCCGGCCTTTTGGCCGGGACTCTTATG
>JBEVLT010000274.1:0-8869 GCA_040509055.1 Chitinophagaceae bacterium
AAGCATCAAGCAGAGGTTTTACGGTACGAAATTAGGATTAACGCTTATAAAATACTAAGGGATTTCAATTATTTAATCTCCCTCAGCGGGCGTTCATAACGGATATTGAGCACAAGCAATATTCTTCGGCTGAATCAGCTGCAAAAATGGATTTTTTTGCTAAAAAGATCGCACTTTTGCCGGGTCTCAATTCGATTTGGGACCAGAAAGGTACAAAAAAGTTTAACATATCCGATTTTTTATGGCTGATTTAAAGGCAATTGCATCGCAGATACGCCGCGATATCCTCAGAATGGTACATGGTTCCAAAAGCGGTCACCCGGGGGGGTCGCTGGGCTGCACGGACTTTTTCACGGCCTTGTATTTCAAGGTAATGAAGCACGACCCTGCCTTTCACATGGATGCGCCGAATGAGGATGTATTCTTTTTGTCCAACGGCCATATTTCACCTGTTTTTTATGCTACGCTGGCCCGCTCCGGCTATTTTGACATCAAAGAGCTGGCTACGTTCCGCAAGATCAACTCCCGCCTGCAGGGGCACCCGGCCACTCATGAGCACCTGCCCGGCATACGGGTAGCCAGCGGTTCGCTGGGCCAGGGCCTGAGCGTAGCTCTTGGCGCCGCCCTCACCAAAAAGTTAAACAACGAAACCACGACCGTATACTCGCTGCACGGCGACGGAGAGCTGGACGAAGGTCAGATCTGGGAAGCCGTGATGTTTGCCGCACACCACAAGGTGGACAACCTGATCGCTACCATCGACTGGAACGGCCAGCAGATCGACGGGCCTACCGACAAGGTGATGAGCCTGGGCAATATCCGCGAAAAATTCGATGCCTTTGGCTGGACCACCCTCGAAATGAACGGCAACGATATGGACGATGTGATCGCTACCCTGGACAAGGCCAAAGGCCTGACCGGGCAGGGCAAGCCGATCGCCATCATGATGCATACGGTGATGAGCAAAGGCGTGGATTTCATGGAAAACGACCATAACTGGCACGGCGTAGCCCCCAACGACGAGCAACTGGCCAAAGCGCTGGCGCAGCTGCCGGAAACCTTGGGAGACTACTAATAGAAATCTCCTGTATTTATTGATAAAGGCTGAAAGCCGCACGCAACGGGCAATAGGCAAAAGGCAAGATTTCGGTTAGCAGACATTGCCAATGCATATTGCCTATTGACATTTACTCGCTCCGCAACGAAAAATCCTGTGCCGCCGCCTTGCGCGAAGGAAGCCAGGAAGCCACCAGGGCAATGACCAGCACGGTAGCTCCGACCAGCAGGAAATCGGCCAGTCGCAGCTGTACCGGGAAGTAATCGATAAGGAACGACCCGCCCTGTAAGGGAATAAGGTGAAAATTGATCTGCAGCGCCGCAATGATCAGCGCCAGCACCATGCCTGCGCCCGTGCCGATCAGCGCCAGCAATACCCCTTCGCTCAGGAATATCCGCTGTATAAAACCGTTGTTGCCGCCCAGGGAATGCAGGATACTGATATCCTTTTGCTTTTCCAGCACCAGCATGGTCAGTGCGCCCACCATGTTGAAGGCTGCCAGTACCAGTAGCAGGCATAGCACCCCGTAAATGATCCACCGCTCCACATTCATGATGGAATAAAGGCTCTGGTTTTGCTGGTAGCGCGTCTGCACCCGGTAGCCCGGTCCCATGATCTTTTGCAGCTTTTTCCGGATATTATCGCTTTCAGCCGGGTTGTGCAGGGTGATCTCGGCGCCGCTGTATTCATCGGCGCCCAGCTTCAAAGCATTTTTTACAAAAGCCAGGTTGGTGATCGCATATTTGTTGTCAAAATCCTGCTGGATGATAAAGGCGGAAGAAGTCTGTATGGAATCATTGCTGATATCGTTCAGCGGGTCGATCTGTTCGGTATTGCTTTTCCGGGGCAGGTAGATCTTCAGGTAAAAAAGATTACGGTCGGCCTGTATGCCCAGTGCGCCTTCCACGCCGGCGCCCAGGATCAGCTGTGGCTCTTCCGGGGTGCCGAGGTTATACTCCCCCTTTACAATGTGCGCGGCCACACCGGTGACGTAGCGGTAGTTCCCGTCCACACCTTTCAGGTAAACGACCGACTGGTACTCGCCGTTCTGCACCAGGGCTTTCTCCTCTGCCACCAGTGAAAAATTTTTAACCCCGTTCACGCCTCTCAGCTGTTGCAGCTGCTGCGGGGTCAGCGTAATAGTCTTACCCGTCACCGGCGAGATCTTCAGGTCCGTGTAAAAAGAAGAGTACAGCGACTTCACCAGGCCCTCAAATCCATTGAATACGCTCAACACCAGGATGAGCGCCGTGGTGCCGACCACGATGGCCACGATGCTGATCCAGGCGATGACATTGATCGCATTGGTCGACTTTTTTGCCTTAAAATACCGCCAGGCGAAGAGGAAGTACAAAGGGAACGTTTAAGAGTGAATATTAAAGTGGAAGGCTGCCGGCAGCAGGGCTGCCACTGACCATTACTTTTCTCCCGGCTTTTCCCCGCTGATCTTTTTAAACAGTTCTTCCATTTTGAACACATGGTCCAGCGTATCGTCTTTGAAGAACTTCAGTACCGGTATGCTCCGCAATTGATGCCTTACGCGGGCGGCCAGTTCCTTTTTGATATCATGGTGCCGGTCGTCGATCTTTTTCAGCGCTGCTTCCACGTCTTTTACCTGGAAAAAACTCAGGTAAAACCGGGCTTCCAGCAGGTCCGGCGTCACTTTTACTGCCGAAATGGACACCATGCCCCCGTCGATCATGCTCAAGCCCAGCCGCTGGAAGATCAGGTTCATCTCCTCGTTCAGCAGCCCGGCTATCTGTTTTTGCCTTTTTCCTTCTTCCATAATGCTAAAATTTCCGCCCGCCGCGTCAAAGCTTCGGCAGACCCTGTAAAATTAGTTACTTTGCCCCGTTTAAGCGATTATACAGCATAATGAAGAAGTATTCACGGATTTTCGGGTACGTCAGGAAACATACGAACAAATTAATTCTCTATTTTCTTTGTACGTTGCTGGCCACGCTTTTCGGGGTGATCTCCATCGGCATGCTCATTCCGTTTTTCGGACTCATTTTCGATACCGGCCAGCCGGGCATGGTGGCATTGGGAACAGGCAATGTGCTGGGATCATTTATCGGAGATGCGCTGGAGCAGATCAAACAGGCTTATGGCAACAGGGGCGCTCTTGGCGCCATTTGCATTTTCATCATAGCAGCTACGTTTTTAAAGAACCTCTTTCTGTACCTGTCCAACCGTCTTTCCGTGCCCATCCGCAGCGCGGTGATCTCCGACCTGCGGGACGACCTGTACAATAAAATACTGAAGCTGCCGATCGGTTATTTTACGGAAAAGAAAAAAGGCGACATCATCTCCCGCATGACCAATGATATTGCGGAGATCGAAATTTCCGTGGTCGGTACGCTGGACGGCCTGATCAAGGATCCCCTGACCGTGCTCGGCTACCTGCTCTTCCTTGTCTTCACCTCGCCACAGCTTTCCCTGTTCCTGCTGGTGCTCCTGCCTGCCACCGGCCTGATCATCGGCCGGCTGAGCCGGATGCTGAAACGGCAATCGCAGGAAGCAGCGGTGAAGCTGGGCGAAAGCCTGTCGCTGCTGGATGAAACGCTGGGCGGGCTGCGGGTGATCAAGGCGTTTATAGCCGAAAAGCTGCTGAGCGATCGTTTTCATGCCGTGAACATCCGGCTGTTCGAGATCAGGAAAAAAATGTTTGCCCGGCGCGACCTGGCCTCCCCCCTGACCGAATTTCTGGGTGTAATGGTATTAAGCACTATCCTTTATTTCGGCGGCCGGCTGGTGCTGGCCGGCGAGGGGCTGACCGGTCAGGAGCTCATGGGCTATATTGCCGCCTTTGCCATGCTGATCAACCCGGCCAAGAACGTTTCCACTTCTTTTTTCAACATCCAGCGCGGTACGGCAGCCGTCACGCGGATAGAAGAAATACTGAAAACCCCGGTTTACATCGACGAGAACCCGAACGGCAAACTACTGACCGATTTTACAGACAGGATCGAGTTTCGCGATGTGACGTTCTTTTATGATGATGCCCTGATCCTCGACCGCATCAACCTTACCATTCCGAAGGGGAGAACCGTAGCGCTGGTGGGCTCCTCGGGCGCCGGCAAATCCACGCTGGCCGACCTGGTACCCCGCTTTCACGATGTGACCAGCGGCGAACTGCTGATCGATGGAGTGAACATCAAAGAATATTCGCTGCATTCACTGCGCAGCCAGATGAGCATCGTCACGCAGGAGCCCATCCTGTTCAACGACAGCATTGCCAATAATATCCGGCTCGGCAAGGAAGACGCGACCGAAGAAGAGATCACCGAAGCGGCCAAAGTGGCCAACGCGCATCAGTTTATCGCACAGAAGGAGCAGGGCTACGATACCAATATCGGCGACCGCGGCACCAAGCTCAGCGGCGGTGAGCGCCAGCGCCTCACCATTGCCCGGGCCCTGGTGAAGAACCCTCCCATCCTGATCCTGGACGAAGCCACTTCCTCGCTGGATACCGAAAGCGAGCGGCTGGTGCAGGATGCCATCAACAACATGATGCAGAACCGTACCAGTATCGTGATCGCCCACCGGCTGTCCACCATCCGCCATGCAGACGAGATCATCGTGCTGCAACGCGGCCGGATCGTGGAGCGCGGCACGCACGACCAGCTGATCGGCCAGAACGGCCTGTATAAAAAACTGGTGGACATGCAGGAGGTGAAGTAACCGGTTACCAGCCGCTATTCAGGAAAGCGGCGAGCGCATCGATCTCCTTGTCTGTCAGGTCCGGAAAAGCGGTCATGACCGCTCCGCCGTAAGCTTGCTGCAGCTTTCCTGCATAAGCATCTTTCCTGATAAACTTTTCCGGATCGCGCATCCATTTATATAGCTTTTGGCGATCTTTCCAGGGTCCCCGGCCCTCAAAATTCAACAGGTCGGGGCCTGTAGCATCTTTACCAATGATATGACAGGATGCGCATTGGGACCTGAACAGAAGCTGGCCATCTGCGTGGCGGGTTGACAGGCTGTCACCGGGGAAGCTTTGTATGGCACAAAAAACAGGGTTCTGCTCCGTTATTGTCATGGCAGGAAAGACATTTCGGATCACCATAAAACAACCGGCACCAGCTGCCAGCAGTAAGGCTGCGTATATGATATAATGAAGCTGCCGGGTCATGAGGCAAAGTTATTCCGGATAGCTGGTTTCTGCTGAAAAAGCCGGCGGCTATCGCCAGGCTACAGTAAGCACTTAGTTATCCTTTTCATACCTGATCTTGTGCATAAGTTCCTGCGCTTCTTTATACTGATCTGCTTCCCGTGGCAAAGCCGACAATACCGCATAGCAGGCATCCAGCTTGTTTTGCCTCAGCAATGCCATCGCCTTGTACCATACGGCAGTGTTTTCAAATACAGTTCCCCCTTTTGCAACACTATCCAGCTCTTTTATTGCGGCATCATAACTGCCGGTTTGGAGGTAACATATACCGACTGCCAGCCTTAGCTCGGCCGCAGCCGGCTGCCGCACCATCATGTGCTGCAGTAAGGGAAGCGCCCTGGCATACGCTTTTGCATTATACAGCTTTGTCGCTTCAGCAAGCAATGAATCAGATCCGTTCCCTCTTTCCGCTTCCGGCAGGGCTGGCACATCCTGCATATACCGGGCAAACAATTTTTCATGATCAAAAGAGCGGGTAAAAAATGGTCGTACCACGAAGAACAGCAGGATCGCGGCGGCGGCGGCCGCGCCCGTATACCACCATCGGCGCCTGCCGATCACCCTGGCCGGCTCATTGCTGAAATACTGCGCACCGAGGTCCTGCAACGTACGGCCCACCGCCTCTTTTTCCAAGCTGCCCCGGAAGGACTGCGCCAGTTCTCCCCGAATGGTTCTGTAAAGCGCCACTTCTTCCCGGAGCTCCGGATCGGACTGCAGCTCTTTTTCGAATGCAAGCAGCGCCTCGCCTTCAAGTTCGCCATCAAGGTATTGTTCTATTATTTCAGCATTTCGTTCGCGCATACTATTACCATTGCAGGTTAGCAAATTGTGGTGAATTCTTTACCAGCTCTGCCAACCGGGCCATGCATTCGCTCTTTTTCTTGCGGATATATCCATAGGTATTATCCATCAGCCGGGCTACTTCTTCCATCGGTTTGCCGCCCCAGGACAGTGTCAGCAGCTGCCGGCACCTGTCTCCCAGCTCGCTGAACTTTTCTTCCAGCAATTTGCGGCGTTCATAGCCATTGGCTGTCTTTTCCGCATTGCTAAACACATCTTCTCCGTACGTATATCCTTCCGTATCCGTAAATGTTACCTTTTTGCGCTGCCGCCCCAGTTCATTGATCCATCGGTTCCTGCAGATAAGATAGAGGTACGCTTCCAGCGGGCAGGTAAGCACAAACGTCCCGTTCACAGCCCGCTGGTAAATGGCCATCAACGCTTCCTGGAACAGGTCGGCCGCATCCGATCCGGTGCCATTGTTCCGCAACACCATATTCTGGATCTTTCCTGCGTATTTGTTGTATATTTCTTCCAGCAGTCTCCTGTCGTTGCGTAGCAAGGCATCTATGTATTTCTGGTCGGGGTGGGTCTGCGTCATCCTGGTTAAGCTTACTCTGATTTAAAATATACTTTTTTTCCGAGAAGGGGTAACAAAAATTTACTGCCAAGGATATAAATACCAAAGGCAACCTGCATTCAACCAGCCTGACCGGCTTTTGCAGACCACCACACCTAAAACCAAGCATCATGAACAGGTACATTCTTTTTTCCGCTCTTCTTTTTGCCATCGTCGGCGGCAGCCATGCCTCAGCCCAGGTGGTTCTATCCGTACAGCCAACCAATGACAACGAAAAACATTACCAGTTTACCGCTAACCAGCGGCCTCCTATCGTTAACCCCGACAACCGCCTCCCCAACGAAAAACGAACAGTGCTCTGGTGCGAATACGGCGACGGAGGGTTTACAACGGACAGCCTGTCCACCAGCAACCGCCTGCCCGGCAAATACAAGACCCTGCTACTGACCTCCACGCTTTATGATACCAGCCGGGACGGGCTTGCCCGGTTTTCGCATTTCGATTACGTTACAGGCAATCGGTCAGCAGCTTCAGACAATGACGTATCGCTGCTTCCGGCCGGCGCCAATGTAGCCCTGACAGCCAACCTTGCGGACATTGTTCCCGGCGACACCATGATATTTGCTATCACGTATAAGCTACCGCCAACGGAGCTGTCCAGGGATTCTGTTGAGAAACTCAAACATGCTGAACCGCCCCGGTATACACTTGTATTTTTATATAACAGCGCCATCTTTCACCCGCTGGCAGAGGACGACAGCCTGTTGGTATCTGGTACCCGCTTTGGCTCCATCCGTACAGCACACGGAGAAACATTCATCACAGATCTTCCGCAGGATCTCCGATCGGCAATAGAAGAAGACGGCTACGACAGCTATATTATATTCAGCCACCTGTACCCGAACAGGGAAAACAACCTGTTTGTCACCCTGCGTCCCGGCGACAGGATAGAGCTGGGCAGCTCAACGCTTGTAAAAGCCGTTCTGCTAAAGATTGAAGACAACATCGCAACACCCTATTCCCATGCAGGCGAAGCCATACTGGGCGGCATGTCCATCCAGAAAGCGCACGACCCCAATTATATCGCCCAGGAAGATCGCTGTATCACGACGCCCAAAGACAGTACGACCCTGCTGAAGTACCACATTCATTTCCAAAACGATGGTCAGGGAGATGCAAACGCCGTGATCGTCAAAGTAGCCTTACCCGTTAACCTGCGTTTCAGTGATCTTAGCATGATAAAGGCGTCCATTGCCAACCAGGTTTATCCGCTCAAGGCTAAGAAAGACCTGAACTCCGATTCGGTGATCTTCCGGTTTGACCGCATCAGGCTCCGCGGCACGCATAACAACCCGAATTCATTTTCGAACCCCAATACCATGGGTGATATCTACTTTAGCGTGCGGGCCAACAGCAGCCTGGCCGATACGATCTATGCACGAGCTGCCATCTATTTCCATAGCGCCTCCGCGGGCACTCCCCGCGAGCTGGATCATACCTGGGAGGAAGCTGTGTATACCACGGCCGCCATATCTTACTTCACCAACTGCTGTGATTGTGCGCCGCCGTCGCCGGGGCCTAATCCCCCTGTATCCTGTAAAAAAGCAAGCTGCTGCTGGTGGTGGATCGCTGTTATCATTGTGCTGAATATACTTGCCTGGTGGCTGATCGCCCGGAGAAAGAAAAAGCCAAAGGAAGAGAAGCCGGGTTATTGACTTTCACTTGCCCCGTAAATGCCTTACCTTGTAACAAAGAGTAAGGCATTTATGCTTCGAACCTTATCGGCTGCCATTACATTGCTGCTACTGTATGCCTGCCAGCCTTCGCTAAAACAGGATGCCCCAGATCTTACCCGCCTTGATTCGCTTATCAGCACGTACCTGCAGGAAAAAAAGATCGACTCCTTTCTTATAACAGCCGATCAAAAACTAAGCCTGCTCCGGAACAATCCCGATAGCCTGTATGCCTGGGTAAATCTTAACAGATACATCATTAACTCCCTGGATGTAAAGAGTAGCGGCTGGCCGGCTACCAGGCCCTACCTGGAAAATATTATAACACAGGCAGAAAAATATCCGGCCGATACATCGCTCCGGCGTTCACTCACTTTTGCCTGCGCTCACTGGGCATTTGGATATAACAGTAAATATGACCAGCCCAGGGATAGTATGATCCGGTATTACGAAAAGGCAATCGAACTGAATCGCATCACAGGAGAATTATCGCCCGCCGATGAGAGGTATATTTATAAAAGGCTGGGGATCCTGTATAATATATT
>JBEVLT010000275.1:0-7474 GCA_040509055.1 Chitinophagaceae bacterium
GAATTCGGCGGCAAGGCTGAAAATACCGGCTCCATCGAAGGACAGATCGCGCAGCTGACCGAGCGCATCAGCCAAATCAGCGGCCACCTGCAGCAAAACAAAAAAGACTTCTCTACGCATCGCGGCCTGATGCAGCTTGTCGGCAAGCGCAAAAGCCTGCTGAACTACATGCAGAAGCACAACCTGACGGGCTATCGCCAGCTGATCGAAAAACTTGGGCTCAGGAAATAAGACCTACTCACTTCTCTGAAGAGGCAGGAAAATTCTTTATCCGGGTTTCATTATTTGCGAAGCTGATAAATAAATAATCGTTTTCCCAACTTCTTCGAAGATGTTGGGATTTCTGCTTTTAGCCATGACCGGAATGAAAAGCACCCTGACCGGAACAGTGCAGCCCTGCACAGAATAATTACAACTGTCTGAGCGCCGGATCCATCCGCCTCAGATATCAAATTTGAAACTATGTTACAACAACCCATTCGTAAAACATTCGATATAGGCGGAGGCCGTATGGTGACGATCGAGACCGGTCGTCTGGCCCGCCAGGCTGATGGCGCCGTTACGGTATCTCTCGGCAACTGTATGATACTTGCCACGGTGGTGGCGAATAAAGAGGCCAAAGAAGGACAAAGCTTTTTCCCGCTTACGGTAGACTACCAGGAGAAATTTGCTGCGGCCGGCCGCATCCCCGGTTCTTTTTTCAAAAGAGAGGCCCGGCTGAACGATTACGAGATATTAACCTCCCGGCTGATCGACCGGGCACTTCGCCCCCTGTTCCCGGACGATTATTTCTGCGAAGTGCAGGTGCTGATATCGCTGATCTCCAGCGATCCTGAAGTGATGCCGGATGCGATGGCCTGCCTGGCAGCTTCGGCCGCCCTGGCTGTTTCCGATATTCCTATCAAAGAGATCATCTCCGAAGTGCGGGTGGGCCGAGTGAACGGTGAGTTCATCATCAACCCAAGCCGTACAGAACTGGAAGAGGCAGATATGGACTTCCTGATCGCTGCTACGGATAAGAACCTGATGATGGTGGAAGGCGAATCGAAGGAGTGCAGCGAAGCCGACCTGTGCCGGGCGCTGGAACTGGCCCATGAAGCCATCCGCATCCAGGTAAAAGCCCAGGAAGAGCTGAGAGATCTGGCCGGTGTAAAAGGCAAAAGAGACTATAAAAAACCGGAGCATGATGAGGCGCTGCGTGAGAAAATCACAGCATTTGCCGGGAAAAAAGTATACGAGGTAGCCAAAGGCACGCATGCCAAGCATGACCGCAGCGATAAATTCGATGCGATCAAGGAAGAGCTGATCGAGTTCCTGAAAAAAGACCTGAACCTGGCAGAAGGCGAAAGCCTGCCCGACCTGACCAAAAAGCTCGTCTCCACGTATTATGGCGATCTGCAGTATGATGTGGTGCGGGATATGATACTGGATGAAAAAGTGCGCCTGGACGGCCGCGACCTGGAAACCGTGCGCCCGCTGGATATGGAAGTGGATGTACTCCCTTCGCCCCACGGTGCTTCGCTGTTTACCAGGGGTGAAACCCAATCGCTTACCACGGTTACGTTAGGAACGCCCCTGGACGAGCTGCTGGTAGAAAGCGCTGCCAAATCCTATGATTCCAAATTTTTCCTGCACTATAATTTCCCCCCCTTCAGCACCGGCGAAGTGAAGATGATGAGAGGCCAGAGCCGCCGCGAAGTAGGACATGGCAACCTGGCCATGCGCTCGCTGAAGCAGATGATGCCGACCGGCGATTTTGCCTATACGGTGCGCGTGGTGAGCGATATCCTGGAGTCGAACGGATCTTCTTCCATGGCCACGGTTTGTGCCGGTTCGCTGGCGCTGATGGATGCGGGTATTCCCATCCCCAAACACGTATCGGGCATTGCGATGGGGCTGATCACCAAAGGCGACAAGTATGCGATCCTTAGCGATATCCTGGGCGACGAAGATCACCTGGGCGATATGGACTTTAAAGTGACCGGTACCAAAGATGGTATCTGCGGCGTGCAGATGGACATCAAAGTAGACGGGCTGAAAATGGAAGTGATGCAGCAGGCGCTGGACCAGGCCCGCCGCGGACGCCTCCACATCCTGGATGCGATGTACAAATGTATTCCTGAAGCCAGGGCCGAGGTGAAACCACATGCGCCGCGGATGATCAAACTGTATATCGATCGCGAGTTCATCGGTGCGGTGATCGGGCCGGGTGGTAAAGTGATACAGGAAATGCAGCGCGAAACTGGCACGACCATCAATATCGAAGAAATAAACAACATGGGCGAGGTGAGCGTGTTTGGTGTAAATAAGGAAGGTGTACAGAAGGCCGAAGCATGGATCAAGGGCATCGTAGCCGTACCTGTAGTAGGCGATGTGTACGAGTCAACCGTGAAATCGATCATGCCGTTCGGTGCATTCGTAGAGTTCATGCCGGGCAAACAAGGGCTGGTGCATATCAGCGAAGTAAGCTGGAAGCGCCTGGAGACACTGGATGGAGTGCTGAACGAAGGAGATAGGATAAAGGTGAAACTGATCGGTACGGATCCTAAAACAGGCAAATTCAAATTGTCGCGCAAGGCGCTGATCCCGCGGCCGGAAGGAAGGCCTGACGACCGGCCGGAAGGCAGGGGCGAGGGCAGACCGGGAAGAGGCGACCGATACGAAGGCCGGTCTGACAACAGGCATGAGGGACGACCGAGGTTTGAGCGGCCTGAAAGGCCTGACAGGCCCGAAAGGCAGGATCGCCCGGAAAGGCAGGACCGCCCGGAAAGATCCGAGCCGCAAACGCCGCCGGCACCTCCGCAGGAAGATTAACCGGACCCGCATTATATCATTTAATAACCCCTTTACCGGGGTTATTTTATTTACCACCACAGGCTATGACGTATATCCAGCTTATTTTTCCGGCTATTTCGCCCGACCAGTCGGACATGCTTATCGCTGCCCTTAGCGAGGCCGGTTTTGAGGGTTTTGAAGAAGAGGCTTCCTCGCTGAAGGCCTTTGTTGCCGCTGCTGCGTATGACGAGGCGGCCGTGCAGGCCATTGCCGGGCGGCTGGCTGTACGCTTTACCCAAACAACGATCGGCGAAACCAACTGGAACCAGGTGTGGGAGTCGAACTTTTCGCCGGTAGTGGTGGAGGATTTTGTGGCCATCCGCGCCGGTTTTCATGCCCCGTTCGGCACCGGCGTGGGACACGAGATCGTGATCACGCCCAAAATGAGCTTTGGCACCGGGCACCATGCCACTACCTGGATGATGATCCGGCAGATGAAGGAAATCGATTTTGACGGCAAATCCGTTTTCGATTTCGGCACCGGCACCGGTATCCTGGCTATCCTTGCCGCCAGGCTGGGCGCCCGCCGGGTAGTAGCCATCGATCACGACGAATGGAGCATTGAAAACTCCCGGGAAAATATTCTACAGAACCAGGCTGCGGGAGTGGAAATAAGACAGGCGGATACGGCGCGGCTGAACGAACAGTTTGAGGTGATCCTGGCCAATATCAATAAGAACGTGATCCTCGACAACCTGGCGGTGCTGGCCGGACAGCTGGCTCCCGGCGGCATATTGCTGCTCAGCGGCCTGCTGGCAACCGACGAGCCGGACATGCTGGAGGCCACAAAAAAACAGGGGTTGGAACTGATACTCACCACGGTGCGCAACAACTGGCTTTGCATGAAGCTAACCTGTTAAAACTGCGTATGTTAATTTAACGTTACCACGAACGGTTTTTTCGCTATTTTTGTGATCCCAACCCAACCCCCAGCATTCTATGAATGAGCTGTTGCTCGTAGTATTGGCGTACCTGATTGGCAGCATTCCTACTTCGGTGTGGGTAAGCCGCCATTTCTTCGACTTCGATATCCGCGACTATGGTAGCGGTAATGCCGGGGCTACCAATACCTACCGCATCCTGGGCCCTAAATGGGGTACCATCGTGATGCTGGCGGATATGCTCAAGGGCATCGCGGCCGTAAAGCTGGCCCTGTTGCTCCCCGAATACGCCGATACCCCCATTCGCTTTGTCAACCTGCAGATCATTATCGGACTGGCAGCCGTAACCGGCCACGTTTTCCCGATCTGGGCCGATTTCAGGGGTGGAAAGGGTGTAGCCACATTATTCGGACTGGTGCTTGGGATTTCGCCGCTTACAGCAGTATGCTGTTCCGGCGTGTTCCTGCTGGTATTGTACCTCACCCGTTTTGTATCACTGAGTTCCATCCTTGCCAGCGTTGCTTTCCCTGTTTTCATTCTTATCATCTTCAATGTGGATAACCATATCTACCGCGTTTTTGCCATTGCTGTAGCATTGATGGTCATCCTGACCCACCAGAAAAATATCGGTCGCCTGCTGAAGGGGTGCGAAAGCAAAGTGCCGATCCTGAAACACCGCGACCGGCGGCGCCAGCGGAGGCGGGAAAACATTTCCTGAATCATTCCTCTATCCCCGGCCTTTCTGAAGAAAATACAGCCTGCTGTTCTTATTTGGTACAATGATTGAATCCCTGATAAGAAAAAATATCATCATGCGTATATTTCTTTCGCTTATTGCTGCCACCAGTTTGTTCGTCGCCTGTACCAAGAATCCCATTACAGGCCGCAGCCAGGCCAAGTTGCTGCCGGAGTCGGAGCTGCAATCCATGGCTGTGTCGGAATACCAGACATTTTTATCGCAAAACAAGGTGGTGAATTCCGGTAGCAACCGGGATGCCGAAATGGTAAAAAGGGTAGGGCAGCGCATTGTCCGCGCCGTGCAGGATTTTTATGCGCAAAAAGGCCGCTCTGCCGACCTGGCCGGCTACCAGTGGGAGTATAACCTGGTGGATAACAAAGAAGCCAATGCCTGGTGCATGCCGGGAGGTAAAATCGTAGTCTATACCGGTATTTTACCCATTACCCAGAACGAAGCGGCGCTGGCTGCCGTGATGGGGCACGAGGTATCGCATGCCATCTTCAACCATGGTAATGAACGAATGAGCCAGGGGCTGATCCAGCAGGGTCTGGGCGCAGGGTTGAGCATTGCCCTGGCCAGTAAGCCGGCTGCCACGCAAAACCTGTTTATGACCGCCTACGGGCTGGGCAGCCAGGTAGGCGTATTGCTGCCTTTTTCCCGCAAGCATGAGCTGGAAGCAGACCATTACGGGCTGATCTTTGCCGCCATGGCCGGTTATAATCCACAGGAAGCCATTAACTTGTGGCAGCGTATGGAAACTGCCTCGAACGGCCAGAAGCCGCCTGAATTCCTGAGCACACACCCCAGCGAAGGTCGCCGCATCGATGAATTGAAAAAATACATGCCTGAGGCCCTGAAATACTACCGCCCTGTAGGCAACTGATTTTATAATCTTGATTTGATACAACAAATCCCGTCCAAACGCAGTCTGGACGGGATTTTCTTTATGTTAAAGCAATGTTGTCGCGTGTTTTTCCTACCTTTGCCATCCTGCAAATGCAACCCCGTGACCCAGGCACCAGGCGGGTACAGGTCCGGGAAACCCCTAAAATTGCTTCAAAGTATGTCACAAACCGTTTTTGAAAAATTACAACTGGCAGACGAGAAGAATCTTTTAATTCAGGGTTTGCCTTCTTCTATCGAAAAGCAATTCAGCAAGCTATCTTTCGCCAAAAACATGACCCCGCTTTTGAAAAGCAGGAAAATCGATTTCGCGCTGGTGTTCGCCGTTAATGAAAACCAGCTGAACGGAATTTTGGGCGATGTGATGCCTTCACTGAAAGAGGGCTCGAAATTCTGGGTAGCGTATCCTAAAACCACCTCCAAAATTGCCACCGACCTGAACCGCGATTGCAGCTGGAACAAGCTGACCTGCGCCGGGTACGAAAGCATCGAGCGGATCGAGCTGGATCATGTATGGAGCGCGATGCGCTTCGTGGCTGCGGAAAGTGTTGTTGTCGAAATTCCGGTATCCCGGAAACGCCAGGCGGCATTCGCCAACTGATTTTATTACAATTATTTTCTTCAAAGGTTTGCATCAAAAATGCAAACCTTTTTCTTTGCTACTTTTCGCCTGTAAAGCCTAAACAATGCCTTTCCTCAATATAGAAATCAAGGCCCGCTGCAATGATGCGGACCGGGTGCGCCGCTACCTGACCAGCCAGGGCGCCGACTACAAAGGACGGGACGCGCAGACCGATACGTATTTCAACGTGCCAAACGGGCGGCTGAAGCTGCGCGAAGGTGTGATCGAAAACAACCTGATCTGGTACCAACGGCCTGACCAGGCCGGCCCGAAACATTCACAATTCCGCCTCGTGCCCGTAACCGATGCTGCAGGGTTGAAGGAAGCGCTGGCCGCATCGGTGGGTATCAAAGTGATTGTAGAGAAAAGGCGGGAAATTTACTATATCCGGAACGTAAAGTTTCATATCGATGACGTACCGGGCCTGGGCTCCTTCGTGGAGATCGAAGCGGGGAATATACTGGCCGATCTGCCTGCCACGGAGCTGCAGGCACAATGCGATTTTTATATGCAGGCGCTGGGCATTAGTCCTGAGCACCTGCTCGATACGTCCTATAGCGATATGCTGATAAAAATGGCGGAGGAAACAGGGAAAAAAACGTAATTGATGTATGATGATGCTGAGAGAACCTGTGGTGGCCTATGGCAAAAAGCAATTCACGGTGGAGGAGTACCTCGACTATGAAAATGCATCCCCTGAGAAGCACGAATACTACCAGGGCGAAATCTTTGCCAGGGCCGGCGCCAGCAATCGTCACAACCTGGTCTTCTCCAATCTTTTTACCGAACTGGGTATCCGGCTGAAAGGCAAAAAATGCAGGCCTTACGGCAGCGACCTGCGTACCCATATTCCCGAAAACACGTTGTTCACCTACCCGGATATCAGCATCGTGTGCGGCGATATTATCAATTCGCCCCGGGATAAAGACAGCAATACCCGGCCTGTCGTTATCATCGAGTTGCTTTCATCCTCTACCCGCAGCTACGACAGGGGTGAGAAATTCATGCTGTACCGCGCTATTCCCAGTCTGAAAGAATATATACTCGTAGATACAGAGAGCGTCCATATCGAAGCTTTCCGGCTGAACGACAGTCACCGCTGGGAGTTGCAGGAGTACAAGGGTATGGCCGGAGCGCTGCAGGTTGCAGCGGTTGGCATTACCGTGCCGGTAGCCGATATTTACGAAGGTACCAGACTGACGGCCTGATCATTTCAGGATCACGGTTCCCATTTTTTGCGTCAGCGCTATTTCCATTTGCTTCAGGTATTCGTGTGTCTGGTGCAGCATGCTGTACTCTTCGGGTGTATGCTGCTTTTCCAGGTCCACCTGGTTTTCCAGCAGCATGCGTCTTATTTTGCGGAGCTTGAGATAGCCGACGGCTGATTCCACTTCTTCATTCGTACGGTCTTCATCTATTTTTGAAAAACGCAACAGGTCTTTTTCATTGTCTTTGGCCAGGGTGCGGATAAAATCTTCATACGACTGCTCGAAC
>JBEVLT010000276.1:0-12687 GCA_040509055.1 Chitinophagaceae bacterium
GCCTTGTAAAAAAAGTAAAGCGAGAAAAAGCAAAAGATATAACGCCGCACCTTAAAGTTTTCGCGAAAGCGGTAGTACAGGGCAATAAATACGGCAAAGAAGAAAACGAAAAAGCCATTGTTGAACAGCAACGGGTTTTCCGGGTCGTACAGGAACTGCCTGAAAAAAGCTTGTATATCAAAAGACGGCATAAGATGCTACTGGTATTGGCAACAGGAATAAAGTACAGCGTTAACGATCGCGGGTTCGCACATATTTTTCATATTCACGCAGGATGGCCTCAAAAAAATAACCAGCCAGCACTTCAGCTCCCCGGTGGTTGGGATGCACATAATCCTTATTGGCCAGCGATGGCTTGCGTCCGGCCCAGTCCACGATGGAATTCTTACCGCCCATGGTGGCAAACTGGTTGTAAAAAACGCTGCCCGTCCGGTAAGCCAGGGATGCCTGCACGCGCACCAGCGAGTCGATCCCCACCGCCGATTGATACTGGCCGTTGTACCGGAAAGCCCGGTCTGCCGTGCTCACGATCACGAAATCGCTGCCGGGAAAACAGTTGCGGAGTTTGCGGACCACCGGGAGAATGGTTTTCTCGTACCAGCTGAAATTTTTATCGTTGGGCCGGAACAGCAGGTTGACACCGTACTGGAACACGATCAGGTCATAAGGGTTGCCGTTGGCGATGGACCGCAAAAAGCCGGAGTCGATCCGGGCAAACTCCACACCCGTGATACCGCGAAAAGAGAAGTTGTCGACAAACACGCCTGATTCCGATTCGAAAGAGACGCCATATACCGGCAGCCGGTCGTCGGCTACGGCAAGGCGAAGGGCCGGCGACTGGTCTTTTGCCAATACCACCCGGTTGAAGATATTACCGGCAGGCACCGTAACAGAACGCCCGTTGGCATTAACCGTGACCGGGCCCGGGGCTGCGCCGCAAAGCAGGCTTTTTTCAATGATCAATGAATCGGGGGTGATGGTGCGGTCGTTCCACTGCACCCATCCGTCCGTGGTATGAAACGAATGGCCGGAGAGGAACAGGCGGGGGTTCTTACCCTCTTTGAAATTGTCATCTGCCCAGCTATCCGAATAATCGGTGGAAACGGTTTGCCTGAATTTGGCTACCGGCGAGGTAACCGGCACAAAGCCCACGCCCTGCCCGCCAAATAGTTGCTGCAACAACTCCCGCAGGGTCTGGGTCAGCAGGTCGCCCTCGATCATGCTATCACCGAAGTAGGCGATGCGGATCTTTCTTTTCTGCCCCGCCTTCAGCTCATACAGCTTTTTGGCAAAGCCCTGCAGCGATGAGCGGGTGGTATCTGCACGAAAATCGGTAAGGGATGCCGGTTTGGTATAGAGGCTGAAATTTTCCCGGGGTTTGCCCGGCGTGGCGGCCATTGATGGATCCGGATCTGATCCCGGCAGCCCCTCCTCTGCCGCTGATGAATCAGCCGGTGCAATCAGTACATCCGACACCAGGTTGACACGGCGGAACGGCATCCAGCCGATGCCCGCATAGGAACCGGCCACAGACAGCACCAGCAGGAGCCCGGTGCTCCAGGTTACAAAAAGAAGGACACGGCGGTTATAATTCATGCGGGATAGCTATGGAGTAGTAGAAAGCTTGTTTCTTTTTATAACCGTAATGATTTTGTTTTTCCATACGGTGGGCAGTTCCGAGTAGCCCGCCTTACTGATCGCATCCAGCCACGGCATATATTGCTTATTTTCCTTCAGACGTTTATAATACTTCTTTTTCTTCTGCAGCTTGCAAAAATCCACGAAGGAAGCTGTGGCATCTTTGTACTGCTTGTACCGGGTGCGGATGCCTTTTGTTTTCAACAGGTCGTTCTTGCCTGCAATGCCAAAATGGTTGTTCAGCAGCTTGCAGTTCCTGCTGGTGCCGGACCCGGATTCCACGATCGCGATACCCAGTATCACCGCGACCGGTATGCCATATTCTTTGGACAGCGAATCCGCCAGCGGGCGATATTTTTTAATGTATTTTGCCTGCACCTGGGCACACACACCCTGTGCAAGAACCAGTAAAAAAACAAGGAATACGCCAGGGCGCCATTTTCGCCGGCAAGCTGCCGCTATAGTGGGTTGTCTCCGCATTATCCTCGGTAAATATAACGCCCCCTTTTCTTTTTTTTAATCGTTTATTTTGCAAAAAATTTGTTATTGCCTTGGAACACCGATTAAGCACCCTCCCCGGAAAAGAGTTACCCGGATACAGGAACACCGATCACCAGCCCCGTCATCCCGCGATCCGCGTGGCAGCCCTGATCATTTCCTATATTTTCCACCCGCTGTTCGTGCCGGTTTATATCATGGCATTTTTGCTTGGCTATCAGCCCATTTTATTCAGCGGTTATGACCCCGGCGCCAAAGTCCTTTTGCTCGTAAGGTTTATCCTGCTTTATACCTTTTTCCCGCTGGTCACCGTATTGCTGGCCAAAGGGCTGGGCTTTCTCCAATCCATCTACCTGAAAACACAGAAGGATCGGATCATCCCTTACATTGCCTGCGGCATTTATTATTTCTGGATGTGCTACGTGGTACGCAACCAGCCCGAAAACCCGCGGGAGACCGTACTACTGACCATGGCCATCTTTATTGCCTCCTCCGCAGGTCTTATGGCGAATATTTACATGAAAGTAAGCATGCACGCCATGTCCATGGGCGTGCTGGTCATGTTCATGGCCGTACTGGGTGTCAGCCAGGCTACCAATTATACACTGTATGCTTCCGTGGCCGTCTTTATTGCGGGGCTCGTATGCACCGCACGGCTCATCATTTCGGACCACAGCAACAAGGAAGTTTATACCGGTCTGTTCATTGGGGCGGCCTCTTACCTCGCGGCCATTTGGGCAGATGGTATATTACCTTAGTTACGGCCGCCATTCGGTCTGACATTAGCTCCCGGAACAAGTTTTTCAGAAAAATCCAAAAAAATTTAGCATTGCAAAACTAAATTGTTTAGTTTTGCTGTGTTCATAACATTTGTATACAAGGGGTGCGGTAACTCCTAATTTTGACCCATGGCAAAAACAGAAAAAACGACAGATATGTCAGGCAATAGCGAAAAACTCAAAGCGCTTAAGCTCACGATGGACAAAATCGAAAAGGATTTTGGCAAGGGCAGCGTCATGATGATGAATGAAAAAGGCGAATCGCAGATAGAAGTGGTCTCTACCGGCTCTATCGGGCTGGACACGGCCCTTGGCATCGGCGGGCTGCCCCGGGGCAGGGTCATCGAGATCTACGGGCCGGAGTCCTCCGGTAAAACGACCGTAGCGATCCATGTGATCGCCGAAGCGCAAAAGAAGGGCGGTATGTGCGCCATCATCGACGCCGAGCACGCGTTTGACAACAGCTATGCAAGAAAGCTGGGTGTGGACGTGGATAACCTGCTGATATCGCAGCCGGATTACGGTGAGCAGGCGCTGGAGATCGCCGACCGCCTGATCCTGTCCGGCGCGCTGGACGTAGTGGTGATCGACTCGGTAGCCGCCCTGGTGCCCAAGGGAGAACTGGAAGGAGAAATGGGCGACAGTAAAATGGGCTTGCAGGCGCGGCTGATGAGCCAGGCGCTGCGCAAACTGACCGCTACCATTTCCAAGACCAATACAATTTGCATCTTCATCAACCAGTTGCGTGAAAAGATCGGTGTCATGTTCGGCAACCCCGAAACGACGACCGGTGGTAACGCCCTGAAATTCTATGCCTCCGTACGGCTGGATATCCGCCGGATGTCACAGATCAAAGACGGCGACGAAGCCATCGGCAACCGGGTAAAGGTGAAAGTGGTAAAAAATAAAGTGGCGCCCCCGTTCAGGGCCGCTGAATTCGATATCATCTTCGGTGAGGGTGTTTCCAAAACCGGCGAGATCATCGACATGGGCGTAGAGCTGGCCATCGTACAAAAAAGCGGCAGCTGGTTCAGCTACAATGGCGACAAACTCGGCCAGGGCCGCGATGCGGTCAGGCAGCTGCTGACCGACAACCCGGAACTGGCAGCCGAGATAGAAGGTAAGATCAGGGAAAAGATCAAAGAGGCACAGGCATCATAAAAACAGTAAGTATCAGCTGGTTAAGCCGGCTGGATGGGTTAGTAAGACAAGGGCCGTTCCGTGATGGGGACGGCTTTTGCTTTTTTTTAATACGTAGGAGTCTCCTTTCGATGTTTAAACATTATATCTTTGCGGGGCAACCAGTTGAACAAAACATCCGGTTAGCTGTTTAAACCACACTTACATGGCCCACACTATCAGAAAAAGACGCCGCTGGCTGAAACCGTTGTTGATCAGCATTCTCGCACTGATCGTCATTGGCGGCGGTGTGTACTGGTATGTGGCGGCTGAGAAATTTGCAGATACCAAAGACAGGAAGGCTGCTTATACGGTGAGTGCGGGCGATTTTATCCGCGAGTTCCAGCAAAACCATGAAGCTGCCAATAAAAAGTATACCGACCAGATCATTACCGTGAACGGCCGGGTAGCAGAAATAGAAGCAGCCGATACCACGCTCAACCTTAAATTTGTCGATACCACTACCGGTTCCTATGCCATTTTCGCCTTCCAGCAGCAGCATCTTGCCGAAGCAAAAAAGGTGAAGCCCGGCGACTCCGTATCGGTAAAAGGATCCTGCAGCGGCAGCATTTACAGCGAATTGCTGGAAGTGGAATCCATCTCCTTCAAGCGTTGCGCCCTCAATCAATAATTCATTACCCACACAAAAAACAACACAATGAAAAAAATCGTTCTGTTCCTGTCCTTCGTGGCACTGACCGGCAGCCTGTTTGCCCAGAAAAAAACAACTACATCGGCCACCGTGGCTTTTGATGCTTCTACGGCCATTGACAACCTGCCGAAGGCAGAAAACAAAACCGTGATCGCGGTACTCGACACCAGGACCGGCGCTATCAGCTTTGAAGCCAATGTAAAGAATTTTGCGTTTTCCAATCCCACTATCCAGGAGCACTTCAACGGTGAAAAATGGCTTAATTCAGACGCCTATCCTTCTTTTACGTACAAAGGCAAGATCACCAGCCAGTCCAAGGTAGACTTTACCAAAGACGGTTCTTATACTGTGGTTGTGGAAGGAACGCTTTCGGTAAAAGGTAAAGAACAAGCCATAAAGGCACCTGCCACGATCGTGGTAAAGGGCGGGTCGGTTTCCGCTACGTCCAGCTTTACGATCACCCTGGCCGATTATGGCATCACCGGCGCGCCCATCGATGGCGGCAAAGTAGCCAAAGAACCGAAGATCACGGTCAGCGCCGACTTCAAATAATTATTGCTTTCCCCTTTTTCTAAAGCCATCTGCCGATGGGGTATTTCAGGCAGGTGGCTTTTCTGTTTCATGCTGTTCCGTTTGCTGCCGTAAAACTTTACCTTGCAGCGACAAACACCGCCAATGAAGACCCGGGTACTGAACGGCATCAAGCGCATTGCCATGGTAGCGCACGACAACATGAAGGAAGAACTGATCGACTGGGCCATTTACAACAAAGCAGCCCTGGCGATGCATCACCTTTATGCTACCGGTACCACGGGTACCATGCTGGAGAATGCGTTGCAGCAGCCGGTGATCAAATTCCTGAGCGGGCCGCTGGGCGGCGACCAGCAGATCGGCGCCAGCATTGCAGAAGGCAAGCTGGATGTGCTCATCTTCTTCTGGGACCCGATGGAAGCCCAGCCGCATGATCCCGATGTAAAGGCCCTGCTGCGCGTAGCGGCCACCTGGAACATCCCGGTAGCCTGCGACCGCGCCACGGCCGATTTCATCTTCACCTCCCCGCTGATGCATACGAACTATGAAACGGTATTGCCGGATTACTCATCCTATACCGGCCGGCAGCTGCGATTCAAAAAACAACTGCCGGGATAAACCCCCTGCCATTTGCTGAGCACATCCGGTGACATCCGGAACATTCAGCGTTCCCCCGATGCAAAGCAGGGTTACGCCGCCGCTAAAAAGGTGTGGATTCAGTACCTTGCAATATGCCTTTCCGTATTCATACTTCCTTTGAGCCGGCCGGCGATCAGCCCGAAGCCATCCGGCAGCTGACCGAGGGTATCAGAGACGGTGAAAAGTACCAGACCCTGCTCGGCGTAACGGGAAGCGGTAAAACCTTTACCGTGGCCAACGTGATCCAGAACGTACAGAAACCCACCCTGGTGCTGACGCACAACAAAACACTGGTAGCACAGCTCTACGGCGAGTTTCGCCAGTTCTTTCCCGAAAATGCCGTCGAATATTTTGTTTCCTACTACGATTATTACCAGCCCGAAGCCTATATGCCGGTCAGCGATGTATACATCGAAAAAGACCTGAGCATCAACGAGGAGCTGGACAAGCTGCGGCTGCGTGCTACCACCAGCCTGCTCAGCGGCCGGCGCGATATCATCGTGGTGGCATCGGTCAGCTGCATCTACGGTATGGGTAATCCCACCGATTATGAAAGCGGCATCATCCGCATCAACAAGGGGCAGACCTTGTCCCGCCAGGGATTCCTGCATTCGCTGGTCAACTCGCTGTATAACCGGACCACGCTGGATTTCAACCGGGGCACGTTCCGTGTGAAAGGGGATACCGTGGACATCAACCTGCCGTATAGCGATTACGGCTACCGCGTTACGTTTTTCGGAGACGAGATCGAAGAGATCGAAAGCATCGATGTGGTGAAGGGAAAACGGATCGGCCTGATGGAAAATGCCGCCATCTTCCCGGCTAACTTATACGTGGCGCCCAAAGATATCATGCAGCAGGTGATCTACGAGATACAGGACGAAATGCAGGCGCAAACCGAATATTTTAAAAGCACCGGCAAGTTCATCGAAGCGCAGCGCCTGAAGGAACGGGTGGAATACGACCTGGAAATGATCCGCGAGCTGGGTTACTGCAACGGTATCGAAAACTATTCCCGCTTCTTCGACCGCCGGATACCGGGTACAAGGCCGTTCTGCCTGCTCGACTATTTTCCCAAGGATTACCTGATGGTGATCGATGAAAGCCACCAGACCGTGCCGCAGGTGAGCGGCATGTACGGCGGCGACCGGAGCCGCAAGCTGATCCTGGTGGACTATGGTTTTCGCCTGCCCAGCGCACTGGACAACCGGCCGCTGAACTTTCATGAGTTCGAGTCGCTGCAAAACCAGGTGATCTTTGTATCCGCCACGCCTGACGACTACGAGCTGGAAAAAACAGGTGGTGTGGTGGTGGAACAGGTGGTCCGGCCTACGGGATTGCTCGATCCACCAATTGAGATACGCCCCAGCGTGAACCAGATCGACGACCTGCTGGACCAGATCGACAAACGGGTGAAAAGCGGCGACCGCGTGCTGGTGACCACGCTCACCAAGCGGATGGCCGAAGAAATGGACAAGTACCTGCACCGCATCAACATCAAATCCAAATATATCCACAGCGAGGTGGATACGCTGGAGCGGGTAGAGATCCTGCGCCAGCTGCGCCTGGGCGACATCGACGTGCTGGTGGGCGTGAACCTGCTGCGTGAAGGGCTGGACCTTCCGGAAGTATCACTGGTCGCCATCCTCGATGCGGACAAAGAAGGTTTTCTGCGCAATGAAAAATCGCTGACCCAGACCGCAGGCCGCGCTGCCCGCAACGTGAACGGGCTGGTCATCTTTTATGCCGACAAGATGACCGAGAGCATGCAGAAAACGATCGACGAGACCGACCGCCGCCGGGAAAAACAGGTCGCGTACAATATCGAGCACAATATTACCCCGCGCACGGTAAAGAAAAGCAAGGAACAGGTATTTGCCCAGACCTCCGTGCTTGATATCAAGGGCTATGATGCCGCCAACCCCTACGCCATCGGCCCGGATGAAGACCTGGTAACGGTGGCAGCCGAAGAGCAGGCTGAGTACAAGACCATCCCGCAGCTGGAAAAAGCGATCGGCCGCGTCAAAAAAGACATGGAAAAAGCCGCCCGCGACCTCGACTTCATGGAAGCAGCCCGCCTGCGCGACGAAATGTTCCGGATGCAGAAGGAGCTGGAACAGATGAAAAAATAAACGCCTTTCCGGCCTGTTTGCAAACACCGGCCTGCCCACCGAAAATGCTACCTTAGCGGCATGGCAAAGAAAGTTTTCCTGCTGGATGCAATGGCGCTTATTTTTCGTGCATATTATGCGCTGATCCGCAGCCCCCGCATTACTTCCAAAGGCAGAAATACCAATGCGCAGTTTGGTTTTACGAACGCATTGATCGAATTGATCACCAGGCAAAAGCCTTCGCATATGGCCGTGTGCTTCGATACGGAAGCGCCTACGGAACGCCATACCGACTACGAAGGCTACAAGGCCAACCGGCAGGAAGCGCCGGAAGACATCCTGGCTGCCATTCCCGACATCAAAAAGATCATTAACGGCTTCAATATACCCGTCATGGAACTGGACGGCTACGAGGCGGACGATGTGATCGGTACCCTGAGCAAACAGGCTGCCGCAGCGGGATACGAAGTATACATGGTGACACCCGACAAAGACTACGGGCAACTTGTTTCCGACAAGATCAAAATTTACAAGCCGGGCTACCAGGGTGGCGACGTGGAGATAATGGGCCCTGAAGAAGTATGCGCCAAGTGGAATATCAAAGATGTATCGCAGGTGATCGACATACTCGGCCTGATGGGCGATGCCGTGGACAATATACCGGGTATTGCCGGCGTGGGTGAAAAAACAGCAGCGAAACTGTTAGCCGAATACGGCTCCGTAGAAAACGTAGTGGCCAGCGCCGATACCATCAAAGGAGCGCTTGGTGAAAAAATAAGGAAGGGAAAAGAAGATGCCATCCTCTCCAAAAAACTGGCGACCATTATAACCAATGTACCGGTATCCTTTCACGAAGAAGACTTTGCCCTGAAAGACTGGGACAAGGAACGGCTGAAAGATATTTTTGCCGAGCTGGAGTTCAGGACCATGGCTAAACGCGTGCTGGGAGAAGAAGCAGCTACCGCCGCACCGAAGGGTATTATTGAAAAAGAAATACCGCAGGGTGTGCAGACCGACCTGTTTGGCAACATAGTCGAACCGGTGGCTTCGAAAACAGAGGCTCCCGCCGCAGAACCTGCCGAAGGCGCACAGGCGGATAAGAATATTCACAATACGCCACACCGCTATGAAGCCATCGAATTTGACAAAGGCATACAGGACCTGGTAGCCGAATTGCAACAGCACGAGGAGATCTGCTTCGATACGGAAACCACGGGTATCGATGCCAACGATGCAGAGCTCGTAGGCCTCAGCTTTTCCATCACACCCGGCGAAGCATTCTATGTACCCTGCCCGCCCGACCAGCAGCGTACCAAAGAAATACTGGCTTTTTTTCAGCCCCTGTTCAGCGACCCTTCCAAAACCTGGATCGGGCAGAATACCAAGTACGACCTGCTGGTGCTGAAATGGTACGGTGTCGAGATAGCCGGCAACCTGTTTGATACCATGCTGGCGCACTACGTGATAGAGCCAGACGGCAAGCGCAGCATGGATATGCTCAGTGCCAAATACCTCTGCTACGAGCCCGTACACATCGAAGAGCTGATCGGCAAAAAAGGAAAGACACAGGGCAACATGCGTGATGTGGAGATCGAAAAGATCAAAGACTATGCAGCGGAAGATGCCGATATCACCCTGCAGCTCAAACATGTTTTTGCCCCGCTGCTGAAGGGAAAGGAAGTGGAGAAAGTATTCGGCGAAGTGGAGAACCCGCTGGTGAAAGTGCTGGTGGATATGGAGTACGAAGGCATCCGCATCGACGTGAACTTTTTGACAGATTATTCCAAACAACTGGAACGTGAAGCCAAAATAGCCGAAGAAAATGTGTACCGGCAGGCAGGCGTACGTTTTAACCTTGCCTCCCCCAAGCAATTGGGCGAAGTACTGTTCGATAAATTAAAGCTGGACCCCTCGGCCCGGAAAACAAAGACCGGCCAGTACCAGACCGGTGAAGACGTCTTGCTCAAGCTGGCCGTGAAGGGGCACCAGATCGTTGACGACATCCTTGCTTTCCGCGAACTGACCAAACTGAAATCTACTTACGTGGATGCGCTGCCGCAGCTGATCAACCGAAAAACCGGCCGCGTGCATACCACGTACGGGCAGGCCGTAGCCGTAACAGGCCGCCTGGCCAGCAATAACCCCAACCTGCAGAATATACCGGTGCGCACGGACAGGGGCCGCGAGATACGTAAAGCTTTTATCCCGCGCGATGAAAATCATATCCTGCTATCGGCCGACTATTCCCAGATCGAACTGCGGATCGTAGCGGCGATCAGCAGCGACCCGAATATGTGCGCCGCGTTCCAGGGCGGAACGGATATCCATACCGCCACAGCGGCCCGCGTGTACAACGTGGATGAAAAAGACGTGACCAAGGAAATGCGCTACAAGGCCAAGAGCGTGAACTTCGGCATTATCTACGGCCAGGGTGCCTTTGGCCTGGCCGATAACCTGGGTATTACCCGTACGGAGGCCAAAGAGATCATCGATAACTACAAGAAGCAGTTTCCCGGCATTCAGCAGTATATGGACAACATGATCAACTTTGCCCGTGAACACGGCTATGTGGAAACGCTGATGGGACGGAAACGCTGGCTGCGGGATATCAACTCGGCCAACTTTACCGTGCGCGGCTTTGCCGAGCGCAACGCGATCAACTCACCCATACAGGGCACGGCCGCCGATATGATCAAGCTGGCGATGCAAAAGGTACACGCCGCCATGAAGCGGGAAAATATGAAAAGCAAAATGCTGCTGCAGGTGCACGACGAATTGGTGTTTGATGCGCTGAAAACGGAAGTGCATGAGTTGAAACCGCTGATCCTGGAAAACATGCAGGCTGCGCTTCCCCTGCCCAATGAAGTGCCGGTAATTGCCGAATGCGGGGAAGGCGTCAACTGGCTGGCAGCGCACTAAACCGGCGTTCAGACAATCTGTAATATTTACATACCATGCGATCCATCGTTTTTATACTCCTGATCACTGCGCCGATGCTGGCGATGAGCCAGCAGAAAATGGATTTTGAAACCTACAACCCGGTAAATACGCTGGTGGTGCCGGAGCACAGGGTGACAAAAGCAAAATTCCCCTTCATCGATGTGCACAACCACCAGTGGAACATGGGTACGCAAAACCTGGAAGAGCTGGTGCGTGACATGGACCAGCTGAACATGACCGTGATGGTGAACCTGAGCGGCCAGGGAGGCAGCGCGTTGAAGAAAATGGTCGGTAATATCAACGATCATTATCCGAAACGCTTTATTGTTTTCACCAACATCAATTTCAACGGCATCGGCGAAGACGACTGGACGAACAAGGCGGTAAAGCAGCTGGAAGAAGATGTAAAAAACGGGGCGAACGGTCTGAAAATATTCAAGAGCCTCGGCTTTTCGGTGAAAGATAAAAGCGGCAGCCGCGTGGCCGTGGATGATCCAAGGCTGGATGCCCTCTGGAAAAAATGCGGGGAGCTGAAGATCCCCGTGCTGATCCATACAGCCGATCCCAAACCTTTCTGGGACTCGCTGGATGAAAAGAATGAGCGCTGGCTGGAGCTGGCCACGCATCCCAATCGCAAGCGAAGCGCAACCGACCCGGAGCCATGGGAACAGCTGATCGAAGAGCAGCACCGGATGTTTAAAAAACACCCGGGTACCACGTTTATCGCCGCGCATTTCGGCTGGTATCCCAACGACCTGGATCATTTGGGCAAACTGCTGGACGATATGCCCAACGTGGTCGTAGAGTTTGGCGCCGTCATTGCAGAACTGGGCCGCCAGCCAAGGGCGGCCAAAGCCTTCTTTACCAAATACCAGGACCGCATTCTCTTTGGCAAGGATAGCTGGGTGCCGGAAGAGTATGCCACATATTTCCGCGTACTGGAAACAGAAGACGAATACTTTCCCTATCACAAGAAATACCATGCCTTCTGGGCCATGTATGGCATGGGGCTGCCGGACGATATCCTGAAAAAGATCTATTACAAAAACGCCCTGCGCATCATCCCGAACATCGATAAAACAGGTTTCCCGGACTGATCCCGGAGCAACCGCCTGAAGAAAACACCCGGCCCGGCTGGTCGGGTATTTTTTTGACTCTGTTCCGCCGTTTTATTGGTTTATCCTTTCTTCACACAGGCCGTCAGGGACAAGTTGTACCTTTCCCATCCTAAAAACTATTAACATGAAACGTATACTCCTGGCACTTGGTGCCTTTTTGATGCTCTCCGCCGCTGCGCAGGCGCAGACCGAAGCCGAAATGAAGAAATGGGTGGAATACATGACCCCGGGCGACATTCACAACATGATCGCTTCCTGGGACGGCGACTGGACCGGCGATATCATCACCTGGATGGCGCCGGATGCACCACCCAGCAACAGTACAGGAAGCTGTACCAACAAAATGATCATGGGCGGTCGCTACCAGCTTGGCAATTTCGACGGCTCTTTCAGCGGTATGCCCTTCCAGGGTATGAGCCTGCTGGCCTACGACAATTCAAAAAAGGTATTTGAATCCATCTGGGTCGATAACATGGGCACGGGCGTGATGCACCTGAAAGGAACCTGGAGCGATGCCACAAAGACCCTGACGCTGACCGGGCCGATGCTGGACCCCACGAGCGGTAAAGAGATCACGATGAAAGAAACGCTGCAGATCGTGG
>JBEVLT010000277.1:0-8233 GCA_040509055.1 Chitinophagaceae bacterium
TGTCTGAAGCATACCCGAATGATTCGGGGTCCAGGTTATCGATCCACTTTTTAATGATCAATACATTATTGGCCACAAAATCCAGCTTCAGGCCTTTTACCGGCCATTTGGCAGGAATGAAGCGGGTGAAATCGTATCCCAGCGTGATCTGGCGAAGCTTCCAGTAACCGCCGTTGTAGATAACCGGCTCGATGATGGTTTCCGTACGCAGGTGCTCCCAGTATTTCTGAACCGGCGTAGCTACCGTATTCGGTGCACCGCTTGGCCCGACACCCTGACCTACCACGCCACCTACCCTTCCTTCCAGCGTCATCTTGTGCAAGCCTTCACGGATCGCATTGAAGTTGGTGCCGGACAGCACTTTGTTGCCGAGCTTATAATCGATGAAAACAGACAGCCTGATGCCTTTGTATTGAAAAGCATTCAGGAACCCCCCGGTCCATTTGGGCAAGGCGCTTCCGAATAAAATCGGGGCATCCGTTTTCACCGGCACGCCGTCGGCCTTAAACATCCGCTCCCCCTTTTCATTTCTTTTGTAACCCAGGCCTGCGATCTGTCCCATCTCTTCTCCTACCACATGCCTTACCTCGCCATTGAAAGTATGGGTGCCGATGGTGATCCGCTCGCCGGGCGTACTGGTAATGATGCTGAGCACTTTGGTTTTGTTGTACGAGGTATTGGCGGTGAACTCCCAGGTAAAGGCCCTGTTCTGCACCGGCACCAGGTTGAGCAATGCTTCAAAACCGGCGGTACGGCTTTTACCACTATTGATGCGGGTATTGATAAAACCGGAGGCATCCGATATCTGGACCGGAACGATCTGGTCGATGGTTAGCTTCCGGTACACGGCTACATCCAGGTTCACCCTGCCTTTAAACATCTTCATCTCCAAACCGATTTCCGTTTCCTGTGTGCGGCTCGGTTTCAGCAGCGGGTTGGGCAGGATTGTTCCGGTTGCTGAACCGGCAGCAAGCACAGGGCTTCCTACGGAAACAGGCGTACCTGCCGGATTATTGATCGTATTGGCATTGATCACATAATACAACTGATCGGAAGCAGGCGCCACATCGCCATCGCTGCCCACTTCTGCATAACCGACCCTGATCTTTCCAAAGGTCAGCCAGGGTATATTCTTCAGCGTTTCCGAAAACACATACGAACCCGATACCGAGGGATACAGGATACTCCTGTTCTCCGGGGACAGGGTAGAGAACCAATCGTTCCTCACCGTTCCGTTCAGGTACAGCGTCCTGTTCCAGGAAACCTCGGCCGAGCTATACAGGGAATTCACTCCCTGCTCGATCAGTGTATAAACAGGGTCCTTCCCTCTTCCGTTCGTAACGGTGTAAAGGCCCCTGACCACGAAGTCCGTTACCTGGACGTTGTTTACATCCAGCCGCTTGCGCATCTGGTTGCCCCCGCCGGTAAGCGTGACATCGAAATCGCCGAACTGCTTGTTGGCGCTGATCAAAAAGTCGAGGTTCGTTTCCCGGAAGCGGCGGGATTCCTGTGTATAGATCCCGTTTACGAATCCCGCTACCGTGGCCGCAGCCGTTCCCCTGGTAGCATGGCCGGTCGGGAAGTTATTGACGTCTTCATCACGCGACCAGTAGTCCTGGCCGAAACGGCCCTGCGCAAAAAGCCAGGGAAGGAAGTTGTACTTAACGGCTACATTCCCGAAGAGCCTGTCCCGCCGGATATTGTGAAACTGTTCTGCCAGCACCCAGTAAGGGTTGGTACGGTTCATAAACCGCGAGTAGATATACTCGTTGCCGGCGGCATTGTATTTATTTTCATCCAGCACCTTCAGCGGCATCGAGTTGGACAAACCCATCAGCGAAGTCGTAATGTTATTATCCTGGTTACCTATATTCGGCGGGTTCTTATTATACTCATGGGAATAATTGACATTGCCGCTGAAGCTCAGTTTGTCTGATAAATTATAGTTGAAGCCCAGGTTCATGCCTTTGCGGTTAAAGCTGTTGTTGGGTACGATGCCTTTGTAATCCGCATTGGTCAGCGAAAGATGCATGCCTCCCTTGTCGCCCCCTGTCTCCAGCGAAATGGTATTCACGATATTCTTCCCGTTGCGGTAAAATTCTTTTATCCGGCTGCCCTGCGGCTCGTAAGGAACCGTAAGGTTGTTGAACAGGATATGCGTCATGCCGGGTGCAAATTTTTCACCAAACGACCATTGACCGGAAGTGGGGTTGATGACAGTAGGCCTCACGCCGCCTTCTCCCTGGCCATACTCTTTCTGGTAATCGGTAAAGTCAAGAGGCGTTTCATCGGTATAGTTGACATTATACGATACGCCGACACCTTTTGCTTTTCCTTTGGTCTTTGTCGTGATCATGATTACCCCATCTTTGGCGCGGGAGCCGTACAAGGCAGCAGCCGGGGCGCCCTTCAGGATGGTCATGTTCTCGATATCGTCAGGGTTAATGCTTGCCAGGGCATCTCCCCCGTCGGCATACACCCCGCCGCCTTTCACCGAGATGGTATTGTCATTGAAATTGGTATTGTCCACCGGCACACCGTTGATGACGATCAGCGGGTTGTTTTGCCCGGAGATAGACGATTGGCCGCGGATGCGTACTTTGGAAGTACCGCCCGGACCGGTGCCCATCGAAGAGATGTTGACCCCCGCCACCTTACCCTGCAGGGCATTCATCAGGTTGGGCGTACGGTTGATGGTCAGGTCCTCCGGTTTTACATTGGTAGCGGCATACCCCAGGCCTCTTGCCTGCTTACTGATACCCAGGGCCGTGATGACGACCTCTTCCAGGTTTTTTGTACTGGTCAGCAATACCGCATCGATTACGGAGCGGCCGCTGACCGGTATCTCAAAAGGCAGATAGCCCACCGAGCTGAACACCAGTATGGCATCAGCGGCAGCGCTGATACGGTAATGCCCCGATGAATCCGTGGTAGTACCGCCGGCAGCACCCTTTACCATAACAGAAGTGCCGGAAAGTTTTTTTCCGCTCTCATCCGATACGGTACCGGAAACAGTTTGCGATTGTGAAGTGATAAAAGAAAAGAGTAAAAAGGAAGATAACAGCAGTTTGATCAAGCCGGGATAAAATCCCTGCTTTACATTCTCTTTCATATAGCAAGTTATTTTGGTGAAACAATAGAAATGTTCCAAAACCAGGCAATTCGTTTGGCATTTCTTCGTCCAAAGTATCCACTGCTGCAAACAAAAACTTCCAAAATAAAACAGCGGTGAATTTTGTACGAGCCGGTGCGATAAATTCCTTTTCTTTATACACGTGTACCGGAACAGACCGGATACCTGTACACAAATACCAATAACGAAGCTTGCATGAACCAATTTGTACTTCAGCAGGGGCAATCAGCAGAATTGCAATTGTTCCCGCACATACTGGAGTTGGGTACAAAAAAAAATACTTCCATCCGGTTCAATTCATTGCCCCAATCGGCAGCCGACTGTATCCGCATCTATTATATTATCGAAGGCAAATTTGAATGGAGCCTCAACGAACGGCCTTACCTGCTTTATCCCGGCGATGTGGCCCTGATCCTGCCCGGCGAAAAGTTTGGCAGCGAAAAAGGGGTGCTGGAAATCGGCGGCCTGTCCTGGATATATATTACCGTGCAGAACCATGAAACGGAAAAGATCGTACCCGGCAAATGGAGCGGCCTGTCGGACAGCGAGAACCAGGCCATCTGGAAGATCCTGCTGCTGAATAAATCCCTGGTGCTTTCCAAGCTGGCCGAGGCCGGCCGCATATTGCAGTACATCCAAAACGAATTATTCCACCACGAGATCGGTTATTGCACACGGGTGAACCAGCTGATCGACGAACTGTTCATTACCATTACCCGCCAGCTGACCAGGCAAACCAATTCCGGCAGGGATTTTCCCAGGGCCTTCCTGCAGCTGGAGCAAACACTCCGGCAAAATCTCTCGCACCAATGGACCGTAGAGGAAATGGCAGCCGTAGCAGGCATGGGAACCACCCTGTTCAATGAAAAGGTGAAAAACTTTTCCGGGTTTTCCCCGATCAACTACCTGATCAACATCCGGATCTCCGAAGCGATCAAATTATTAAAGAAGCAGGATATCAGCGTAACGGATATAGCGCTCGACACCGGGTTCTATTCGTCGCAGCATTTTTCCACCACGTTCAAAAAACTGACCGGCTATACGCCCAGTGAGTTCAGAAAAAGAAATATTTCCAACAACAAACCTTAACTCCGCTATTATGGACTGTATAATAAGCATCGAATTGGGAACAAACGCCGTAAGGGTGCATGCATTTGACCTGAAGGGAAGTGTGATCGGCTTTGCCAGGGGTTCCTATCCCACTTTTCATCCCGACCCGGATCATAGCGAACAGGACCCCGAGCAGATCTTTATCACGATGCTCTATGTATTGAAGACCTTCCTGGCCGAGAAGATCCACCCGCAAAAAATCAAGGTCACCTGCATCTGTTTCAGCGCCTATATGCACAGCGTGCTGCCGATCGACCGCAACGGGGTTCCCCTCGGCAATGCCATCACCTGGGCGGACAACAGGGGCAAAAAGGAAGCGCAGACCCTGAAAAACTCCGCCCTGGGCGAAGCGGTTTATCATGCCACCGGCACGCCTATTCACCCCATGTCGCCCATGATAAAGATCGCCTGGCTGAAAGACCATGACAAAGAACGGTTCAGGCAGACCTGGAAATTCCTTTCCATCAAAAGCTATATCATACAGCAGCTGACCGGTGAGTACATCATCGATTACAGCCTGGCCTCGGCTACCGGTCTGCTGAACATTCATACCAAAGACTGGGAGCCCGACTCGTTGAAATACGCAGGTATCACCGCCGGCAAATTGCCTGACTGTGTGCCCATCTTCTATTCCACCGCCAAGCTTCGCAAGCAGTACCAGACTTCGCTTGGGCTGCCGGCCAAAACAAAGATCCTGGCCGGCTCCAGCGATGGATGCTTTGCCACACTGGGCGCAGGGGTATGGGACGACGGGAAAGCCACGATCACCATCGAAGACAGCGGGGCCATGCGGGTAGTGGGCAAAGAAGTATTACAGGATAAAAAGCAACGGTTCTTCAACTATATCCTTGCAGAAGACTATTATGTATCCGGCGGACCCACCAACAACGGCGGGCTGGTATTCGAATGGTTTGCCAGGCAATTCGGCGATTTTAAAAATTCATACGACATCGAGAGCTGCATGGAGGACCTGATCAAGGATGCCGCACAGGTGTCTGCAGGATCAGATGGGCTGCTGTTCCTGCCCTACCTGCTGGGAGAAAGAGCGCCGATCTGGAATGCCAATGCAAGAGGTGTGTTCTTCGGGTTAAATATCAACCATGAACGCAAACATTTTATCCGGGCCACGATCGAAGGCATTTTATATGGCATCTACAGCATCGGCAAAACCCTGGAAGAACACCGGACCATTAAAACCATTTCTGCAAATGGCAGCTTTGCGGCTATCCCTTTCTGCACACAACTGATCGCCGATATTTTTAACAAGCCCGTCCATATCAGCAAGAATACCAACAGCGTCAGCCGGGGCGCCTTCCTGCTGAGCGCTACGGAAATGGGGATTTACAAAAACCTGGACGAAGCGGCCCGCACTGTTGTATTGCCCGACACGTATAAGCCGGTCCGGCAAAACCATGCGGTCTATACAAAATATTCGGTCCTGTTTGAAAAACTAAGCGTCAAGCTCTTTGACGAGTTTGAAGAAATCGCCAACCTGCAATAGCAGCCTAACCCTTCTTTCACGAACCAAACTGACAGCCATATGAGAAAAAAAATCTTTCCTTTCCTGCTGCTGTATGCATCGCTGACGGCGGGCGCCCAACAGGTCACCCTGACAAGCGATCAGATAAAAGCATTAACGCCCGAATGGACCGGTGAACGATCGCCGGACGGACGGCCGAAAGTACCGGATCAATTGCTCGAACGCGTTAAAAATATTCACCTCGAAGAAGCCTGGGGCATATTGCGCAACAAAGGTTATCAAAACCAATTCGAAGGCGACTGGATGGTGCTACACCCCGACTCCGTCATGTCCGGCCGCGTGGTCACCGCCCAATACCTGCCGCTCCGGCCCGACCTGGACAAGCTCATCAAAGAAAAAGGCAGGACCGAAGGACGGATCGGGGCTACCAATTCCTGGCCGATCGATGTATTGAGCAACGGCGATGTGTACGTGGCCGACAGCTATGGCAAGATCGTGGACGGCACGCTGATCGGCGATAACCTCGGCAATGCCATCTATGCCAAATCACTGAGAGGCGTCATCTTTTACGGCTCGGTGCGGGATGTGGAAGGCCTGGAAGAGATCGATGGATTCAATGCCTGGACAAAGGGATATGATCCGTCCTATATCCAGCAAATGATGCTGGGCGGCATCAATGTACCGATCCGTATCGGCCGGGCCACCGTATTACCCGGCGATGTGGTGCTGGCCAAGAAAGGCGGCGTCGTGTTTATTCCCGCTCACCTGGTACAGGAAGTGGTGCTGAACGCCGAATTCATCGGCCTCAGGGACCTGTTTGGCCACCAGCGCCTGCGGGAAGGAAAATATACACCGGGCCAGATCGATATGCAATGGACGGAGGAGATCAAAAAAGATTTTCTCCAATGGCTGGACGACAACCCGTCCAAACTCCCGATGACCAGGCCGGAGCTGGATCAATACATGAAAGACCGGACCTGGTAAGCAATTTCCCGCAACCAATTCATTCATTGAAAAACGACAACCATGACACCCTCACAAAAATTCCTGGCGAAGCTCGGTTTGAAAGAACCGGCTATAGCAGTACCCACCGTCACCAATAACAACCCTGAAAAAGAAAACGACCGCCGCTCCTTCCTGAAAAAAACCGCGCTGGGCGGTATTACACTGGGAGGCGCACTGGCCCTCTCGCCCTTCGAGGAGATCATTGCCCAAAGCACGCAGAAGGTGAGCCGGTACTCAGGCCCTTCCGACCTGAAGATAACGGACATGCGCTACTGCGTGATCCAGAATGTAGGCCGCACGCCCATCATCCGCATCGATACCAACCAGGGCATTTACGGTCTGGGTGAAGTAAGGGACGGCGCCGATGAACGCTATGCCCTGATGCTGAAAAGCCGCATCCTGAACCAGAACCCGTGCAACGTGGAAATGCTTTTTAAAATGATCCGGCAGTTTGGCGGTCATGCCCGCCAGGGCGGTGGTGTATGTGCCGTGGAAATGGCGCTCTGGGACCTCTGCGGCAAAGCTTACAATGTACCCTGCTGGCAATTGCTGGGCGGGCGCTACCGCGATAAAATACGGATGTATGCCGACACGCCGGAGGCGCCTACGCTGGATGAGTTCAAGGCAAGGATCAAACACCGCCTCGAAGACCAGGGAATGACCTGGCTGAAAATGGATATTTCCATCGGCGAGATCAAGAACAATCCGGGCTCGCTGGTGAACAGCAGGTTCTGGGGCGCCAACCTGGCGCAATGGAACGGCGGCTACATGGATTATGCCAATACAAAGCACCCGTTTACCGGTATACAGATCACCGAAAAAGGGTTGGATGAAATGGCAAATATCATCAGCGAGGTGCGTTCCATTATCGGGTACGAGATACCCCTGTCTTCCGACCACTACGGCCACTTCGACCTGAACAATGCCATCCGCTTTGGTAAAAAAGCAGAGCCTTACCGCCTGGCCTGGCTGGAGGACATGGTGCCCTGGGAATATACCAGCCAGTATAAGACCATGTCGGATGCGCTCGAAACGCCGGTACTGACCGGTGAGGACATTTACCTGCTCAATGGGTTCAGGCCCCTGATCGATGCCGGCGCTGTCGATATCGTTCACCCCGACCTGGCTACTTCCGGCGGCCTGCTGGAAACGAAACGGATCGGGGACTATGCAGAAGAACACGGCGTAGCCATGGCGATGCACTTTGCCGGCACTCCTGTTTCGTTCATGGCCAACGTACACTGTGCGGCCGCCACGCAAAATTTTCTGGCTCTTGAGCACCATTCCCTGGACAGCGACTGGTGGGACAGCCTGGTGAAAACAACGGACGGCCGCAAGCTGTTTGAAAAGGGATTTGCCAATGTACCGCTTACCGCCCCCGGACTGGGGATCGAGCTGGTGGAAGAAGAAATAAAAAAGCACCTGCACCCGAAGAACAAAAGCTATTTCGCGCCGACACCCGAGTGGAACGAGGTGCAATCGCATGACAGGACATGGAGCTAATA
>JBEVLT010000278.1:0-11287 GCA_040509055.1 Chitinophagaceae bacterium
TTCGGCCACCGCTACGCTCTCCGTCTTGCCCACATCTACCCATCGGTCGCCGCTGTGGTCATACCCGAGAATGGTATGCTGCCGGGCCAGCTCAAGGTACAGATCGGTCAGGGAAAATTTGCCGGTGAACGGCATCAGCCTGAAAACATCGTATTCAAATACTACCACGCAGCTGTACGCCATCGGCACCAGCCCGGGTTTGTCAAGGGCAATACGCCGCTCGCCGGATTGCTGGTTCATCCAGCCGCAGAGCCGGAGACTGTCATCAAAAAGAAAATTGCGCGACGTAAGCCGGTTGGTGATGCCAAAGGAGATCAGGGGCCTGTTTTTTTCATGAAAGGCAATCAGCCGGCCCAGGTCCAGGTCGGTCAGTATATCCACGTTGCAGGTGATAAAGGGTTCGCCGGGTGTAAAAAGATCTTTTGCCTTCAGTAATCCGCCTCCTGTTTCCAGCACGGCATCCGTCTCGTCGCTGATGAGAACGCGGCTGCCCCAGCCATCATTGTCCTGCACGGCCTGCACGATCTGGTCTGCAAAATGATGCACATTCACGATTACTTCCCGGATGCCGTATTGCTGCAGGTATTCGATGTTGCGTTGCAGCAAGGTCTTGCCATTCACCACGGCCAGTGCTTTGGGGTGGTGATCGGTCCACGGTTTGAACCGCGTACCCAGGCCGGCGGAAAAGATCATTGCTTTCATTGGGGCACCGGTAATGTATTGATCCAGTTTTTGGCGTCCTGGACCAGGTGTTTTACTTCCACCTTTACTTTGAACTTGTTGCGCAAATGCCTGGCCAGTGCATCGGCAGCATATACGCTCCGGTGCTGGCCGCCTGTGCACCCGAAGTTGACCGACAGGTGCTCAAAGTCTCTTTTGATATAATCCTCTACGGAGATGTCCACGATATCGAATACGCTGTTGAGAAACTCCTGCATTTTCGTCTGCTGCTCCAGGTAATCCTTTACGGCTTTGTCGCGGCCATGCTGCGTTTTGTATTGATCGATGCGGCCGGGATTCAGGATGCCGCGGCAGTCAAACACGAAACCGCCGCCGTTTCCGCAGGTGTCCGGGGGAATGCCGTTGCGGTAGGAAAAGCTGCTGACCGTCACCGTCAGCGGTGTTTGTTCGGTAGCCTGTACCGGGGTGAACCGTTCGACGATCTCGTCGGACACGCAAAGGTCCAGTACCTTGCGGAATTCGGGTACCGAAATGCCAAAGCTTTGTTTGTGAAAAAAATCTTTCAGGTTGTGCAGGGCCAGCGGGATGCTGGTAAGGAACTGTGCTTTGCGCTCAAACAACCCGCGAAACCCGTAGGCGCCCAGCACCTGCAGGATGCGGATCAGTACATAGCCATTGTACTGGCTGCGGAAGGTAGCCCGGTCAAGCGGAGTGTCCGTCAGTTGCTCAAAAACGGTCATGTAGTCTTCCAGCAGGTTGGTTTTCCACTCATCCGGCAGGTTGGCGCGCGCCTGCCACAGCATCGATGCCACATCGTATTGGGGGGCGCCTTTCATGCCGCCCTGGTAGTCGATAAAGTGTACGCTGTCATCCTCCTTCACCATGATGTTCCGGCTCTGGAAATCGCGGAACATAAAGTACTTGTACTCCGTGTGCGTGAGGTAAGTGCTCAGCGCTTCAAAATCGTCGATCAGCTTTTGTTTGTCGTAGGGCTTACGCAGGGCATCAAGGAAGTAATATTTGAAGTATAAAAGGTCAGACATGATGGCCTGCTTGCCAAATTCCTTACTGGTCAGGCACATGCCGTAGTCCAGTCCTTTGTCGCCTTTTACCTGCAAGGTTGCCAGCGCTTCCAGGCTGCTGACAAACAGATCGTAGACCGGTTGTACGAAGCCCTCTGCTTCCAGCCTGTCGAGCAGCGAAGTATTGCCCAGGTCTTCCTGCAGGTAAAATTTTTTATCGTCGCTTACGGCGAGGATCTGCGGTATGGCCAGGTTTTTTTTGCGGAACTGCTGCGAGAAATAAATAAAAGTTTCGTTCTCGCTGATATTGGCGCCGAAGGTCCCGATCGCCACCCGGTCCGGGCCATACAGGCGGAAATAACGCCGTTCGCTGCCGGATTGAGGCAATACATCCAGCGAGTCCGGTTCGGCACCGGCCCAGCTGGCATACAGTGTTTTTATGGAATGGATGATCTCCTGCATAGGACAAATGTAGAGTTTAACTTCGGGGAGCTCAGCAATGTTTGAGCCATTCGTTCAGCACGGTCATCTCGCGTGGCTCCACCACATTGATCGCAAGCAGCGCTTCATAGGCGTTGTACAGGTTGTCTTTTACCGAACCCGGCCCGGTTGCCGCGATAACGGCTTCCAGCGCCTTTTCCGTGTGCAGGTACATGGGTACCTCGCTTTCGAAATCTTTGAAGTAATCGTGCTCGTTTCTTTTCTGTACTACCGTGGCTTCGGTAAAGCCGAGCTTATATCCCTGCTGCCACAGGACAGGCTGCGCAATGATACCCCGCAGGATATCGGTGAAGCGGAAGGTGACGAAAGACGGAAGGAATAAAAGCGGGAACAGCTCCCTGCGAATGGCGGTATTCTGTGAATTGAAAGGGCAAACGGTGCCTTTCTCCAATACGATCGGTTCTTTTTTCCGGAAGATGCAGGGCGTATTGGACGTAAGCCGGTAAATGGCATCCACATCAGGGTCTTCATCTGCCAGGCCCTGCCAGATGCCGATGGACTGGTCTGTTTCCGTTTCCTGCCATTGCAGCTTGTCCCGGCTGTCATTGATATGGCGCAGCGGCAACCCGCGCGGCCAGATCGGCTGTTCACTATAGTGATGGTATACGTTTACCCAGCCCAGGCCCGGCAGGGTGGAGCGAAACCGGCCGTCGAACGAAGGGAATTGCCAGCCATCGTACGGGATATTGTCGTCATCCGTATCGATGATCACGTCGGCGCCCTGTTGCAGGGCATATACATAGCCCATCATCTTGCGGCCATAATGATTGAAGGGGATGGCCCGGGCCAGCGAGGAAGACAGCTGCAGCTGGGCCTCCACATCGAGATAGGTACAGTTGGCGGCCTGCCAGCCGGCCGGTGTCTTTTTATCCCCCACCACGATAAGCTGGTACTCTTCGAGGCCTGCAAACGCTTCTACGGCCACGGTAGGCGGGAATATGCTGGTGATGACGATAAACTTTTTTACAGGTCGTTGTCCCATTTGGATAGTTTGACAGGATGGTAATATAGCTGATCTGCGGGAAAACCGTTCTGCAGCGAGCGCAATGACCGGTTGTGTTTTTTTTCAACCGCTTCCACCTCAGGCGCCGACCACAGGGCTTTTCCCTGCAGGCGCAGGTCTTTTTCCTGCGCGATCTTTTGCGAAGCCAGGATCATGGCCGTGGGAATGGCGATTTCTACAAACAGCCCGGCAGCCGCCATGATGCCGCAATACCGGCAAAAATCGTATACGCTTTCTTTGGTGGCGATCACGATATCGGCATAAGAACCCGCCACCGGGTACGGCAGTTCGATCCGGCCGTTTTTCCGGTAGTTTTTCCACTTGAACCGGTAATAAAATTGTTTCATGCCCCAGTATTGCCACCGGCCCATATGCGGTGGCCTCCGCATGCCGAAAATATTTGCTGCCGAGAGCGGGCGAACGGTCAGCCCGTGATGGGCGAATTTTTTGACCGCTTCCTCCCGGTCAGGCAGCTCTCTTTTTATTTCAGCTCCCTTGCGGTTGGTGAAAAAATCAATACCCTTGAATGCATGCCACCAGCCCTGGTCCTGGGTAATGCTAAAATCAATGAGCCCGGAGATAAAATCCGCATCTGCCGGCAGGCCGGTCTGCTGCAGCAGGTTGGATTCGTTCAGGGCCGGGTTCAGGATGCAGTCATCGCCAAGGAACAGATAATGCGTGAACTCCTCCCGGAAGAAGCGGTGATAACCCTGCGCAAAGAATGACTGGAAGTAATTGGAGCTTTCATACACAGGGATCACCTGCGGGTGATGTCCATCGTAAAACGGCACCAGGAAGTATACTGCGGAAAACCGCCCGGCATATATTTTCTCCAGCACCGGTATATTTTTATCATACCGGTGATTGAATACGATGATCAGGCAGGTCTTTGTCATAAAAAGTGGCCAAAAGTAGAAAGAAACCAAGACTTTGCCCTTGTTGGCGTCTCTTCTTTTATGTAACTAACAACTGTTTGTGTCAGCCCGTTTTTAGTATTTTTGCAGCTCCATGGCATATACTCCCATTCATAAAGTACGGATCGTTACCGCCGCCTCCCTGTTCGACGGGCATGATGCGGCCATCAATATCATGCGGCGCATCATGCAAAGCAAAGGGGCAGAGATCATTCACCTTGGTCATAACCGTTCGGTCAAAGAGATCGTGGAAACAGCCATCGAGGAAGATGTGCAGGGCATTGCCATCACCAGCTACCAGGGCGGCCACCTCGAGTTTTTCAAATACATGAAGGACCTGCTGGAGGAAAATGATTGCGGGCATATAAAGATATTCGGCGGCGGCGGCGGCACCATCCTGCCCGGCGAAATAGAGGAGCTGCACCAATACGGCATTACCCGCATCTACTCGCCGGACGATGGCCGGCACATGGGGCTGGAAGGCATGATCGAGGACGTGATCCGCAACTGCGATGTGCAGCTGAACGGCACCGGGAAGTATAGCAGCCCGCTGAAACTGGAAGAGGCGAAGGATGTGAGGGAGATTGCCCGAAAGATCACAAATGCAGAGAACGGAAGTCAGTCAGAAGTTAAAAGGCAAGAGTCGAAAGTCGGTTCGTCATCTGCAGACGATCATCCGTCATCCGGCAACCATCTTCCAAAAATCATCCCCGTCTTAGGCATTACCGGTACCGGCGGAGCCGGCAAATCCTCGGTCACCGACGAGATCGTCAGGCGGTATCTCAACAGTTTCCTCGGCAAAACCATTGCAGTTATTTCGGTCGATCCTTCCAAGAAAAAGACCGGCGGCGCCCTGCTGGGCGACAGGATCCGGATGAATGCGATCTCTCACCCGCGTGCCTATATGCGTTCGCTGGCCACCCGTGAAAGCGACCGGGCCCTGAGCCGGCATGTGCAGGAAGCCATCGATATCTGCAAAGAAGCCGGGTTCGATTTTATTATTTTGGAATCGGCTGGCGTGGGGCAAAGCGATGCATCCATCCTGGATTATTGCGACATCAGCATGTACGTGATGACGCCGGAATATGGCGCCGCTTCGCAATTGGAAAAGATCAACATGCTGGACTATGCCGACCTGATCTGCATCAACAAGTTCGACAAGGCCGGTGCGCTGGATGCCCTGGCCGACGTGCGGAAACAATACAAGCGAAATCATCAACTTTTTGCAGCCAAAGACAGTGAACTGCCCGTGATCGGCACCATGGCCAGCAAGTTCAACGACGAGGGCGTAAATCATTTATTTAAGCTGCTGCTGAAAAAGGTAGAAGAAAAAGCAGGCATTTCCTTTGGCGATTTTCATTTTGCACAAACGGCCCAAGTCTCACAGGCCGTGATCCCCGCCAGCCGGGTCCGCTACCTGAGCGAGATCAGCGGGGCCAGCCGTGATTATGACAAGCTGGTGCAGGAGCAATCCGCCATTGCATCCAGGCTGTACCAGCTGCACGGAGTACTCGAAACCCTGCAGGGCAAAGCCGCCCCGGAACTGTTGCATACCATTCAGCAGCAGATCGATTTTTATACCGGTCAGCTGACGCCCGTTGCCAAAAAGCTGGTGACGAACTGGCCCGGGAAAAAGAAAGCCTACCAGCAAGATCATTATGAATACAAGGTGCGCGACAAAGTGATCCGGCAGGACATGTACAGCACCAGCCTGTCGGGTACGCGTATTCCCAAAGTGGTGTTGCCTTCATACAAAGACTGGGGCGACCTGCTGCGCTGGCAGGCGCAGGAAAACGTGCCGGGACATTTTCCGTTCACCGCCGGGGTATTTCCGCTGAAGCGGGAAGGCGAAGACCCGACGCGCATGTTTGCCGGGGAGGGTGGACCGGAGCGGACCAACAAACGATTTCACTACGTAAGTGCCGGCCAGCCGGCCAAGCGATTGTCCACTGCGTTTGACAGCGTGACGTTATATGGCGAAGACCCTGATCACCGCCCGGATATTTACGGCAAGATCGGCAACAGCGGGGTAAGCATTGCGACCGTGGACGATGCCAAAAAACTCTACAGCGGCTTCGACCTCTGCGATCCGCGTACCTCCGTGAGCATGACCATCAACGGCCCGGCGCCGATGCTGCTGGCCTTCTTCATGAATGCCGCCATCGACCAGCAATGTGAAAAATGGATCGCTGCCAATGATAAGTGGCACCTGGTGGAAGAAGCGCTGGGCAGAAAATTTGGCACTTCTTCCCGTCCCGTGTATTCGGGCGACAGTTTGCCGGAAGGCAATGATGGCCTGGGTCTGAAATTGCTCGGGCTGAGCGGCCACGAAGTGCTGCCGGCCGATGTGTACGAGCAGTGCAGACAAACCGCCCTGCAGCAGGTACGCGGCACGGTGCAGGCGGATATCCTGAAAGAAGACCAGGCGCAGAACACCTGTATTTTCTCTACTGAGTTTGCCCTGAAGCTGATGGGCGACGTGCAGGAATATTTTATCACCCAAAAGGTCCGCAACTTTTACAGCGTCTCCATCAGCGGCTATCATATTGCCGAGGCAGGCGCCAATCCCATCACCCAGCTGGCGTTTACGCTGGCCAACGGGTTTACTTACGTAGAGTATTACCTGAGCCGCGGCATGAATATCGACGATTTTGCGCCCAACCTCTCGTTCTTTTTCAGCAACGGCATGGACCCCGAGTATAGCGTGATCGGGCGGGTGGCGCGGCGTATCTGGGCCAAGGCCATGAAGTATAAGTACAACGCCAACAAGCGCAGCCAGATGCTGAAATACCATATCCAGACATCGGGCCGCAGCCTGCATGCGCAGGAGATCGATTTCAACGATATCCGCACCACGCTGCAGGCGCTGTACGCCATCTATGACAACTGCAATTCCCTTCATACCAATGCCTACGACGAGGCCATCACCACGCCTACCGAAGAGAGTGTGCGCAGGGCCATGGCCATCCAGCTCATCATCAACCGCGAGCTGGGCTCGGCTAAAACGGAAAACTTCATCCAGGGTTCTTTTGCCATCGAAGAGCTGACTGATCTGGTGGAAGAAGCCGTGTTGACGGAATTCGACCGCCTGACAGAGCGCGGCGGCGTACTGGGCGCCATGGAACGGATGTACCAGCGCAACAAGATACAGGAGGAAAGCCTGTATTACGAGCACCAGAAGCATACCGGTGAGCTGCCGCTGGTCGGGGTGAACACTTTCCTGAATAAAAAAGGCAGTCCCACCATTATTCCCGGCGAAGTGATCCGGAGCACTACGGAAGAAAAGGAACAGCAAATTGAAAACCTGCGTGCTTTCCGCCAGCGTAATGAAGCCAAAGCAGTGGAGATGCTTGACCGGTTGAAGACGGCTGCTATTCAAAACGGCAACCTGTTTGCCGAACTGATGGAAACGGTCAGGTACTGTTCGCTCGGGCAGATCACCCATGCGCTGTACGAAGTAGGCGGGCAATACCGTAGAAATATGTAAGTTGCCTTTCAAATGAAAAGCATACTTCCCGTTTTCCTGCTGCTGGTGCTGATCCAGGGCTGCACTCCCAAACCCTACAGCGATACGAACAAAGCCTATAAAAACCAGGCGAAAGCATTTGCGAAGCTCTTGCGGCAATACCCGCTGATCGATTCGGTAAGCAATGCGCCGGGCTTCGTGGGCACCACCAATTTCAGCCTGCGGCGCCCCAATTTCGTGGTCATTCATCATACAGCGCAGGGCAGTTGCGAACAAACCCTGAAAACATTTACGCTTACGCGCACACAGGTCAGCGCTCACTATGTCATCTGCCGCGACGGTATCGTGTACCATATGCTCAACGACCTGCTGCGGGCGCACCATGCCGGCGTAAGCAAATGGGGCAATAACTCCGATATCAACAGCAGCAGCATCGGCATCGAGATCGACAACAACGGATCGGAACCCTTTACCGAAGCGCAGATCAATAGTCTGCTCGATCTGCTGGGCCGGCTGAAAAGGGCGTACAACATACCGGTATCAAATTTCATCGGCCATGCCGATGTGGCGCCAGGCCGGAAAGTGGACCCAAGCCGCCAGTTTCCGTGGCAGCGCCTGGCCGGCAGCGGGTTCGGTGTGTGGTACGATACCACGCATACGCAGGTACCGGTCAATTTCAACGCTCTGCAGGCGCTGCGCATCGTGGGGTATAACACCAAAGACAGCATGGCGGCCATCCAATCCTTCAAGATCCACTTTGTTCCATCCGATACGCTGAACCGGATCACGGACACCGATAAAAAGATACTTGCCGATCTCATTCACCGGTATTGATAACTGGTACAGTTTTTACCCATTGCACAGGGTATAATTGAACCTGATGTGTTAATTTCACAATACGACGGTCAATTGCCTGTCCGGCAATCGGCTGCAGGTATAACGAAGCTTGCCGGTAGTTTATAAATTATTCAATGACAGCAGAACATCAGCGACTGGCAGTTAATGCAGGGAAGCCGGTACCCCTGGTGCAATGGGGCCCTTACCTGAGCGAACGGCAATGGGGAACGGTACGCGAAGACTATAGCGCACATGGGGATGTATGGAATTATTTCCCGTTCGACCAGGCGCATAGCCGGGCCTATATGTGGGGCGAAGACGGGCTGGCCGGTATTTCCGATTATTTTGGTAACCTGTGTTTTGGTTTGGCATTGTGGAATGGCCATGATACCATCCTGAAGGAACGGCTGTTCGGCCTGGGCAATCCCCAGGGCAACCATGGTGAGGACGTAAAGGAGTTGTATTATTATCTCGACAATGTTCCTACGCATTACTACATGGAGCACCTGTATAAATATCCCCAGCAGGCCTTCCCCTATGACCAGCTCAGGAAAGAGAACCGGAAACGCACCAAGAACGACCCGGAATACGAGATACTGGATACCGGCGTATTTGACAACAACCAGTATTTCGATGTAAAGACCACCTATGCCAAGCAGAGTGCAAAAGATATTTTCATCCGGATCGACATCACCAACCGGTATCACAAGGCCGCCGAGATCACGCTGCTGCCTACCCTGTGGTTTTACAACCGGTGGCAGTATGGCCAGCTGAAGAAAAAGCCGTCCCTTTCCCTGATCGACAAAACGACGGTGCGGGCGGAACACCGGCGGCTTGGTAACTATTATTTTTATTTCCAGGCGCCGGACAAATGCCTGTTTACGGAAAACGAAACGAATACCCACAAGATTAAGGGCATACCGAACGAAACCATCTTTGTGCGCGATGCCTTTCACGATGCCATCATCCAGGGAAAGAACGTGGCAGAACTATCAAAAAAGAAAACAGGCACCAAGTTCTCCCCTGTTTACAAAATGAAGATCGCCGGCGGGGCCACGAAGACCATTTATTGCCGGCTGAACGATAAGCTGACGGAGACGCCCTTTGCGCCCGGTTTCAAGAGCATTTTCGATACGCGCAAGAAGGAGGCCGATGATTTTTATGCGGCCATATTGCCGCCGGGTATCAGTCCGGATATGGCCAATGTGCAGCGCCAGGCGCTGGCCGGCCTGCTGTGGAGCAAGCAATACTATCACTTCGACGTGGAGCGGTGGCTGAATACCGACGACGGTATCACCCGCGTCAGCATCAGCAAAATGAACGGCCGCAACAACGACTGGACACACCTGAAAAACCAGGACATCATCATGATGCCCGATAAATGGGAATATCCCTGGTATGCCGCCTGGGACCTCGCCTTTCAATGTATACCCATGGCCATCGTGGACCCCAACTTTGCCAAACACCAGCTCTTGCTGATGATGCGGGAGTGGTACATGAAGCCGGACGGACAGCTGCCGTCTTACGAATGGAATTTCAGTGAAGTGAACCCGCCGGTGCAGGCCTGGGCGGCCATGCAGGTGTATAATATTGAGAAAAAGCAAAAGGGCAGCGGCGACGTGGTGTTCCTGAAAAAGGTGTTTCAGAAATTACTGATCAACTTTACCTGGTGGATCAACCGCAAGGATATCCGTGGCAACAACATTTTCGAAGGCGGGTTCCTGGGGCTGGACAATATCGGCGTTTTCGACCGCAGCTTTCATACCCCGGGACCGATGAAGCTGGAGCAGGCCGATGGTACCAGCTGGATGGGTACCTATGCGCTGGACATGATGGACATTGCCATCGAGATCGCCCTGCACGATCCTTCGTTCGAGGATACAGCGACCAAATTTTTCGAGCATTTTGTATTGATCGCCGAATCGCTGAACGAGCACCGGCTATGGAACGAGGACGACCGCTTTTTTTATGATGTATTGTGTGTGGGCGACGCCGACCCGGTACCGCTGCGCATACAGTCTATCGTGGGCATTACGTCTCTCTATGCCGTGTCCACCATCAGCAAAAAAGCTACGGACCAGCTAAAGGATTTTAAAAAACGCATTACCTGGTTTGAAAACTATCGCAAAAAGAACAATAAGTTTTGGCCCAATGAAGAACGGAGCGACGACGGCGAGATCCTGCTGTCGCTGGTGCCCAAGGACCGCCTGATCGACATGCTCAAACGGTTGCTGGACGAAGCGGAGTTTTTATCCGAAGGCGGCATTCGCGCCTTGTCCAAATACCACGAAGCGCATCCGTATTCCGTGGTGGTAGATGGCACTGCCTACAGTATCCAGTACGATCCCGGCGACTCTACATCCAATCTTTTCGGTGGCAATTCCAACTGGCGCGGACCGGTGTGGATGCCGATCAATTTTCTGATCATCCAGTCGCTTCGGAGATACGGTGAGTTTTATGGCAATACGTTGCAGGTGGAATATCCCAGCCGGTCGGGAAACAAGATGAACCTGGTGGAGGTGGCCGACCAGTTGACCAAACGGGTGATCAGCCTGTTTGAAAAGAATAAAGAGGGCGGTTGCCGGTCTTTTGGCGATTACAGCTGGTTTTACCGGCAGCCCGGTAATGAAGACCTGTTGCTATTCTATGAGTATTTTCATGGCGATACGGGCAGGGGGCTCGGCGCCTGTCACCAGACGGGTTGGACGGCCCTGGTAGCTGAACTGATCAACTGGCAGGGATCTTCTGCGCCTGCCAGGGAGGAAACCAAAAGTAAACCGGCCGGAACAGCCTGAAACCGCTCCTTCCGGCGTATAGAATTAAGTACTAGGTAAAAATAAAAAAGCCATCTGCACCGGCAGAT